>JAGPKZ010000007.1 GCA_018053665.1 Prevotella sp.
TGTCCTGTTCCATATATAAGAAGCGTGCCATAATCTTTATAGCGTTTGCTCTCTTCTTGTTTATATCATCACCAGAGTGACCGCCGTTTAATCCTTTTAAAGAACCTTCCATAAAGAAGTAGTTTGCTGGAGCTTTCTCGCGCTTGAATGTAAATGTTGCTGTGGTATTAATACCTCCTGCACAACTTACGAATATCTGTCCCTCGTCTTCAGAGTCAAGGTTTATAAGATATTTACCGCTCATGAAATCAGACTTCATACCGAATGCTCCTGTAAGTCCGGTTTCTTCATCTCGTGTGAATACACATTCTATAGGGCCATGTTCAATATCTTCACTGGCGAGAATAGCCAACTCTATAGCATCTCCGATACCGTCGTCGGCACCAAGAGTCGTACCCTTTGCGTGCATCCATTCTCCGTCAACATATGTCTGTATGGCATCCTTGTGGAAATCAAAGTCCACGTCAACAAGTTTATCACATACCATATCCATGTGGCTTTGTAATATTGTTGTAGCACGGTTTTCAAATCCCTTTGTTGCAGGTTTATGTATAAGAACATTACCTGTTTCGTCAACTTTTGTCTCAAGATTATGGTCTTTACCAAACTTCTTAAGATACTCAATCATCATGTCCTCGTGCTTTGAAGGACGTGGAATCTTATTAATTTCCGCAAACTGCTCAAATACATGAGCTGGTTTTAATTCTGAATTACTCATTTTTTATATCTTTTTATTTTGTTTTATTTTGTCCTTTTATTGTTTTATGTTACCTTTGCCACTGTTTAGTGTAAAAGAATCACTGCAAAAGTAATAAAAATGGTAGAAACATTATTATTGAGCGTGTTAATAATTGCTATCTGTGTTGCATTATTATGCGTGAAAATCATTCTTCGTAAGAATGGGCAGTTCTCTTCTCAGCATATCCATGATAATCCTGGATTGAGGAAGAAGGGTATACACTGTGTTATAGATCAGGACAAAGAGGCTCGTCAAGCAGGAAAAGCTTATTGATTTGCTAATATGTACTGTAATATATTGATTCAAAAAGTTAAAAGTTAAATAAAAATGAACAAGAAAAACATTTTCAAGACCATGGCAGTTGTAGCTATAGCTACGATGGCTATGACTAGTTGCGACCAGTCTGCTCCAAAGCTGGACTCTAAATCTGATGCCGCTCAGTCAAACCCAACAAAACTAAAAATAGCTTATGTTGAAGTTGACAGTATTATGAGTCAATATAAGTTCTGCAAGGACTATTCATTGATTCTACAGAAGAAGGGTCAGAATATACAGAGTACTCTTGCCGCAAAGCAACAGCAACTACAGGCTGCAGCCGCTAATTTTCAGCAGAAAGTTCAGCAGAATGCATACACTCGTGAACAGGCTGAGGCTATCAATGCAGGTTTGCAGAGACAGAATGCGGATTTACAGACTTTGAATCAGCGCTTGAGCAATGAGTTCCAGACTGAGACAAATAAATATAATAATTCTCTTCGTGACAGTATACAGAATTTCCTTAAGGTTTATAACAAGGATAAGAAGTATACTTTGATTTTGAGCAAGGCTGGTGATAACCTCCTTTATGCAGATAAGACTTACGATATAACAAATGAAGTTATTGCAGGTCTTAATAAGTCTTACAAGCCTTCTGCAAAGATGGCTGCTGCTACAGAGAAAAAATAATTATATCATTATTTATACTATAAAAGGTTGGAAGAATTTCTTCCAACCTTTTTTTAATTTATTCGTTTTGTTCCTTATTATTCCAGTTTGCTATTTTGCATAATTTTGGGGCATATTTCATTCAAATCACATTTATCACATAGAGGTTTAAGGCTCTTACATGTGTATCTGCCATGTAGAAGTAGCCAATGATGAGCATTTGTCACTTCATTCTCAGGTATGTATTTCAGTAGTGCGCATTCAACTTTAAATGGGGTGTTCGCGTCGGCAGGAACAAGGCCCAATCTGTGACTTACTCTGTATACATGTGTGTCAACGGCAAGAGTAGGCTTGCCGTACCACACAGCTTGAATTACATTTGCTGTTTTTCTGCCAACTCCAGGAAGTTTGGTTAAATCATTTGTGTTGTCAGGCACATTTCCGCCAAAGTCACGAATCAACATTTTCGACATTTCCGAAAGGTGATTTGCTTTTGCATTTGGATAACTAACGCTTTTAACTAATTCAAAGATGTCTTCAACATCAGCCTTTGCCATTTCATTTGCAGTGGGGTAGTGTTTAAACAAATTTGGAGTAACCATGTTTATGCGTTTGTCGGTACATTGCGCGCTAAGTAAAGTTGCAACAAGTAATTGAAATGCACTTCCGAAATCAAGTTCGGTAGTTACATTTCCCATTTCCTTGTTGAAGTAATCTAGAATATAGTTGAATCTTTCTTTTCTTGTCATGTTGCAAAAATACAAAAAAATAGTATCTTTGCAACAGAATAATCAAATTAATAAACTATGGATGCTAAAAGAATATTGAAATTCCTAAGTGAAGTTTCCAAAAATAATAATCGTGACTGGTTTCATGATCATAAGGATGAATATGATAGTTGCAAGGCTGAATTTGAGGCTGGTGTGACGAAGGCAATAGCTGCTATATCGAAGTTTGATCCTTCTATTTCACATATTACAGCCAAGGATGCATGTTTTCGTTTTTATAGAGATGTTCGTTTCAGAGAGGACAAACGACCCTATAAAGATCATTTTGGTGCGTATATAGGTGCTCATGGAAAAAAATCTCTTCATGCAGGATATTATATACATCTGCAACCTGGAGCATGTATTGTTTCAGCTGGCGCTTATTGGTTGCCTACAAATATCCTTACGTCTTGTCGAAATGAGATAATGGGTAATATTGACGAATGGCGCAAGTGTGTTAATAATGGCAAGTTTATTAATCTATTTGGTTATCCTAACGAGGGCGATTGGGAAAAGCATAGTGGAAAAGGATTTGGACTTACACATCTTAAAACGTCGCCAAAAGGATTTCCTCGTGATTATGAGTTTATTGAGTATCTAAAAATGAAAGATTATGCTTGCTGGAAATATGTAGCCGATGATTATTACGAAGGTGATGGCTGGCTAGAAAACATGGTCGATATTTTCAAGACAGCCAAACCAATGATGGATTTTACGAATAATATTATTGATGATTACGAATAAATTCCTCAGCCCTTCTTAAATCGTCTGGGGTATCTATGCCAACTGTTTCGGCGTCTGTGAGTCCCACTTTTATCTTGTATCCGTTCTGCAGCCAGCGTAATTGCTCCAGACTTTCTGCAAGTTCCAATTCTGATTGTGGTAGTTTAGTTATTTCATTTAGCACGTTTGCTCTGTATGCATATATGCCAAGATGTTTTAAAAATGTATGTTTTTTTAGCCATTCATTTTTCTCAACACCACGTATGAATGGTATTATGCTACGACTGAAATACATTGCATACCCATTATTGTCGATAACTATTTTAGGTGAATTTGGGTTTTCCACTGCTTCAATGCTCTCAAAAGGTTTACCCAGTGTTGCTATTTGTGTAATTTTATTGTTAAAGCATTTACATAGAGTTTCTATTTGGGATTTCTGTATGAAAGGCTCGTCTCCCTGTATGTTTACAACTACATCAAAATTGCCACCTATTTTTTGGAGAGCTTCCTCTATTCTGTCTGTACCGCTGTGATGTTCAGTTGATGTCATCACAGCTTTTCCTCCAAACTCTTTTACCTTATTATATATTCTTTCGTCATCAGTCGCAACATATACGGCGTCAAGAACTTTTGAAGCCTGCTCATATACGTGTTGTATTACTGGCTTGCCTGCCAAAAGGGCAAGTGGCTTGCCCGGAAAACGTGTGGAAGCGTATCGGGCAGGGATTAATCCTATAAATTTCATCTTCCTTTTTTGTTATTTGTTGCTGCAAAATTAATAAAAAATACTAACTTATTTTGCTATTCACCATTATTTTGTTAACTTTGGGCTTGAAACTATAATTTGGAATACAGTGAAAAAGCTTATTATATCAATTATATCCTTAATTCTACCGTTTATGGCTACAGCACAGAAGATAGTCTTAGGCTCGTGCACGACACATGATGGTGGTCAATATAAGGGACAGATGATGAATGGAAAGCCCAACGGCAAAGGTAATGCTGTCTTCAAAAATGGAGACAGTTATGTCGGTGAGTATATAAAAGGTAAGCGTGATGGATATGGCGTTTACTCTTTTTCTGATGGTGAAAAATATGACGGACAATGGTTTCAGGATCAGCAGCATGGTCGTGGAACTTTTTATTTCTCTAATAATAACAAGTATGTAGGTTTGTGGTTCCGTGATTTCCAACAGGGGCAGGGCATCATGTATTATTATAA
Source organism: Prevotella sp. (assembly GCA_018053665.1). Lineage (GTDB taxonomy): Bacteria > Bacteroidota > Bacteroidia > Bacteroidales > Bacteroidaceae > Prevotella. Next base: position 4,376 of record JAGPKZ010000007.1, read on the forward strand.
TGGTGATAAGTATGATGGTTCTTGGTCGCAGGATAAACGCGAGGGCAAGGGACGTTATACTTATTCTAGTGGTGCATATTATGATGGTATGTGGAAAGCGGATCAAAAAAGTGGACATGGCTTTTTTGATTGGAGTGACGGTACTACGTATGATGGTATGTGGGCTAATAATCAACGTTCAGGAAAGGGTACTAATAAGTATGCTGATGGTGATGTATATATTGGTAATTGGGCTGACGATATACAGAATGGCAGCGGTATATACAAGTTCCAGAATGGTGATGTGTATGAAGGTGATTATGCTCAGGGCGAACGTACTGGTGAAGGTATATTCAAATATTCTTCTGGTGATCGTTACACAGGACATTTCAATGAAGGCGATAAGGACGGCATGGGTACTTACGAATGGCGTACCGGCGATGTATATATAGGCTTGTGGAAAAATGATTTACAGAATGGGCATGGCAAACTTACTAAGAAAAATGGTGATGTTTTCGAAGGTGATTTTAAGAACGGACATATCGATGGAGAGGTAATAATTCATTATGTTAACGGAAGTCGTTTCAAGGGAACATATAAAAATGGTCTTCGCAATGGTGCTGCAATTGAGGAGGATAAAGATGGAAACCGTTTTGAGGGCTCTTATGTCGATGATGTTCGTGACGGACGTTTTTTAGAGAAAGATCGTAACGGAAACGTCACAAAAACTGGACACTATGAGAGTGGTAAATTATTTCTAGACTAATACGGCAAATAATATAAAAACAACAACTTAAAACATTGAAATCATGATTATTGATAAAATTGAGAATCTATTTAAATATATAAATATGAATCCTTTGTTCGCTGATGTAGTGAAGTTTTTGGAAAGCAATGACCTAAATACTCTCGAAGAAGGCAAACATGAGATTAAGGGAACAGACTTGTTTGTAAATGTACAGGCTAAACCAGGTAAGAAACTACAAGATGCAGTTCTTGAATATCACAAGAAAATGATAGATATTCAAATCCCAGTCAGTGATTCAGAAACTTTTGGATACACTCCTGTTGACGAATTACCTGAGGTTGAGTTTGATGAACAGAAAGATATTGCTAAACTTCCTGGTTTAGAGGCTCAGACTTATGTGACTATTAATCCAGGACAGATGGCAATTTTTTTCCCACAGGATGGTCATGCACCATGTATCTCTGAATCTGGCTGTCTTAGAAAGGTCATTTTAAAGATTCTAGCATAAAAATTTAAATTATGGCAACAATGAAAGCTACAGAAAAGAAAGTTGCTGCAAAAACAACTAAGAAGGCTCCGGCTGGTGGACATATTGGACTCGTGAAAAACGATCCATACCTTGAACCTTACGAGGATGCTATTCGTGGACGCCACGATAGTGTGCTGCGCAAATTGGCTCAGTTTACTAATGGCGGTAAGAAAAGTCTTGCTGATTTTGCTACTGGGCATGAGTATTATGGGCTTCATATGTTGAGTAAGGAATGGGTGTTCCGTGAATGGGCACCTAATGCCACTGCAATATATCTTGTCGGTGACTTCAATGATTGGAAAGAGAATGATAAGTTTCTCGCTCATCGTATTGAAGGGTCGGGAGATTGGGAACTTCGTGTGCCTATTAAATATATTCATCATGGAGACTTGTTCAAGATGCATGTAAAATGGAATGGTGGAGAAGGTGAACGCATACCAGCTTGGGCAACACGTGTTGTGCAGGATGAACACACAAATATTTTTTCAGCGCAGGTATGGAGTCCAGAACAATCTTTCCAGTGGAATGTAAAGTCTTTCTCTCCATCAACTTCTCCGTTGCTTATCTATGAATGTCATATCGGTATGGGACAGGATGCCGAAAAAGTTGGTACATATACTGAGTTCAAGGATAATATCTTGCCAAGAATTGTGAAGGACGGCTACAACTGTATTCAGATTATGGCTATACTGGAGCATCCTTACTATGGTTCTTTCGGTTATCATGTCAGCTCTTTCTTTGCGCCGTCTAGTCGTTTTGGAACTCCTGAAGAGTTGAAGGCTCTGATTGATGACGCACATTCAAAAGGTATTGCTGTGATAATGGATATCGTGCATTCTCATGCCGTAAAGAACGAGGTTGAAGGCTTGGGTAATCTTGCAGGTGACCCTAACCAGTATTTCTATCCAGGAGAACGTCGTGAACATCCGGCTTGGGATAGTCTTTGTTTTGATTATGGAAAGGATGATGTTACACATTTTCTGTTGAGCAATTGTAAGTATTGGCTGACTGAATTCCATTTTGATGGATTTCGTTTCGATGGTGTGACGTCAATGCTTTATAATAGTCATGGTCTTGGCGAGGCTTTTGGTGGATATGGTGATTATTTCAATGATAATGAGGATAATAATGCAATTTGCTATCTTACATTGGCAAATGTTCTTATTCATGAAGTTAATCCCAAAGCTATAACAATTGCCGAAGAGGTTAGCGGAATGCCTGGACTGGCAGCTAAGTTTAAGGATGGCGGATATGGATTTGACTATCGCATGGCAATGAATATTCCTGATTTCTGGATAAAGTCAATAAAAGAATTGAAAGACGAGGATTGGAAACCGAGTTCCATATTCTGGGAGGTTAAAAATCGTCGTGTTGATGAAAAGACAATATCATATTGTGAGAGTCATGACCAAGCTTTGGTAGGTGATAAGACAATTATATTCCGTCTTATAGATGCTGATATGTATTGGCATTTCAAGAAGGGTGATGAGAATGAAAAGGTTTATCGTGGCATAGCTCTTCATAAGATGATAAGACTTGTGACTGCATCTACAATAAATGGTGGGTATCTTAATTTTATGGGTAATGAATTTGGACATCCTGAATGGATAGATTTTCCACGCGAAGGCAATAACTGGAGTCATAAGTATGCACGTCGTCAGTGGAATCTTGTGGACAATAAGGATTTGGATTATCATTATCTTGGTGATTTCGATCGAGAGATGCTTAAGGTGATAAAAAGCGAGAAGAATCTTAACCGCACTCCTGTTCTTGAAATGTGGCATAATGATTCCGACCAAATATTGGCTTATATGCGTGGGGATCTTCTTTTTGTTTTCAACTTTTCGCCAACTCGTTCGTTTGCAGATTATGGATTCCTTGTTCCTACAGGCAGCTATGATGTTGTTCTTGATACCGATAATAAAAAATTCGGTGGTAATGGCTTGAATGATGATTCTATGATGCATCTTACTACTTACGATTCTTTATATGTTGATGAGCGTAAGGAATGGTTGAAACTTTACCTACCTGCTCGTTCAGCATTGGTGTTACGTAAAAATTGATAATATATTCATTATATAATAATGTCGAACTATTCTGTTAAGGATGGCACTCGTATAATAAGAGTTGCGTGTGCCGTCTTATTTGTTTCTTTTACGTTTCTGTATCTTTATGATTATCAGGATGATATTTTGGCAATGGCACAGCATGTGTTGTCTGATGGGCTAACACATTATAACCGCACAATCGGAGCTGTTCTCATTACTATAGTTTTGTGGCTATTGCAGATAGGTTTTTATGCACTATTCCGTTTGCAAGGTCGTGCACATGCAATTACTTTTTTCCCATCACTGCTTACGCTTGCAGTTATTACTTCGCCAGACAATTCTATTGACGAGAATTTTACTTTCGGCGCATGGCTTGTAGCATGGCCTGTTCTTATGCTTATATGTATTGGCGTTATGTGGTATGCACGCCAAGTACAGCCGTACGAACCCGTAGATTCGTCGCAAGGATTTCTTTCTCGCCGTGCATGGATAAACTATGCCACAATGTGCGTTATGTTTGTATTCGTGGGTGTATTCAGCAATCATAATGATGTATTTCACTATCGCATGCATGTTGAGAGTTGCCTTAAAGACAGCCTTTTCGATGAAGCATTGGCAACTGGAGATAAATCAAATAAAACAGATTCAAGCCTCACAAGTTTGCGCATTTATGCTCTTGCCCAAAAAAATCAGTTGGGAGACCGCTTGTTTGAGTATCCATTGGTAGGTGGTTCTGCTGCAATGCTTCCTAATGGTAAGAGTGTGAAGTATCTAATGTATCCTGAAAAGAATTTATATAAAAGTCTTGGATGTTGGTTAAAACAGCACATGTCAACGATGCACTATCTTAAGTTCGTACATCGTCATAAACTTGCCACTAAGTCAGCTCATGACTATTTGCTATGTGCTTATCTTCTTGATGGTAATTTGGATGCTTTTGTACATTCTATAGGTTTGTATTATGATATTCATGGTCAGATGCCAAAGCATTATCGTGAAGCTCTTACTTTGTATAATCATTTGCGTTCTAATCCTTTTATCTCATATCGTAGTACGGTAATGGAGGCTGATTTCCAGGATTTCCAGACATTAATTCATAAATATAATAATCCTGTTGAGCGTGCTGCATCGTTAAGAGATACCTTCGGCAACACTTACTGGTGGTATTATTACAATCAGTATTTTTATAAATCAAAGTATAATAAATGAAATGTATGTTGATGATTTCGTCAATACTTTTTTCAGCTATTTGTGATTGGGCTTTTAATAATGACTTCAATCCCGCTTGCCTAAGTAACGAAATATGGCTATAATGATAATGTGTCTTTGTTTATAGGTATATCAATATCTCCAAATTCAATCATTGCATTGAACAGACTTATTGCCTTGTATTCAAAGATTTCATTTTCATGTATATCCTTTTCTATAATAATATTCTTCTTAATAAGATCGGCTCGTTTTGTTCCTTTAAGGAGAGGATGCTTTGGAGTGTACCAAGTTTTTCCATCATATAGGGCAATATTCGTAAAAGATGTATCTGTAAGGAGTCTGTTTTTTGAAATAATAATTTCATCACAGAAGCCTTTCTTTTCAATAAGTTTGTTTATTGTGGAACGGTCTGTGCTTTTGAAACTATATTCTATATTGTTGTCAGTAACAATCTTTAGTCTTTTTATATTGCGCATAGAGTATTCGGAATATGATATATCCTCAATACCGTTTTCTCCATATACAACCCTCACCTTTATAGTAGCATTATTTTCTTGAGGAGTTATATAATCGTTTAGGTTTATATCTTTTTCCGTTTGCCAAAAGTGATGTCGTGTGCAGTTTAATCTGTCATTATGGTAATCGATATTGCATGCACAGCCATTAATCATCTTTATTGTCTCTACAAATTGGTACATATATTTTCTGTTTAATTTCGTTGTATTCCTTGTTGTAATCGCTCTTTGATGTTATTCCTCCACCGGTTTTGAAGACATATCCGTTTTTTTTCTTCTCAATAAATCTTATCATTACGGCACTGTCAATATTTCCGTTGGCGCATATTCCCATTGTTCCAGTATAGAAACCTCGTTTATAGTCTTCTGCTTCCGCTATTATCTCTACAGTTTTTTTCTTTGGTGCTCCGGTAATAGAACCAGCCGGAAGTTGCGAGTCAATAATGTCTCCTAGGTGTTGTCTGTAGTCATTTGGTAGCAGTCCGCTGATTTGTGAACTTGTCTGTATAATCTTCCCTGTGTTGTTTGATATATAGTCTATATACCTGTATTTGTCAACACTTACTTTTGTTGCAACCTTACTGAGGTCGTTGCGTATCAAATCTACTATTGTAGCATGCTCTGCGCTTTCTTTGACATCCGAAAGTAATATGCTTTCTGCGTCTGGACTTGTAGCGTCGGCAGTTCCCTTCATTGGGAAAGAAAATATTCTTCTGTTGTTTATTTTTATAAATGATTCTGGTGAGAAGCAAACTAACTTATCTTTTATCAAAATACGGTATTTTGCTTTAGAATTATTGAAGATGTATTCCATAGACATATTGGTTTTTACCGGTACACAGCATGTGTAGTTTACAAGATAACTGTTACCAGCCATGATGTTACTTCTTACAACATTAAACCCTTTGGCATAACTTTCTTTAGTTGGCATGTCTATATTCCATATAATGTCGTCATCTTTATTTACAGGCATTGAGACACAGTTTGTAATACCGTTGAAGTCGTATTTTATCTCAGTATCGTTTATTTCTTCAAGTGGTTTTATTATAGCTTCATCCCCTTTATAGTTGATAACAAAAAGAAATGGAACATTCTGTTGTCCCAGTTTGTTTATGTAATCAATATATTCTTGTTTCATTTATAATATACTATTTTCTCGATAATTCTTTTATATCAAAAAACTATGCAGTGCTAGTTTCTTGCAAAAATAGAGATAATTATCTAAACAACCAAATGCTTTTCGGATATTTATATGTACATCTTTGAGTTGCCTAAATATTAGTAACGTATGTTGTGAAGGTAAAATATTTATATAATATTTGGAGATGTCATGCCTTTGATGTAACTTAGCAAACAAATCAAGCTGAAATATTAATATGGATAGATTTGTATCTAGAGTGGGGCTTCTGTTGTTATTGTTTACATGTTGTTCCATTACAGAAAATGTTTATGCCGATAATGGCAAAAAGAAAGTTGCAGTGGTACTTTCCGGTGGTGGAGCAAAGGGAATGGCACATATAGGTGTACTCAAAGTTATTCAGAAAGCTGGCATTCCTGTGGACATTATTACTGGAACATCTATGGGTAGTATTGTCGGAGGATTATTTAGTGTTGGTTGGAATGCAAATGAACTTGATTCTCTTGTTCGTGTGCAGGATTGGCTATTCATTCTTTCAGACCGTGATGATTATTATTCTCAGAATCTATTGAATCGTGAAAGGCAGAACACATATTTCATTTCTAAAACATTAACAGCAAGAAAGAAGAATATTTTAGATGGTGGAGGATTTATTCAGGGTAAAAATCTATCTAAACTTTTTACTCGTCTTACTGCCGGATATAACGATTCTTTGGATTTTAATAAACTTCCTATTCCGTTTGCATGTGTTGCAACTAATATCGTTGATAATACAGAATATGATTTTCATAGCGGTGTGCTGGCTGACGCGATGCGTACAAGTATGTCAATCCCCTATGCCTTTACTCCAATAAGGAGGGATGCTATGATGCTTGTTGATGGTGGTTTACGCAATAACTATCCGGCAGATGTTGCAAAAAGTATGGGAGCTGATTATATAATAGGTTCAACGGTACAAAGCAAACCAAAGACTGCCGACGAACTTACAACCGGAGCGGCTGTTCTTACTCAGGTCATTGACATTAATTGTAAGAACAAATATGATGATAATATTGCAATAACAGATATTCCAATACGAGTTAATACATCAGGTTATGGTCCTGCCAGTTTTTCAAATGTTGCCATTGATTCGCTTATACGGCGTGGAGAGGATGCAGCTATGGCACATTGGGATGAGTTGATTGCGCTGAAGCGTAAGTTGGGATATCCGGATGATTATATGCCTAATTACCTCCATGCTAGTGATGAGGCAAAGGTTCCAGTAGATTTCGCTAATAAAACTGCTGATGCCAGACCTACTCATGATGTAATACAGGGAAATCTTGGTGTAAGATTTGATACTGAAGAAATGGTAGCTTTGCAGATTAACGGTGTTTATAAGTCTTCGGTTAAACCTGTTGATATTGAGGCTACTTTACGACTTGGACAGCGTATCATGGGTCATGCGCAAGCTATACTTACGCCAAAGAAAAATATTAAAATTGGTTTTGGATATACTTTCCATTATGATGATATAGATATTTATAATCATGGCGATAACGATTATAATATAAAATTCAATCATCATCAGTTGGGACTGAATATTGTGGGAGTTAATATGAAAAATCTTATATTGGATTTAAGCGCGCATTTTGATTATTACAACTATCACAACATGCTTGTAGCTGGAGACGCATTCGGGCGTGATGTTATACTTCATGATGACCATTATGTGAGTTATCATGCCAATTTACATTATGACTCTGAGAATATGGGCGTTTTTCCAACACGTGGAGCGAAGTTTAATGCAGAGTATGCTTATTTCACAGATAACTTCACCCAATATGATAATCATCTTGGCTTTAGTGAGTTGAGTGCAATGTGGCGAATTTCATTTGCACTAAATAGTCGTTTCACTTTGCAACCTATGGCTTATGGTCGTTTGCTCTTCGGACGCGATATTCCATATATACGTCAAAATGTCATTGGTGGTCAATGGTTTGGACATTACTTTGAACAACAGATGCCGTTTGTTGGAGTTGGTAATGTTGAATTGACGGATCCGCATTTTATTGCAATGCAGTTAAAGGCGCAACAGCGTCTGGGAACAAATAACTATATTTTGGTTCATGTTGCTGCTGCACAACATGCAGATAAACTTAGAAACATTTTAGATAAGGGACCTATGCTTGGTTATCAGTTGGGATATTATTACAAGACGATATTTGGACCTTTAGGTGCTAATCTGGAATACTCAAACAAAACGAATAGCCTACACTTTTATATAAATCTAGGTTTTGAGTTTTAATTAAATGGTGAAGATAAATTGCTTTATCTTCACCATTTTCCTATTTATTAATATTTATTCTAATACCTATGTTAAGATTGAAGTTCAGAGGATTTTCTGTATATATGTTTTTTATCTCGCTTCCGTTTTTAAAATGATAGCTTATACCAGGTTCGGCATATAGGCTGAATGATTTGCCAGTTTTGTATTCAATACCTGCAGCGGCGTTTGTAGAAAACAACAGCTTGCTGCTTTTTATATTTTCTGTAGTAGAATATGTTTCTATTCCATTAGCGTCGTGAGTGGTTTTAGCCTTACCATTGACTAGTTTTTCCGCTTCTCCACCAGCTGTTGCATATATGTTTACGGCATTGTTATGCCAAATGCTGTAGCTTACGGAAACAGGAAGACCAACATAGTGCAACTTTTGTTCCTTTATATTCTTCTCCCCATGACTATTGATGTTAAAGTCTGATGAAAGGTAACTATATGTGAAACCAGTCTGCAAACTCCATTTGTCATTAATTTTATAATTTATGGATATTCCTAGTTTTATAGGCTGGTGATGCTTAGTTTCCGTTATAAGTTCATCGTTTGAATATACGTCATAATATTTTTTATCATTAACTAGTTTTTCGGAACTTTCTCCATAAAAGCATGCGTCAGCCAACATTATTCCTTGTTGTGAATTACTATAACCATTCATTATTCCAGAATAGTATGTAGAAACTCTTAATTCAGAATCATGCTTTTTGCTGTGATGATACCCATATTGATAGTCGTTATATATCTGCTGTGTGTATGTTCTTTTATTACTTGGTGTCTTCTGCTGGGGCGTTTTATTTTCTGTTTCTTTTACTGTGTTTATCTCTTGCGCAATAAGGTCTTCTTTATTCTTAGATGCGTCTTTGCTTGCATCAATATCATCAGCCATTAATCCAATTTCTCTCTTTATGTTGTTTGAGATTCTGTGTATTATATTTCCATATCCATTTTTTTTGTCATTCAATATGTCCTGACCATTTTTCTTGGCGATCTCTTTGTTTGTAGTTTCTTTGGTAATATTTGCTATTTTTCTATCATCATTGTCATTATAGTTATTTTTGTAGTTATATAGAATAAATGCGACAGATATAGCTGCCACAGCAATAGCTGAACGCAAAGTCCAGGTAGAGGCTATGCTTGTTTTTTTTGCGCATGCAGGAGCAATGCCACGACGTTTCATCTCTTTCTTGATGTCGTCGAGCAGACCTTCCGGGGCTTTTCTGTGGCTGTCCCTTATTCGGTCTTTGATGTCGTTAATCCATTGATCCTTCATTTTATTCTTTTTTTAATCTGTAGTTCTTTATCATTTTGGCAAGTTGTTTCTTTGCCTTATGAAATTGAGATGCTGATGAATCAGCTTTTATATTAAGTATCTCAGCTATTTCCTTATGGCTTTTTCCTTCAATTACAAAAAGATTGAATACTGTTCTGTAGCCGTCAGGAAGTTGTCTTATCATATTTGTCAGTACTTCTTCGCTTATGTTGTCTATTTCAGGTTCATCATCTTGAATGTCTGGTGGCTCTTTTTCTATATTTACAATAGGTGAATTTTTTTTCTTCCTTATAGATTGTAGTGATTCGTTAATTGTAATTCGTGTAATCCATGCACGCAGTGAACCATTTCCCCTATAATTGAATTCTCCTATTTTTGAGAATATCTTTATAAAACTTTCCTGAAGTACATCTTTTAGTTCGTCATCGTCAGTTATATATCTGGCACAGACAGCGGTTAGGTAATCAGCATATTCTGCATAAAGGCAGTCCATAGCCGAAGCATCACTCCGTCTGAATAGTTTTATTATATGTTGTTCCTTGTCTGTGCCGAATATATTCATATATTATTTAGATGTTGATCTTGAGCGGTATTTGAATGTAGCGGTCTTTTCTCCACTGAATGAGTTCCATTTCACTGTTAGGTCTACTGTTTTACCTTGAGTGTCAGGCAATGCGTCAAGTCTGAAGGCAATAAGTCCGTCTTTCAATATACCACTTTTATCTCCGTTGGCATTATGATGCAACACTACCTCATAAGGATTGCTCCCTTTAACGAGGTTTAATTCGTGAGTAATCTGATTGCCGAAATATGTACGGAAGCGTAATGTCAGATATCCGTCTTCAACAACTGTCACCCAGTCTTTCACTATTTCCAATGGGTCTGTTCCGTATTTAGCATCATTGCTTGTTCCCAAGTCTGCAGCCATGTTCTTTGTTCGTATACTATCTATCCAGTTTACGTAAACAGAATTTACATCGTTGCTGTTAACCTTATTATAATTCACCAGAGCTCGAACTTCCTTGTCACCGTATGGTGGTTTGGTAATGTTACTCGGATACAGTTTGGTGCTGTCGTCAAGTTGTAGCATCAGCTTACCTACTTCGTTCTTTACTGTTACTATAGCAGAAGGATATTGCATGCTGTAGTTGTTATCGTCATCATCGTTTAGACAAGACTGCAAAACTGGCATTGTTGATGCCAAAAGTAATAATGTGGCAATAAATTTAATATGTTTCATAACTCAAAAGTATTTGGTTTGTTACATACTCTAAATGTATATATTGTATATACCTTGCTTGACATAATGCTTTTTTTCTTTTTTGCAAAGATAATATTTTTACTGTTAATAGCAATTTATTACTCTTGATATAAGTCAATTTAATATGTAATATAGTAATGCCGACTAAAATATGTATAAATATACTTTGCAAATTAAATGAATTTTTATACCTTTGCAGTTCTTAAAAGAAAGTTTATAAATGTTTAGAATATTATTCTTATTGTTTCTTGGTATCGGTATTGGATACTTGATGCGTAATTTGCGCGGAATTAGGCATGTGGAGAAGACCACAAGGCTCACAATATTTGCATTACTGTTTGTCTTTGGGATAACAATAGGTTCAAACCATTCATTATTGAATAATATAGCTTACTACGGTTGGCAAGCTGTTGTAATAGCAGTGTTTGGAATCGTCGGCAGTTTCGGCGCATCATATTTGTTCAATCGTGTACTGACAAGGAAAGGAAAACAAAAATGAAAGAGAATTTATTGTTATTAGTGTCGTTGTTGTTAGGAATTACCATTGGTGCTTTTGATTTGGCGCCTATGTGGTTGCATGCCACCTCTTTGCCGATGATTATTCTTTCATTGCTAGTTATGCAAGTTGGAATTGGAGTTGGCAGTATGGACAATCTTGGCAAAATGATACGTTCTATTCATTGGCAGATGTTCTTGTTGCCTGCATGCACAATTACTGGAACTTTACTTTTTACTTCATTGGCATTCTTCTTTTTCAGTAATCATAAATTAGGTGATATAATGGCAATTGGCAGTGGATTTGGTTATTATTCATTGTCTTCTGTGCTTATTGCTCAGATGAAGACTCTTACTGTTGGACCAGCTCAGGCTACTCAACTAGCTACAATTGCATTGTTGGCAAATGTGGTTAGGGAACTTCTTGCATTGTTTGGTTGCAAGTATTTCACGAGAAAGGGTAGTTGTTTCGCCGCCATTTCTATTGCCGGAATAAACTCAATGGATGTTTGTCTGCCTTCAATATTGAGGGCTGCCAATGATAAAACATTGGTTCCTGTTGCTGTATTTCATGGAATTATTCTTGAAATAAGTATCCCTATGCTCATTACTTTCTTCTGTCAGTAATTTATTCTAGGTTTCTGTTAGTAGAATAAAGCAGTTGTTTTGGCTCTACTAGAAAAAGTTTTTTTGATTAAATAATCGTTACTCCATCACTTTCCCCCCTGTTTATCGGCATTTCGGAGTGACGATTCGGTGACGATCTTGGGGTAAAAGTGACGATATAATTGAAATCACACTAATATTTTGCGATTTTTTGCCAAACATGCAGTACATATCTAGACGCTTTTTTGTTTATGATGGTCTGTACTCGTCTTTATGTGCGCTATACTTCCCTATATAATTAGTTTTTATCTCAGAACCCAACTGTAAAAATAGTGGTAATTGTCATCAATCTTATTCTTATAGTCTTATTGATAATCATTCTTTTACCTGCGCTAAGTAATACCTTTTTTCACGTTAGGCAATTCAATTACACAACGTGTGTAATAGGGTTGTTCACGTTGTGTAACACGGTTACACACGTTGTGTAATCGGATTACACACATGCTGATGTAATCAAATTACACACGTATTGATGTAATCTAATTGCACAAAACTAGAGAAATTTTAGGTAATCTTTTGTGCACTCAGTTTCAAATGATATTTGCATACTTAAAAATTCATTCTATTGTGTCTATATGTGTATGGAGTAGATTTTTGTATTATCCATACTGTTTAGAAAGCCAGCCTTTATGTTTGATAAAACTCCATCAGCATAAAATATGTATTATGTAAATAGCATAATTGCGAAAAAAACACCAAAAACAGGTGTACTCTAGGGAATAATGCCACTTTTAGACCGATAATGTCACTTAATGTCACTCGCTCAGCCCTTATAAACAAAGGGTTTGTGACATTATGACATTAGTGACATTAAAAAACTTTTTCTGGTTGGGTGTCCAAGTTCATTTATTGAGGATATCTCCCCCTAAATTGAAGAAGAACCGAATAGGTTGACATAACGAAATGTTATTATAACTTAATTGATATTTTCATAACAAGGATGGTATGCTGTAAATAAGGCTTACTATTACTATAATAATTGATGTAGCTTGACCGTAGCTTGGCGTAGCTATTTTTTCTGGTTTATACTTTATGAACTCCTTTGTTTAAAGGAGATTCAACGAATGACGTAGCTGCGTAGCTAAAAAGCAGAAAAACACATGAGAGTTAATCAATTATTTATGCCAATATTTATTAAAATGGTGGAGTGGTAAAGATGTTACTGTTATTTTATTAGTAGTTTTGCATCTGAATATAACAAATTAAAGAAATGAAGAATAAAAATTATAAGCAATTACTGGCTCTTGCTACATGCATTATCGCCCTTGTTGTCGTTGCCGTTGTGCGTGACGGAAAGGTTTGGGGGCACAAGATGAGCATGGCGAATAAGGAAATTGTTAAGAAGAGTGGAAAAGTTAATCCTATGAGTTCGTTGCCTGATGGAACAGTTATAATTAATACATCATCACTAGCTAAAGATGTTAATGGATATGGTGGCAATGTACCATTGGAGATATATCTGAAAGATGGGAAGATTCTGAAGATAAAGGCTCTGAAGAACTCTGAAACTCCTGAATTCTTTGCCCAAGCATCAAAGTTGCTTACAGCTTGGAACGGTAAAACCGTTGATGATGCTCAAAAAGCGAAATTAGATGGCGTGAGCGGTGCTACATATTCTTCACGTGGCATAATTGGTAATGTGCAGCGAGGATTACAATACGCAGCAAAAAACGCAGTGAAATCGTCACCTTTTGACAACATGGACTTTAGCGCTAAGAATATTGCTGGACTTGTTGTTGTGCTTATGGGAGCAATAATACCATTGTTTTATCGCAAAAAGAGATATCGCACAGTGCAACTTGTTCTTAATGTTGTCGTATTGGGATTGTGGTGTGGCACATTCCTGTCTTATTTGCTAATGGTGGGATATATGTCAACAGGCATAAATATCTTGTTTTCAGTTATACCTATTATAATGCTTATTACGGCATTTGTCTATCCGCTTTTTGGAAAGAGAAGCCATTATTGTACATATATCTGTCCATGCGGATCATTGCAGGAACTTGCTGGAAGGGTAAACAAGCATAATAAGCTTAAGATGAAACCTGAAACCGTAAAGATGCTTGGAAAGTTTAGAGAAATATTATGGGCCGTCCTAATGATGATGATGCTTGTTGGTGTAGGTTTTGAATGGATGGATTATGAGATATTCTCAGCCTTTATCATTACTAGTGCCTCTGCCACAGTATTGGTTCTAGCAGCTATATTTATGATATTATCTATTTTTGTGCCTCGTCCATATTGCCGTTTCGTTTGTCCTACGGGTACATTATTTAAAATTGCGCAAAACTCAAAATGATATGATAAAACTTATATTGTTTGATTTAGGTGGAGTTATATATACCAGCAATCGTAACGAATCAGTAAAACGTTTTGCCGCATTGGGATTGAAGAATGCTGATTCACGTCTTAGTGCCTATACTCAGACTGGAATATTTGGAGATTTAGAAGAAGGAAAAATCACAGATATTGAGTTTCTTGAGGCTTTGGAAAAAGACACTGGTAAGGAAATCAGCTGGAATGATTGCAGACATGCATGGCTTGGATATGCTGCTGATTTACCAGAAAGAAATATAAAACTTCTTGAGACTCTGTGCAAGCAGGGTTATAGACTAGCTTTAGCTAGTAATACAAATGAGTTTATGATGTCGTGGACTTGCAGTAATGAGTTTGACGGAAAGGGCAACAGTATAAAGCATTATATGGATGAACTTTATGTGAGTTATAAAATAGGTGCGCTGAAACCTTCAAGAAGGTTCTTTGAATTCATACTTGACAAGGAAAATGTGAAGCCAGAGGAAACTCTTTTCATAGACGATGGGCCAAAGAACGTGGAAGCTGCAAAAAGTATTGGTATTAATACAATACAGGCAATCAATGGAGAAGACTGGACAAAAGACGTTTTATACGTGTGTGCGCACACAAATATTTGATTTAGGTCAAGAAAACGATGTAATAATGATTATAATCCTATTTGTTCTTGGAATGTATTCAAATCCTTCATACCTTTGCATCAACAAAAGGTTAATAGATTGTTTAGGTTTTTAGTTATTAGGTTTAAAGATTGTGATTCGGAATGGTATTAGATTTAAGGTAAAGATTCAAGATTGTAGGATAACCGAGAGCGAAAGCGTCGCTCTACATTGAAATTTCAAATCACAAAATATAGCAGTTTTGGAAGTGATTCCGGAACTGCTTTTTTGTTGGGAGAAATCTGATTAATCGTATATTCATGATTAATCAGATACTCTTAATACTATGATAGATTTGATTACTCATGTAAATAGTAAATAAAACAGGTTTTATTTTGTAATTTATTTAAAATACTATATATTTGCAGTGAAAATTTATAATCAATTAGATAAAATGAAGAGAATTAAGTTTATATTGTTTCTTGCTGTAGTATTAGTCTTATCGGCTTGTGGTACAACACAAACAGTGCCACTAACAGGACGCAAGCACAATTTACTCTTTTCTGATTCAGAAATACTCAGTTATAGTAACAAAGAGTATTCAACATATATGCTAAGCGCAAAAAAGTCAACAGATGTGGCTAGCACAGCTATGGTGCAGCGTGTTGGAAAGCGATTGGCTGCAGCTGTTGAAACATATCTGAAAAATAACAATATGGCTTCCGAAATACAAAACTATTCATGGGAGTTTAATCTTGTTGCCAGCAAGGAGGTAAATGCTTTCTGCATGCCAGGTGGTAAAATCGTTGTATATGAAGGACTTTTGCCTGTTACGCAGAACGAGGCTTCGCTTGCTGTGGTTCTAGGGCATGAGATTGCTCACGCAGTAGCTAAGCATAGTGCCGAACAAATGTCAAAAAAAGCACGCCAACAATATGGAACTATGGCTTTGGGGACTATACTTAATTCTGCAGTTGGAAGTGGAACTGGAGATATTGCGTCAGGAATAGCTGGAGAATACTTTTCTTTCCGTAATCTTAAATACAGTAGAAATAACGAGAGTGAAGCTGACTATATAGGATTGATATTTGCAGCTATGGCTGGTTATAATCCTGAAGTTGCAGTATCTTTCTGGCAGAGGATGGCAGCGCAAGGTGGCAGTAGTAATAACAACGACTTGTTCAGTGATCACCCATCTGATTCAAAGCGTATTGCTGCAATCGAGGCACTTATGCCTAATGCCTTAAAATATTATCAGGCTTCAGGATATGCTAATAACAACCCTGTAAAGAAGTCAATACGTAAATCGAATAGGAGATAATTTTCGTTACTTTCATTTAATTATATGTAGTGAAGGTAGCTATTAATTTTAACAAAAAATTTAATGCTATGATAGAATTTATTACAAGTAATTTATGGGTAGTTTGGACAATAGTGATGTTTTGTTGTCTGATACTTGAATTAAGTTCAGGAGACTTCTTCGTAACATGCTTTGCCATAGGAGCTTTTGTGTCTATATTCACGTCGTTTGTGTTGCCATTTTGGGCACAAGTCTTGATTTGGGCTTTATGTTCAATATTGAGTATACGATTGATTCGACCACGTTTGATAGAACGACTACACAAAAGCGGAGAGGATAGGGTAAGTAATATTGACGCACTGATAGGTAGAGTAGGTACGGTGATAGAGTCTATAGAACCTGACGGAAGCGGATACGTAAAAGTAGACGGAGACGAATGGAAAGCCGTTAGTAATTCAACCGAGTTAATATATAAAGGACAGAAAGTAGAGATAATAGGCAGAGAGTCTATTATTGTAACTGTAAAACCTGTTTAATCATTAAATAAAATAAAATTATGAGTATTGCTTTTTATGCTTTAATCGCAGCCGTAGTGCTTGCAATCATCTTCATAAAGATGACGGTGGTAATAATTCCACAGAGTGAAACAAAAATTATAGAGCGACTTGGAAAGTATTTCGCAACCCTTAAGCCAGGTATTAACATTATCATTCCGTTTATAGACCGTTCAAAGGCAATGGTATCCATGTCTAATGGAAGATATTTGTATACTAACACTATTGATCTTCGTGAGCAGGTTTATGACTTTGACCGACAAAATGTTATTACGAAAGATAATATTCAGATGCAGATAAACGCATTGTTGTATTTTCAGATTGTAGATCCGTTCAAAGCTGCATATGAGATTAATAACTTGCCAAACGCGATAGAGAAACTAACACAGACAACACTGCGTAATATAATAGGAGATATGGAACTTGACCAGACTTTGACAAGTCGTGATACCATAAATACTAAACTCCGTGGCGTACTTGATGACGCAACAAACAAGTGGGGCATAAAAGTGAACCGTGTTGAGTTGCAGGATATAACTCCTCCAGAAAGCGTATTGCAGGCAATGGAAAAACAAATGCAGGCAGAGCGTAACAAGCGTGCGACAATCCTTACAAGTGAGGCTGATAAACAAGCACAGATATTACAGAGTGAAGGTGACAAAGCTGCTATGATAAACCGTGCAGAAGCCGACAAGCAACAAGCTATATTACGTGCTGAAGGTGATGCTAATGCACGAATAAAGAAAGCTGAGGCTGAAGCTGTGGCAATACAAAAGATAACTGACGCTGTTGGGAAGTCTAGTAATCCTGCTAACTATCTGCTTGCGCAGAAATACATACAGATGTTGCAGGATGTTGCCGCTGGCGACAAGACAAAGACTGTATTCCTGCCTTATGAGGCGACGAATCTGATGGGAAGCATCGGGGGAATAAAGGAATTGTTCAAAGGAGAATAAAAAAATAGAGGTCGCAATAATTTGCGACCTCTATTTTTTTATTACCTTTGCATTATATAAATAAGACACGAATATGAATATATGTATTGTAGTTGGCGCACGACCTAATTTCATAAAGGTGGCACCTATAATAAGAGCTATCGCAAAAGCTCATGAAGAAGGACGCGATATCAGTTATAAACTGGTTTTCACAGGTGGGGAAAACGACAAGACAATAGAGGATTCTCTCTTTGATGATCTTGAGATAAATCGTCCTGATTCTTATCTTGGGGTTAATTGTGAAAATCTTAACGAACTTACAGGACTAGTGATGTCTAAGTTTGAATTATATCTTCAACATAATCTAACAGACACTGTTATTGTCGTTGACGACTTGGCAAGTACAATGGCAGCTGCAATAGTGACAAAGAAACAGGGTATAAAACTAGCTCATATCGCAGCCGGTACAAGAAGTTTTGATATTTCAATGCCGAAAGAGATAAATAGACTTGTGATTGATGGTTTGAGCGACATTCTTTTTACCGCAGGAATAAGCAATAATAATATTGCTAACAAGGAGGGCGCTGAATTGAGTAAGGTTTATATGGTGGGCAACATATTGATTGATAATCTTAGATATAATCACAGCAGGCTGAAACGTCCGGCAGTTCTAGATAAACTGGGACTTGAAGAAAAAAAATATATATTGTTCACTCTTAACCGTAAGGCTTTGATAGGAGACGAGGTTCATCTGGAAAAATTGATTAAGGCTATGATACGTGGAATGAAAGATTCTACAATGCCAATAATCGCTTCTTTGCGTGGAAAGGCTGCAAAGGTTGTTGCTGATATAGTCGCATCAACTAGTTTCCCTTCTATAATGAAAATTATAGAGCCACAGAGCTATCTTGACTTTGGATATATCACTGCAAATGCGTGTGGTATCATCACAGACAGTGGAAATGTTGCTGAGGAAGCAACATTTAATCAGGTTCCATGTATAACATTAAATAGCTATACTGAACATATTGAAACTGTGAAAGTTGGCACTAATGTGCTTGTTGGTGAAGATCCTGATAGTCTTTCTATAGCTTTGGAAGATATGGTTAACGGCACTTGGAAGAAAGCTGGTATACCTGATAGATGGGATGGAAGAAGTGCTGAAAGAATATTGCAAATTCTTAGTTGTTAGTTTTGTTGTTTTCGTACACAATTTTGAGTGATATTTTTGTTTAAAATTGTGTACGAAAACATAGTTAAAAAATGTATTTATATTTGTTTTATCTTATTTCTTTTTCTTTCTTTGCAGAAAAGATAATTCTTCTTTAAAACAAAAGATAAAAATAGTAAATAGTATTCGTATTAAGCATTTCTCAAGTGTATGTAAATAGTTTAACTTTAAAATTATGTGTACTGACACTTTTCGTTGATATAATAAAGTCTCTATTTAACGTAATAATTTATTTTCGCATTTATAAGCTTCAAGTTTTTCGATAGTAATTAGCAAATGAAAGAAAGATTATTCAGGATGTATTTTTGAAAAGTTTAAAGACAAAAAAGAATGATTATTGTGCGCCATATACTTTGTAGTATGTGGCGCTTTTATAAGATATGGCAAACTACTTATTATTGTTAATGAACACCATTTCTTTGTATGTGTGGGAAAATAGTAATACTTTTGCATTTGCAATGCAAAAAATAGATAATTACACTTTTTTGACGTCTGCGCCCGTAGACAAGGTAATATTGACAATGGCTGTTCCAACAATTATATCAATGCTTGTAACGAGTTTGTATAATATGGCAGATACATTTTTTGTAGGAAAACTAAGTACACAGGCAACTGCTTCTGTAGGAATAGTTTTCTCAGTGATGTTCTTCATTCAAGCTTTTGGATTCTTCTTTGGTCATGGTTCAGGTAATTATATCTCTCGCGAATTAGGCGCAAAACGCCACAAAAATGCTCAAAAAATGGCAAGTACGGCATTTTTCTTCTCAATGATTTGTGGTTTGCTATTTACTGTTGTTGGGGAGATAATGCTTAAACCTCTTTCTATTTTGCTTGGTAGTACTCCCACAATATTACCATACACAGAAGATTATATGGGAACAATATTGCTAGGTGCGCCTTTTCTTACATCTTCTTTAACCCTCAATAACCAAATGAGATTTCAGGGCAATGCAAGATTTGCAATGTGGGGCATCGTTACAGGTACATTAATTAATGTCGTGCTTAATCCTTTGTTTATATTTGGATTTAATATGGGAGTGCGTGGATCGGCTCTAGCCACTGTTATAGGGCAAATAATATCTTTTTTTATATTGTTGCGACTTTCATATATAAATCAAAATATTGGAATACATTTTAAGAACTTTTCTCCGTCATGGAATGCGATACGTGAAATATTTTATGGAGGAAGTCCTTCTCTTTCACGTCAGGGGCTAGAATGTACTGCAACTGTAATACTGAATCTATCAGCTGGAGCTTTTGGTGATGCAGCAATAGCAGCAATGAGCATTGTTACTAGAATAGCGATGTTTGTAATGTCTATAGTAATAGGACTGGGACAAGGATTTCAACCATTATGTGGCTTTTGTTATGGTGCAAAGTTGTATGCAAGACTAAAGAAGGGGTATTGGTTTACTGTTAAATTAGGTACGGTGTTTCTTCTTATTTGTACTGTTGTTGGTTTATCTTTCAGTAATGACATAATTGGATTGTTCAGAAACGATCCTGATGTTATAAAAATTGGAAGTGCAGCTTTGGGATGGCAGCTTTTAGGATATCCTTTTAATGAATTTACAATGGCTAGTAACATGTGTACTCAGACATGCCGCAAACCGTGGCGTGCTAATTTGTTAGCATCAGCAAGAAGAGGTCTGTTTTTCATACCATTGATAATAATACTTCCAAAATGTTTTGGCTTGTTCGGTTTAGAGATAACGCAGTTGATAAGTGATAGTCTTGCATGTATGCTTACCATTCCAATAATGATATATACATTTAGGGAGTTGCGTTAGATGCTATCCAAGTTTTTTCTGGTGTTTTTGCGCAAAGCCTTGAACTCTGTTGGAGTCATTCCTGTCACACTTTTGAATTGACTGCTTAGATAGGCCACACTTGAATAATTCATTTGCAATGATATCTGAGTGAGGTTTAGTTCATCATATCTTATAAGTTCCTTAACTCTTTCTATACGTTGTTCAATATAGTAGCGTTCTATCGTTAATCCTGTTACCTCGCTGAACAGTTTACTGAGTGCGCTGTAATCGCTATTCAGTTGACTGGAAAGGTAGTTACTAATATTCTGCGTTGATTTGCTGTCACGATAGTGTACAAGTGTGATAATGGCAGATTTAATCTTTCCGATTATTTGTTGACGATGATCGTCAAGAAGTTCAAATCCTAAGGTGTCAAGTTCGTTTTGCAACTTGTTGTGAGTAGTTTCGTCAATGTTATCATTAAGTTTTACCACACCAAGTTCCAAATCAACAATATGTAGTCCGTTGTCAGTTATAATCTTTCTGACAGCCATTTTGCAGCGGTCGCAAACCATATTCTTTATGTATAAGATTGTTTCCATAAAAATAAAAATTTTCAGTAAAACAAAAAAAGAGATTTAGTATGAACTAAATCTCTTCTGTGGAGTGGGTGGTGATGGATTCGAACCACCGTAGGCATAGCCAGCAGATTTACAGTCTGCCCCATTTGGCCACTCTGGTAACCACCCTTTGGTGGGCGTTGACGGATTCGAACCGCCGACCCTCTGCTTGTAAGGCAGATGCTCTAAACCAGCTGAGCTAAACGCCCTTATCTCTGTAAGGCGCGGCAAAGGTAAGGACTTTATTTTGAATATGCAAATTTAGCTCATATATTTTTACATCTTTTAAGCAATATACCGTTATTTGGCCTATTGTAGGCTTGATAACTGAAGAAAATCATAAGAAACTTCCATAATTCTATAACACAATAGGCTAATAAAGCATTACTTTTGCAGAAGTATTAATTAAAAAAAAATATTATGACAAAGAAAATATTTAGTGTAAATGGCATGAAATGTGTACATTGTAAGGCAAATGTGGAAAACTCAATTAAGTCTATTAATGGAGTTAATGATGCTGTGGCTGACATTGAAGCCAAAAATGTTACAGTAGACTTTGATGATACGGTTGTATTTGATACCGATATCAAGAATGTTGTGGAAAATTCTGGTCGTTATGAACTAACATTATAATTGTATTCGTTTTTATGAAGAAGATTATTCCGATTGTCGGTATGGCATGCTCCGCATGTTCTGCCAACGTAGAACGTAAGTTGAATTCCTTAAAAGGAATAAATGAAGCCTCTGTATCCTTACCTGGACGTTCTGCTCTTGTAGATTTTAATCCAGAAGTGATTTCTCTCGAAAAAATGAAACACGAGATAAACAATATAGGATATGACATGGTGATAGAGGGAGATCGCAGTGTAGAAGAAATAGAAAAACGCAGTTTTGTTATTTTGAAACGCAAAACAATTCTGGCGTGGATATTCTCTATAATAACAATGTCTGTTTCTATGATGTGGATAGATTTAGGTAGTAGAGATAATGCTAATCAGATAGCAATGATAATATCAATGTTGGCAATGGGATATTGTGGAAGGCAGTTTTTTGTGTCAGCATGGAAAAACCTTAAACATGGGACTGCCAATATGGATACCTTGGTGGCATTGTCTACATCAATAAGTTTTGTGTTCAGTGTATTCAATACATTTTGGGGCAATGATTATTGGGCAAAACAAGGTATAGAAGCTCATACATATTATGATGCTTCCATTATGATTATAACTTTTGTCTTAACCGGTAGACTGTTAGAGGAAAAGGCAAAAGACGGAACGGCTTCTTCAATAAGACAGCTGATGGGTATGCAACCTAAAACTGCAAGAATCGTCGTAGGCGATAATATTGAGGATGTTCCAATCTCAACGATAGAGAAGGGAGATGTTTTGGAGGTGAGAGCTGGTGATAAAATTCCTGTAGACGGTATTGTTACAATGGCAGAAAGTTTTATGAACAGCCATGCCGCTTACGTGGATGAAAGTATGATAACTGGTGAGCCGACTCCTTCTGAAAAAATTAAAGATAGCAATGTTATAGCTGGAACTATACCAAGTCAAGGCAAAATACGCATGAAGGCTATGCAGATAGGTGAGAATACTGCTATAGCGCATATAATAAAAATGGTTGAACAAGCACAAGGAAGTAAAGCTCCAGTTCAAAGAATTGTAGATAGGGCTGCACTTGTATTTGTACCAGTTATCACTGTTTTGTCTTTGATAACATTTCTTTTGTGGTGGTTGATTGGTGGTAACGAATTTCTACCACAAGCTATAATTTCTGCTATTTCAGTATTGGTTATAGCATGCCCGTGCGCAATGGGATTGGCTACACCTACTGCCCTTATGGTTGGAATTGGA
This sequence comes from Prevotella sp., assembly GCA_018053665.1. Taxonomy (GTDB): domain Bacteria; phylum Bacteroidota; class Bacteroidia; order Bacteroidales; family Bacteroidaceae; genus Prevotella. Next base: position 27,707 of record JAGPKZ010000007.1, read on the forward strand.
AAAGCAGCGCAAGAGCAAGTCTTGATAAAGGATGCTACAGCTTTGGAGAAAATGAGAAAAGTTGATGCTGTAGTGATTGATAAAACGGGAACGCTTACTATTCCCAATAAAAATATAGATTTTACTCATATTGATAATATGTCATTTGAGGACAGGGAGACGCTTAAGCCAAATGCCAAGGAAGCAATAACAGAATTGAAGAATATGGGTGTAGAAATCCATATGATGAGTGGTGATAAAGATGATGCAGCCAGATATTGGGCTGAAAAAGCCGGTATAACCAATTATAAAAGTAAGGCTCTTCCGCAAGATAAGGAAAATCTTGTAATGGCATTACAGAAAAAAGGAAAGACTGTGGCTATGATTGGTGATGGAATAAATGATACACAAGCTCTTGCTTTGGCAGATGTCAGTATAGCTATTGGAAATGGAACTGATGTTGCAATGGATGTAGCACAAGTTACGCTTCTAGGAGATGACCTCAGAAATATACCAAAAGCTATAAAATTAAGTGGAAAGACAGTCAGAATGATATGGGAAAACCTATTTTGGGCTTTCATCTACAATATAATATGTATACCATTGGCAGCTGGAGTTATGTATGTTTTTGGTGTTGATTTTCAGATAACACCTATGTGGTCAAGTGCATTGATGGCTTTTTCTAGCGTCAGTGTAGTACTAAACAGCCTACGCCTCAAATATACAGCTTAGTGCTGTTGAGATGTAGGGTAGTTATATTGGTCGAAATAGTTAAATCCCTTGCTGTTGTACCATGCACTCTCAACATTTAACTGTATTGAGAATGACGGACTGAAATTATATTTAACTGCAGCACCGATGACGTCAGCCCCAGGCATTCCCATAGAAGATCCCATAGTACCATAGCCCATTCCATACATATATGATGGTCCATACATATACCTATTATATGTGTTGTTGTAATTGCTATAGTTATTGGCTACGCTTTTCTGACCGTATATCCATGCTTCCCAATGGTCGTTGAACTTATACCCTAAAGCTGCATAAAGTGCGCCATCCTTATACGAGTCAGCGCCCCAGCTAATGTTCTGTATATATCCGCCAGCGGCAAGCCATAACTTGTTGTCTTTAGTTAGAGGAGCTAGATATGTGGCATTGAGACGTTGTGTGAAACCTCCATGATGCGGAAGGTTGTGGCCTATAGTGGCAAAAGCAGATAAGTCTACTGAAACGTTAAGTCCACGATGTAGTCCCCACCCATAATCATATAGGTATGGTGATAACATCGTCGGAGAGACAACGTCATTTGATTTATAATCTTTGTTTTTAGCAAATTCAATTTTGTGAGCTTCTCCTGAATATACAACTTTTGCGGTATCATTATATATGGTGTCGCCAGGCAACAGCCATCCCTCACGAGGCGAATCGAAACTGTGAAGCGGTCCCTCGTGGATAACATTCTGGGCATTTGCTGCGATGCAGCATAATGCAGATAATATAGATATGCAGATTCTGTTCATTGGGCACAAAGATAATAAATGATTAAGTATTAATGAAATATGATTAGTCTTTTTTATTATAACAATATTAAAATAATGTTGTATGCTTAAATTAACTGAAAATATTTTGTATTTATGTTGGTTTACTTTACTTTTGTAACATTATAAATAATAAACTTATGAAAAAGAATCTGATATATCTCATGTTTTTAGCATTTGGAATGACTGCTCTTCCTGTTAATGCACAGACAAACAATAATGCAAAGAAAGAAACTTTGGTTAAAAAGGTTTCAACGTTTTGGAAAAAAACAAAGAAACAGGTTACTACTGCTGGAAAGAATATAGGTGATGCTATTGGCGTGGATGATCTGGCAAAAAAAAATAACGAAGATTTAAAAGATATAGACGGTGTGAAATACATGCCTATCTATACTACAGATATTTTTGCTAACAACAATCTATCTGATGATGAAGAACTGATAAAAATAAGTAAGGATGAGTTTGTCGGTAAATATCCTGATGCAAAGATTGTGCATTGTGTAATTCCTCAAAAGGAATGGATATTGACAGCTGTCAAGGAAGGAAGCAAGATAACAGGCTATCGTAGATATGCATATAGTTATCTGTTGGCAAAAGACGGTACTGATGGATATATAAACGCACGTTTCATTTTTATGGAATACAGAGACGCTGGAGAAAATTACGTCAAGAGTGGTAGCTGGCCAAAATGGGATCGTACAGACATTATACCTAATAATGTTTACTCTAAACTTGCAGAATAATATGAATTTATTGAAAAAACTTTTCGGTGGAAGCATTGTAAATGCTGAGGAGGAGAGATTGCGTGAAGAAGTGCGTAATTTTGACGTATTGAAATACAGTGGAGTAAAAGCCTTGAAAGACGGACAGTCTGCATATGCATTGCAATGCTTTGAGAAAGCATTGGAGATAAAACCTGAACTTGAATTAAGGGACTATTATTCACAGGCACTGATAATGAATAATAAGTTGAAACCGGCGTTGGAGCAGTTGGATATAATGTCAAAGGCACAACCTGACAACATACTTATATACATGCGTATGGCAAATGTAGCATACATGATGGAAGATTATGATGCAATGGCTCTTGCATGTGTTGAGGCCTTGCGTATAGATGGGAATAATTCGGAGGTAAACTATACTTATGCGCGTGCATGTATTGGTAAGAATGAACTTATCACTGCAGTGGCATTGCTTACAAAGGCTATTACTGCAGATGCCAAATACGAAAGTGCATATCTGTTAAGAGGTGAGACTTTGCTAAAGATGGGCGACTTTAACAGTGCTGAAAATGATGCTGAATGGTTGCTAAAAAATGCAGAAAGCAGTGAGGAGATTATTCTTTTGAGAGCAAGAATAGCAAAAACTAAGGGTGAAAACGATGAATCGCTGGACCTTTATAGTAAGGTTATAGAACAAAATCCATTTTGTATTGACGCTTTTAAGGAACGTGGTGCTTTAAAGTTGGCTGTAGGTGATAAAGACGGAGCTGAAGAAGATATGCGTCAGGTGCTTGAATTGAATCCAAATGTGCAAAATGACGTAAATGGAGAGTTTACAGCCGATGGAACAGAAAACATACAGCAAAAGGTAGAAAAGGCCTATCGCAGTTTAGATCCTTATGGAATAGGTGGAATTGGATTGTAAAATACAAAAAATGAAAGTAAAATTGTGATTTTTGTTGTAATTCTTTTGGTGGGATCAAATAAAAGTTATACTTTTGCAATCAATAATAACAAAATAGAAAAGTTATGAATAATTCATACGCATCTTTTTATTACTTTTATTTTTACTTTGCAAGGATTTGTGAAGCGGGAAGTTGCGTGTAAATTTCGACTTATAGGAAAATGAAATTAAAATAAATACGAAACGGTCCCGCTCTTAAGAGTGAGACCGTTTTTTGTTAAATAATATATGAAGAGAATTGCAATACAAGGTGAGATTGGGTCGTTCCACGATATAGCGGCACATCAATACTTTAACGGTGAGCAGATAGAACTTATATGCTGTTCTACGTTCGAACAAGTGTTTGAAAACATCAAACGTGACCCTACAGTGATAGGAATGATTGCCATAGAGAACACTATAGCCGGTTCGCTGCTGCATAATTATGATTTGCTGAGAGAGAGTGGTGTGACGATTGTAGGTGAGCATAAACTACATATCGAACATTCTATATGTTGCCTACCAGACGATAACTGGGACACTATAAATGAAGTTCATTCTCATCCAGTGGCTTTAGCACAATGTCGCAACTTCCTTGCTAATCATCCTGATATGAAAGCTGTAGAGGCTGAGGACACTGCGGGCAGTGCTGAATATATTTCAAAGAATAATATTCGTGGATGGGCAGCAATCTGTTCTTCTTATGCCGCAAATATATATGGAATGAAAATATTGCAGGAAGATATCCATGATAACAAGCATAACTATACACGCTTTTTAGTTGTAAGTAATCAACATAAGGCTTCGCTCTTACGAGAAGTTGAAAAGAGCAATAAGTCAAGTCTTGTATTTAGTTTAGCACATGAGGAGGGGAGTCTTAGTAAGGTGCTTACAATACTTAGCTTCTATGATGTCAACTTGACTAAAATCCAGTCTTTGCCAATTATCGGACATGAATGGGAATACTTGTTTTATGTAGATGTTTCGTTTGACAATCTTACAAGATATCGTCAGAGTATTGATGCAATAACACCATTAGTAAAGAATATAAAAATACTTGGAGAATATGAAACCTGCTAATAGAATAAATGAAATACAGGAATACTACTTCAGTAGAAAACTGAAAGAAGTCGCAAAACTTAATGCTCAGGGACAAGACATTATTAGTTTGGCTATTGGTAGTCCTGATATGCCACCATCGCAACAGACGATAGACAAGCTATGTGAAGTGGCAAGGCAAAGCGATGCACATGGTTATCAGCCAACGATGGGAACACCAGAATTACGTGAGTCCATGGCCCATTTCTATAAGAAATGGTATGGAGTGGATATTAACCCAGCTACAGAAATACAACCTCTCATTGGTAGTAAGGAAGGTATTTTGCATACGACATTGGCTTTTGTAAATCCTGGAGAAGAAGTTCTTGTGCCAAATCCTGGTTATCCAACATATACTAGTTTAAGCAATATTCTCGGTGCAAAGGTTGTAAACTATAATTTGCGTGAAGATAATGGATGGCAGCCTGATTTCGATGAACTTGAAAAAATGAATCTGGAAAAGGTAAAATTGATGTGGGTAAACTATCCAAACATGCCGACTGGTGGAAATGCTTGTGTTGAGACATACAAACGTTTGGTTGATTTCGCTCAAAGACATGATATTGTAGTGGTAAATGATAATCCTTATTCTTTCATACTCAATGAAGGTGAGAAACTTTCAATATTACAGATTCCTGGAGCAAAGGACTGTTGTATAGAATTCAATTCTATGAGTAAGAGTTTCAATATGCCCGGATGGCGCGTAGGATTATGTACGTCAAATGCCACATTCATCAGTTGGATATTGAAAATCAAGAGTAATATTGATAGTGGAACATTTCGCGGCATTCAACTTGCTGCAGCCGAAGCTTATAATACAAACAGCGAGGAGTGGCATCAAGAATATAATGTAAATGTATACCGTCGTAGAAGAGATATAGCAGAAAGTATAATGAGAACTTTGGGATGTGAATTTGACAAGAAACAAGTAGGAATGTTCCTTTGGGGTAAGATCCCAGAAAAATATTCTGATGTTGAAGAACTCACAGAACGTGTATTACATGAGGCTAGGGTATTTGTAACCCCGGGTTCGATTTTCGGATCAAATGGTAAGCGCTATGTGAGAATAAGTCTTTGTGCAAAGGATGAAAAACTAAAGATGGCTCTTGATAGAATAAAAGCTATTGAATGGTAATATAAAAATATGAATAGATAATAAAATATATACGATTATGGAACTCGAATTACAACCTCTTAATTTACCGAGTGATAATGAACGTCCTTCATGTATCATTGCCGGACCTTGTTCGGCTGAAACAGAAGAACAAGTACTTACAACAGCTAAAGAACTAGCAGCCAAGGGCTGTCATATATTCCGCGCAGGTATTTGGAAACCACGCACAAAACCTGGAGGCTTTGAAGGTAAGGGTGAAGAAGCTCTGCCATGGATGAAAAAAGTAAAAGAACAGACTGGCATGCTCACTGCAACAGAAGTCGCAACTCCTGAACACGTTGAACAGGCTTTGAAATATGGTATTGACGTCTTGTGGGTAGGAGCGCGTACTAGTGCAAATCCTTTTGCTATGCAAGCTTTAGCTGATAGTTTGAAAGGTGCAGATGTGACAGTCTTAGTCAAAAATCCTGTAAACCCAGATTTAGAATTATGGATTGGTGCGCTTCAGCGTCTCAATCAATCAGGAATAAAGCGTCTAGGAGCAATACATCGTGGTTTCTCAAGCTTTGATAAGAAGATATATCGTAATCTTCCAATGTGGCAGATTCCAATAGAGTTGCACAGACGTATACCAGAATTGCCGATGATCTGTGATCCTAGTCATATTGGTGGTAGACGTGACCTTATTGCTCCTCTTTGTCAACAGGCTATGGATTTAGGCTTTGATGGCCTTATTGTCGAGAGCCACTGTAATCCAGACGAGGCTTGGAGTGACGCAAAACAGCAGGTTACTCCAGATATATTGGATTATATCCTTAGTTTGCTTGTAGTTCGTGATGAGCATACTACAACAGAAGGACTGCGTCAACTGCGTTCACAAATTGATGAACTTGATAATCAGTTAATGGATCTTCTTGCAAAGCGTATGCGAGTATGTCGTGAAATTGGTACATACAAGAAGGAACACAATATGACAGTTCTTCAGGCTACACGTTATAATGAAATACTTGAAAAGCGAGGTGCACAGGCAAGTTTGTGTGGGATGAATCCTGAATTTGCTGCTCAGGTATTTGAGCATATTCACGAAGAAAGTGTGCGTCAGCAGTTGGATATAGTAAATCAGTAAGATGAAAATATTAATAATGGGAGCAGGTAAGATGGGAAGTTTTTTCATCGACCTGCTCAGCTTTGACCATGAGGTGGCTGTATATGAGAAAGATGCTAAGAGTATGCGCTTTACATATAACTGTCAACGTTTTACAACATTGGACGAAGTTAAAAACTTTGCGCCAGAATTGGTTATAAATGCAGTTACAGTGAAATATACTTTATCTGCATTCAAGGAAGTTTTGCCATATTTGCCAACTGAATGTATCGTTAGTGATATAGCCAGCGTAAAGACAGGATTGAAGGACTTTTATGAGCAGAGCGGACATCCTTATGTCAGTACTCACCCTATGTTTGGCCCTACTTTTGCAAATCTGAACCAACTTAGTGAGGAAAATGCAATCATAATTAGTGAAGGTGATTACACGGGACGTATTTTCTTTAAGGATCTGTATCAGAAACTTGGTCTTAATATTTACGAATATACTTTCCTCGAACATGATGAGACGGTAGCTTACTCATTGAGTATCCCGTTTGTGTCTACATTCGTTTTTGCAGCTGTAATGAAACATCAGGATGCGCCAGGAACAACATTTAAACGTCATATGCGTATAGCTAAAGGGGTGTTGAATGAGGATGATTATCTGCTTCAGGAGATATTGTTCAATCCTTATACAAGTGGTCAAGTATCTAAAATACGTGAGGAACTGAAAGAATTGATAGATATTATAGACAACAAAGATGCCAAGTTGATGAAGAAATATCTTACGAAGATTAGACAGCACGTAAAAGAGGAACTGGTATGATTATTTTGTTATGAAAATATTTTATTTATTGCTCGGTATCTTTACTTTCGTAGAATTGAACTGTGAGAATCTTTTTGATACACAGCATGATTCACTAAAAAATGATACCGAGTTTCTTCCTGATAGCTATCATTATTGGAATAATGGTAGGTATTGGAAGAAACTTAATCATATTGGTCAGGAAATAATAGCATGTGGAGAAGATTCTGGACGTTGGATGCTTCCTGACATGGTAGCATTGTGTGAGGTTGAAAATGACAGTGTTATGCGTGACTTGACAAAGCGTTCGTTGCTACGTCAGGCTAGATATGAATATCTTGTTACCAATTCGCCCGATGAACGAGGTATAGACGTAGCTCTCCTATATTCGCCATTTTCGTTTCAATTGATTGATTGGCATGCAATAAGAGTTAAGCCGATAAAGGATATGCGACCTACTCGTGATATTCTTTATGCGTCAGGACGGGTTATCAGTGGCGATACAGTTCATGTCTTTGTTGTTCATGCTCCGAGTAGGGCTGGAGGTGAATTAGTTTCACGACCAAACAGAATGGCCGTGGCTAAAAAACTTACTTCAGCTATTGATTCGGTAAAGGCTATTTCACCATTGGCAAAGATTATTGTTGCTGGAGATTTTAATGACTATATCAATGATAAAAGTTTGCAATATATTTGTAATTCAGGAATGACTGATGTCTCGGCTGATGCTCATGGTAATAATGGAGCTAAAGGAACATATAAGTTTAAAGGTGAATGGGGTAGTCTTGACCATTTGTTTTGTAGTAACGCGCTAAGAACTATGGTTATAGGTTGTTGCATTGCTGATTATAAGTTTCTTCTTGTTGATGATGATATATATGGTGGTGTGGAACCTTTCAGAAATTTTCGTGGTGCAAAATATCTTAATGGTTATAGTGATCATTTACCTTTGGTTATAAAATTCAAGCAGTAAACTAAAATTGAATGTTCTTAAACCATGAAAACGTTAATGAATATCTAAGCAGTAAACTCTATTAATTTTTTTTAAAATATTATATAACACTCTTTTTTCTATTATTAATTATGTAATTTTGCATAGAAGCAAAATAGGGCGTTGTTTTTAAATAGATAATATATGCTTATTTTGCGAAAAAAGAGAATTATAAAAAAAGAAATATCATATGTTTGAAAATCTAAGTGATAGATTAGAGCGCTCATTCAAAATACTAAAGGGCGAGGGACAAATCACAGAAATAAATGTTGCAGAAACTCTTAAAGATGTGCGAAGAGCACTTCTTGATGCCGATGTAAACTATAAAGTCGCAAAAACTTTTGCAGACAATGTGAAGAAAAAGGCAATGGGTATGAATGTGCTCACCGCTGTGAAACCAGGTCAGTTAATGATTAAACTGGTACATGACGAACTTGCAGAACTCATGGGAGGTGATACTTCTGAATTAAAACTTGATGGTCATCCTGCAATAATATTGATGAGTGGTCTCCAAGGTTCAGGTAAGACTACATTCAGTGGCAAACTAGCTAATATTTTAAAGACAAAGAAAAATAAAAAACCGTTGTTGGTAGCATGTGACGTGTATCGTCCTGCTGCTATCGAACAGTTGAAAGTCGTAGGTGAGCAAATTGCAGTTCCTGTATATTCAGAACCAGAGAGCAAGAATGTCATTGATATCGCAAACAATGCTATAAAGGAAGCCAAGGCTAAGGGATATGATGTTGTTATTGTGGATACTGCCGGTCGACTTGCTGTTGATGAGCAGATGATGGCAGAGATTTCTAATCTTAAAACAGCATTGAATCCAGATGAAACCTTGTTTGTAGTTGATTCAATGACTGGTCAAGACGCTGTTAATACAGCTAAGGAATTTAATGACAGACTTGATTTTGACGGAGTCATCCTTACAAAACTTGACGGTGATACACGTGGTGGTGCTGCACTTTCTATCAGAACAGTTGTAACCAAACCTATTAAGTTTGTTGGTACCGGTGAGAAAATGGAAGCAATAGATGTGTTCCATCCTGCACGTATGGCAGATCGTATTTTAGGAATGGGTGATATCGTTTCTCTTGTTGAACGCGCTCAGGAGCAGTTTGATGAAGAAGAAGCGAAGAAACTTCAACGAAAAATACAGAAGAATAAGTTTGATTTCAACGATTTCCTTAATCAGATCGAGCAGATTAAAAAAATGGGTAATCTGAAAGACTTGGCAAGTATGATTCCAGGAGTTGGCAAGGCTATAAAGGATGTTGATATAGATGATAATGCCTTTAATGGTATTGAGGCTATTATAAAAAGTATGACCCCATCAGAACGTACAACTCCTGAAATTCTTAATACTAGTCGTCGTCAAAGAATAGCCAAAGGTTCTGGTACAAGCATACAGGAAGTGAACAAACTTGTAAAGCAGTTTGAACAGACTCGTAAGATGATGAAGATGGTCACTGGTAATCAGATGGCAGGCATGATGAGCCGCATGAAAGGTATGAAAATGCCAGGGATGCCAAAAATATAAAAATAAATATTACTATAATGCAATTAATTGACGGAAAGGCTACAGCGGCAGCTATCAAGGCTGAAATAGCTGAAGAGGTGAAAAAAAACATTGCGGTAGGTGGTAAGCAACCACATCTAGCTGCTATTTTGGTAGGTCACGATGGTGGCTCTGAAACTTATGTCAAGAACAAAGTCATTGCATGTGAACAATGTGGATTTAAGTCAACTCTAATTCGCTACGATGATGATGTGACAGAAGATGAATTACTCTTATGCGTAGATAGATTGAATAAGGATTCTGATGTTGACGGTTTTATTGTACAGTTGCCTTTACCAAGGCATATAGATGAACAAAAAATCATAATGGCAATTGACTATCGTAAAGATGTCGATGGCTTTCATCCTATCAATGTAGGAAGAATGGCAATAGGTCTACCTTGCTTTATATCTGCTACTCCGTTGGGAATAATTACATTGCTAAAACATTATGGTATAGAGACAAGTGGTAAAAAATGTGTGGTGCTAGGAAGAAGCAATATTGTTGGTAAGCCAATGGCCCAATTAATGATGCAGAAAAATTTCGGCGACGCAACAGTGACAGTTTGTCATAGTCATTCAAAATGTTTAAAGAAGGAATGCTTTGAGGCTGACATTATAATAGCAGCAATTGGTAAGCCAGATTTTGTTACAGCTGATATGGTAAAAGATGGTGCTGTAATAGTTGATGTTGGTACAACACGCGTTCCAGATGCTACACGAAAGAGTGGATTCAGACTTAATGGTGACGTTAAGTTTGATGAGGTCTCTCAAAAATGTTCTTTTATAACTCCTGTTCCTGGAGGTGTCGGCCCGATGACCATCTGTTCTCTGATGAAGAATACATTGGCTGCAGGGAAGAAAGAATATTATAAATGAAAAGTGAATATAACTTGATTTTTTTATAACTCTCTAATTTTTTGTGGGACTGGTACGCAGGGATGCGAATCAGTCCCTTTTTGATTAGAACAAAATGTATTATCATGAAGAAGTTTAATATACTTTTAGTTTCGCTTGCACTTCAAGTAAGTGCTATGGCACAGAGTGTTGAACCAGAATATACCATATCTGGCAATGATTCTACATGCCAGATATTTGTGTATTCTCCAGGAGAAAAAGACGGATTACGTTTGGCTTATCTCGGAGAGAATGAAAAATGGAATGATGTTGGGCAGTTGTGTTCTTCTGACTATGGGCAATGGGGAGCAGAGAAAAAAATGCATAGCCCTTATGTTATAAAGGCAAAAGATGGAACTTGGCGTGCAGTTTGGGGATTGAATAATACAACTCCAGCCTTTGCGGCAGCATATTCGGAAGATTTAATAACATGGCGACCGCAAGATTATCCTACAGTTGCTGAACGTGGAGTTCATAATCCGATTGTTTACCAAATGGATGATGGTGGCTTTGATATTTATCTGAAAACAGCAAATGGTAAGAGATACGTTCATGCTTCTGAAGATTTTCGCCATTTTGATGAAGATTCTGTTGAAGCGCAGGCTGATGACGTCTTATGGCAAATGGAAAAAGAAAATGTAAATGGAAAGTTGTATTTTGGAAATGAATTTGAAATACCAGCATTCCATCTTAATTATATAAGAAATTGGTTTAGTGCTTTGGATAAGGATAATGTAAAGTATAGTGAAAAGATGGCCGATGATGGGAAGCGTTTTCTAAATATAGGTAATAGTATTGATGCGACTCTTGACATTGATTTTTCTAAAACAAAAAAAATAAGTAACAAGTTGATAGGAGTCTTCTTTGAAGATATTAATTACGCTGCTGATGGAGGGTTGTATTCAGAACTTTTAATAAATAGAGATTTTGAATACAATGATAAAGATCATATCGGTTGGAATTCAACTACAGGTTGGAAATCTGATCAGCCAATAGTTATATCAGTAGATATGCCTTTAAGTAAAAATAATCAGCATTATGCCATAATAAACAAAAGCTCATTGATTAATTCTGGGTGGGATGGTATCATCTCATCTAAAGGAAATAATTTTGATTTATCCATGTTTGCACGTTGTATTGACGGCAAAAAAAATCAACTAATTGTATCTCTTATTGATTCTTTGGGAAATTCTGTTGCCGAAGGCAAGATCAAATTAGAGGGTAATGAATGGAATAAGTATAGCTTGAATTTAAATATAAATACTAAAAAACATCAAGATTATGTAGATAAGTTGCATAATCTTAGTTTACTTATCACTGGTAAGAATGAAGGACCGGTAGCTGTAGATATGATTTCTTTATTTCCTCATCAAACATTCAAAGGGCATGGAATGAGAATTGATTTGGCTCAGACGATAGCAAATCTAAAACCAAAGTTTGTTCGTTTCCCTGGAGGATGTATGCTGCATGGTGACGGACTTAGTAATATATATAATTGGAAAGAGACTATTGGACCTTTACAGGATAGAAAGCCAGCAAGAAACATCTGGAATTATCATCAGTCAAGAGGATTAGGATACTATGAGTATTTTCAGTTCTGCGAAGACATCGGAGCTGAACCTTTACCAGTTATGGCTGCAGGAGTGTCTTGTCAGAATTCTTCAGCAAATACAAAAGGTATAGGAGGCCAGCAATGTGGTATTCCTATGGATAAAATGCCTGAATATATACAGAATGTACTAGATATGATAGAATGGGCAAATGGCGATCCAGCTACTTCTAAATGGGCAAAGATGCGCCAAGAGGCAGGGCACCCAGCTCCATTCAATCTAAAAATGATAGGTGTTGGCAATGAAGATCTGATTTCAACGGTTTTTGAGGAAAGATATTTGATGATATGTAAAGCTGTAAAAGCTAAATATCCAAACCTTGAGGTCGTAGGTACCGTTGGCCCTTTTCATAATCCTTCATCTGATTATATAGAGGGATGGAAAATTGCTAATGAAAACAAAAAATATATTGATGCCGTTGATGAGCATTATTATGAATCTACAGGTTGGTTCTTGCACAATACTGACTATTATGACAATTATGATAGGAAGGCTCCTAAGGTATATCTTGGCGAATATGCATCACATACAAGAACAATGGAATCCGCATTGGCAGAAGCAATATATCTTTGTAATTTAGAGCGTAATGGTGATGTCGTGGAAATGGCAAGTTATGCTCCGCTACTATGTAATGATAAGCATAAGAATTGGAATCCAGATCTTATTTATTTTGATGAAACAAATATTGTTACTACCCCGAGCTATGAAACCCAGGCTTTGTTTTCAAATTACTCTGGTGATAAGTATATCAGCTCAAAGATAAATATTGATGATAAGTATGCTTATCGTGTGGCTTCAAGTGTAGTGAGAGATGAAACTAAAGGTAAGACATTTCTTAAGCTTGTTAACGCATTACCAACAAAGGTCTGTATTAAAGTGAATGGTATGAATCTTTCTTCAAATATAAAATATGTGATGTTTGGAGGAAAACCAGAAAGCAAGACAACAGAGAAAATTTCAAATGAAGCTAATAATACAAGTTCAGCATTAATAATAGGTAATAATATAATCCAACTCCCAGCATATTCTGTTGTTGGAATAGAACTATAGAGGTTCTTAAATCTCTATAGTTTCAATGCCTCCGTAATCTATAAGATTTTCGAAGGCATTTTCTTTTTTGAATAATTTCCCATATATTCCTGCGCATATCAAAACACCTCCGTGGGCGAATATCGCAACATTCTTATATGACTTATCCTTTAATTCATCAAGAAAATCAGCAACACGCTGATATAATATAGGAAAACTCTCACCTCCTGTTGCTTCCAAGTGCATATAGTCGTTATACCAATCAAGTATATGGGGATCCTCATTAGCGATATCATCATATAAGCGCATTTCCCAATCACCCATATTCATTTCTTTAAGTCTATTTTCTAATATTGGATTTGAATAACCACATGCTGCAGCTAACTTTCGAGCTCTGGTGAGTGGGGAAGAATAAACAATATCAAAAGGTTTTAAATACTCTAATTTTTCTTTTGTTATAGCCGCTTCTTCCATGAAAGTTTCTGCCACAGGAATATCGCTCCAGCCATAGCATGTTCCTTTTGGAACTCCAACTTTTGTGTGTCTGATAAGTGTAACTTTCATTATATTAATTAGGTAAATAATTGTAGTGAGTAATAATAAACGTGATGTAGAAACTTAATTCCGTAATTAGGAATATTGCTCCGCAACAGTCTCCAGTGTAGCCATGTATGCGTTTCCATATAAATAGATATAGAAAATACAATACAACTCCAGGGACAGCAATACATGTATAAGATAAACCGAAAAAGTACCAGATAATAGCAATAGGAATTCCTCCTTGCAACATTAACAAAATTCCTCCTCGTATGTTGAATTTCTTATATACTACACCATTTTTAGAAGTTTCTGCAGTTCGCGCGTATGGCATCATCTGTATTATCTGTGACGTTACCATCTTGCAGAATGGATCAGCTGCTATTACTATTATTGCGGCATTAATAGGTGAACATAAAGACAGACATTTGTATAATGTAAAGAGATATAATGTAATACCAAGTACGCCGTATGTACCAATTTTGCTATCTTTCATTATGTCGAGAATCCTTTGTCTATCAGTTCCTCCACCGCCAAAACCATCAATAAAGTCTGTTAGGCCATCTTCATGTAAAGCGCCTGTTATAGCGATTCGTGATATTATTGCTAAAATTATTGCTAGTTCGTATGGCATGAACCAAGGTCCGAAGAATAATATCGCAGCCATTATGGGTGCTGTTATCCAACCAATAATAGGCCAGAATTCAACTACGGTTTCGTAAGCTTCTTTGGGTGGTTGGTGGATTCTCCAAAAAGGTAATCTTGTAAAAAAAATTAGTGCAGCCCAAATACGATCGTATAATTTTATATTTTTTTCTATGGAAACAAGCATTTTTAGAAATATTTTGTTATATGTGCATTATTGAAATTATTCATTTCGTTCATCATGTTCACTGCAGATTGAATGATGGGGTAGGCACATAGTGCTCCTGTGCCTTCACCTAGTCTTAATCCCAATGATAATAGAGGTTTGACATTAAGTATGTTTAGCATTTTGCGGTGTCCTGATTCATCTCCGCAGTGTCCGAAAATTGCATATTTTAGTATTTCGGGATACAGCTTGCTTGCGGCCATAATGCATGCAGACATAATAAAACCATCAACAAGTATTAATACATGCTTCTCAGCGGCTCTAAGCATGCTTCCCATAGCTCCGACCATTTCGAAACCGCCAAAATATCTAATGGTATCAATTATATCGTGATTACTAGTATTAAATTTTTCTATTGATTTTTTTAAAATATCGTATTTGTGTTTTATACCTTCATCAGATAACCCAGCTCCAGCACCTATACATTCTTTAAGCGGAATACCTCCGAATATACTCATCCAAATACTGGATGGACTAGTGTTTGCAATACCCATTTCTCCAATACAGATTACGTTACACCCTTCAGAGATACATTCATCTGTCATTGCGGCACCTATATCTATTGCATTTCTGAATTGTTCTTCAGTCATTGCTGGTTCATAAAGAAAATTCTTTGTGCCATTTGCAATTTTGCGATTGATTATCTTGGGATTGTCCGATAAGTTATAATCTACTCCTATATCCACAATTTTTAATTCAAATCCGTGTTGGTTACAAAACATGTTTACGCCTCCTCCGCCTTTTGTGAAGTTTATCATTTGCTGCCAAGTTACGTTACGTGGAGAAACGGAAACGCCCTCTCTCTCAATACCATGATCGCCACCGAACAGTATGTGGCAAGGATGTGATAACTCTGGCGATAGGGTTTGCTGTATCAGACAAATTTGCAATGCTAAATCCTCAAGCGTTCCCAAAGAACCTTTTGGTTTGTTTAGATTGTCAATCTTGTCTTGAATGTCTTGTTTTATATCCAAGCAAGGAGATTTAATGTTAAATATTTTTTTCATAATTATTTTATTTTTATAGGAATACCTGAAACCATAAGGATAACTTCGTTTGCTTTTCTTGCCACATATTGGTTCATCCAACCTTCCAAATCTGTGAATCGTCTTTGTATAGCATTATCGCTAACGCCACCGCTACCAATTTCGTTAGTTACAAAGATAAATGTCGCATCTTGATTTGTGAATTTATCGAATTCATCTTTGATTGCAGTTAAAGCTTCGTCAACACTAGGTTGATTATTGTCTTCACGACTTTTATCATAAAAAAAATTAGTACACCATAATGTTAAACAATCAATAACACAAACCTTATTGTAAACATAGTGACGTGAAAGAAATTTCTCTTCTTCTATGTTTGTCCAGTTAGTGCCTCGCCGTTCTTGATGTTTCTTAACTCTTATCATAAACTCTTCGTCCCAAATATGTGCTGTGGCAAGATATATGGGGCTTGGACTAAGACGAATAGCTAAATTTTCTGCATAAACGCTTTTTCCTGAACGTTGCCCACCTGTTATTAGGATAATTTTTTTCATACTGCGAAGATAGCAAAAAGTTATTCAATTTACCAAACAAAATGCAAAAAACAAGTAGCGAAAGTGCTTAATAAACAATAATTGAATTGATTTTGCTCATTTTTCATATTATATAGTATAAATATATTAATAAAAATTTGGATGTTTCAATAATTTTTACGTACTTTGCAATCAGAAATTGAAAATAGAAAAAATCAATAATTATTAATTAATTTTAGAGAGACATGAAAAAGTTAGTTTTATTGTTCACTGCTGCTGTTTTAGCAGTTTCTGCTTCTGCACAGACTGTAGAAGAGAGTAAAACATTTGACAACATTTATGTAGGTATAAATGGTGGTCTTGCAACAAAGGCTACAGGTCATTCTTGGATGAAGGGCCTTGATCCTAATTTCGGTGTACGCATTGGTCGTAACTTCACTCCAGTTTTGGGTGCCGCAATTGAAAGCAACGCTTATTTTTCAAATAAACCTTGGGCATCTACTGGTACTGTTGTTCGTTACCTTAACACAAGTTTTCTTGGTACTGTTAATTTGAGCAACTGGTTCGGTGGTTATCTTGGTCAGCCACGTCCATTCGAGGTTAGTTTTGTTGCTGGTTTCGGTTGGGGGCATCTTTTTGGAAACTCTAAGGAGTATGATAAAGCAGGTTGCATTAACAACCTTACTTCTAAGGTAGCTCTTGATTTTGCTTTCAACCTTGGTGCTGACAAGGCATGGCAGGTTTACATTGAGCCAGCTATTATGTATGGTCTTAATGACAAGTCTAACACTCCTTACAATCTTGGAAATGAAGGTATCAAGTTCGATGTTAACCATAGCTTCGTTCAGTTGAACGCAGGTGTTGTTTACAAGTTTAAGAATTCTAATGGTACACACAATTTCAAGATTGCTCAGCTTCGTGATCAGAGTGAAATCGATGGTTTGAATTCTCAGATCAGTGATCTACGTGGTGAACTTGCTAAGAAGCCAAAGGAAGTTATCAAGGAAGTTATCAAGGAAGTTCCAGCTGAGGCAACTACATGCCCATTGTTCGTAACATTCGCTCAGGGTAAGGCTGATCTTACTAAGGATGCTAAGATGGTACTTGACAATGTAGCTAATGGTTCTACTGTAGAAATCATAGGTACAGCTTCTCCAGAAGGTTCTGCAAAGGTTAACAAGAAGGTTTCTCAGAATCGTGCTAACAATGTTGCAAAGTACTTGAAGAGTAAAGGTGTTGTTGTAAAGGATGCAACTGGTAAGGGTGTACAGGGTGTTACATCTAACCGCCTTGCTGTAGTTTACGTTAAGTAATAAGTATTTAACTGAATTATACTAGTTAAGATATTCCCTAGTGGCTTATACCACTAGGGAATTTTTTATATTATATTTATGTATTATTGATAAATCGAAACTTTTTTATCTATTTATGTTACATAAATGTTATATTAATAAATAATATGCATTAATCTATTGGTGGTTTCGTATTTTCTAATTATCTTTGCAAATTAAATAAGGAGAAGCTTGTTCTCGTTTATAATATTTGTATATAAAATACATTATAGGTATGAAACATCAATTAAGAAGTTCTGTCTGTACAGAAGGCAGGAGAATGGCTGGAGCTAGAGCTTTGTGGGTAGCTGCTGGCATGAAGCATGAACAATTTGGTAAACCAATTATAGCAATAGTCAATAGTTTTACTCAATTTGTTCCAGGACATACACATCTTCACGAAATAGGTCAGATTGTAAAAAAAGAAATTGAGGGCATGGGTTGTTATGCTGCTGAGTTTAATACTATCGCTATTGATGATGGTATTGCAATGGGGCATGATGGTATGCTTTATTCTTTACCTTCAAGAGATATAATAGCTGACTCTGTTGAGTATATGGTTAATGCTCATAAGGCAGATGCTATGATATGCATATCAAACTGTGATAAAGTTACTCCTGGTATGCTCATGGCTTCAATGAGGCTCAATATTCCGACTATATTTTGTTCTGGAGGTCCGATGGAGGCTGGTCGTTGGAAAAACGAAAATGCCGACCTTATTACAGCTATGGTTAAAGGTGCCGACCCTTCAGTAAGTGATGAAGAAATGAAGGAAATCGAAAGTTGTGCATGTCCTGGTTGTGGTAGTTGTTCAGGTATGTTTACAGCGAATTCTATGAATTCTCTTACTGAAGCTGTAGGTTTGGCTCTTCCTGGAAATGGAACTATTTTAGCAACTCACAAGAATAGAATACAACTATTTAAAGATGCTGCTCGTCAGATTGTTAAAAACGCTTTCGCATATTATGAAGATGGTAATGACAGTGTTCTACCGCGTAGTATAGCCACACGCAATGCTTTCCTTAATGCAATGGCTCTTGATATAGCAATGGGTGGTAGTACTAATACCGTCCTTCATCTTCTTGCTGTTGCTCAGGAAGGTGATGTAGATTTCAAAATGAAGGATATTGATGAATTAAGTCGTAAAGTTCCTTGTTTGTGTATGTTGGCTCCGAATACTCAAAAATATAGCGTTCAAGAGTGCAATAGAGCAGGGGGAATACTTGGAATCTTGAATGAACTAAACAAGGCTGGATTGTTGCACAAAGACACAAATAGAGTTGATTGTATGACTCTTGTTGAGGCTTTGACAAAATATGCAATCACAGGTGAAAATATCAATCCTGATGCAGATAGAATTTACCATAGTGCACCTGGACATAAATTCTCTACTCAAATGGGTAGTCAGGATGAGAAATGGGATAGTCTTGATACAGATCGTACAAATGGATGTATCAGGGATTTGGAACATGCTTATACTAAAGATGGTGGTCTTGGCGTGCTTTTTGGAAATATAGCTCAGGATGGCTGTGTTGTTAAAACAGCCGGAGTTGATAAATCTTTATGGCATTTTTCTGGGCCAGCTGTTGTATTTGACAGTCAGGAAGATGCTTGTGATGGAATACTTAGTGGCAAAGTTAAGAAAGGTGACTGTGTCGTTATTACACATGAAGGTCCAAAGGGAGGTCCTGGTATGCAGGAGATGCTTTATCCAACTTCTTATATTAAGAGCATGCATATGGGAAAGGAATGTGCGTTGATTACAGACGGGCGTTTTTCTGGTGGTACTTCTGGATTGAGCATTGGACATATTTCTCCAGAGGCTGCTGCTGGTGGTAATATAGGTAAGATAAAAGATGGTGATATTATAGAAATAGATATTCCAAACCGCAGTATAAACGTAAAGCTAAGTGATGATGAATTGGCTGCACGAAAGCAACAACCTTTGAAGCGTAAAAGGTTGGTTAGTAAGTCTTTACGTATTTATGCCCAAAGTGTTAGCTCTGCCGACAAGGGTGGAGTACGAATGATTGATTGATATTGAATATGTTTTAGTAGTTTAAGTTAAATATAATGAGTAAAGAAGTAATTACAGGTTCTGAAGCATTGATGCGTTCTTTGCATAATGAAGGTGTTAAGACTATATTCGGTTATCCGGGTGGAGCTATAATGCCTGTATTCGATGCTTTGTTTGGTTACACGAGAGGTGATAAGAAAATGTTTGATCATATCTTAGTACGTCACGAGCAGGCTGCTGCTCATGCTGCCGAAGGGTATGCACGAGTCAGTGGAAATGTTGGAGTGTGCCTTGTTACTAGTGGACCAGGAGCTACTAATACATTGACAGGTGTTGCTGATGCTATGATGGATTCTACGCCAATAGTCGTGATTGCAGGACAGGTTGGTGTTGGAGCTTTGGGTACTGATGCTTTTCAGGAAGTTGATTTAGTTGGAGTCGCACAACCTATTACAAAATGGGCTTACCAAATACGTCGTCCGGAAGATGTGGCTTGGGCTGTAAGTCGTGCTTTTTATATTGCACGTTCCGGTCGTCCAGGACCTGTTGTTCTTGATTTTCCGAAGAATGCGCAAAATCATACATGTGAATGGAATCCAATAAAAGTGGATAATGTAAGGTCATATAATCCTTATCCTACAATTGACAGTAGTGCTATTGAAGAAGCTGCAATGTTAATCAATAGTGCTAAAAAACCATTTGCATTGGTTGGACAGGGGGTTGAATTGGGAAATGCTCAGAATGAACTTGTTAAATTTCTTGAGAAAGCTGATATTCCAGCTGGTCGTACATTGTTGGGATTGTCTGCATTACCGTCAGACCATCCTTTGGATATAGGTATGTTAGGAATGCATGGTAGCTATGCTGCAAATATGAAAACTCAGGAGTGCGATGTACTTATAGCAATAGGCATGCGATTTAGTGATAGAGTTACAGGATTACCTTCCACTTATGGAAAACAGGCAAAGATAATTCATCTTGATATTGATGCATCCGAGATAAATAAGAACATTCAAGCCGATGTTGCTGTATTGGGAAATTGCAAGCAAACCATTCCTGCAATAACGAGTTTACTGAATGAAAATAATCATCGTGAATGGCGTGATTCGTTTAAAAAATATGAAGATATGGAAACGGAGAAGGTCATCGAACCAGATATTCATCCTACTGAAGGTCCTTTGTTGATGGGCGAAGTTACCAATGTTGTTGCCGAAGTTACTAATGGTGAGGCCGTATTGGTAAATGATGTTGGTCAAAATCAGATGATATCTAGTCGATATTTTAAGTTTAAGAATAAACGTTCTATTGTTACTAGTGGAGGCTTTGGCACAATGGGGTTTGGGCTTCCTGCGGCTATCGGTGCAAGTTTTGGCGCTCCCGAAAGAACAATCTGTTGTTTTTGTGGAGACGGAGGCTTACAGATGAGTATACAAGAGTTTGGCACTATAATGGAACAACAGGCACCTGTAAAGATAATCCTTCTTAATAATAATTTTTTAGGGAATGTACGTCAGTGGCAAGATTTAATGTTTAATGGGCGTTATTCGTTCACTCATATGATGAATCCACATTATCAGGAAATCTCTAAGGCTTATAACATACCTTATGATATTGTTATAGACCGTAAAGACTTACGTACAAAAGTCGAAAAGATGATTTCCACAAAAGGACCTTATTTTTTGGAATGTGCTATAAAGGAAAAAGAGGATATTGTCCCTATGATATTACCAGGAAAGAGTGTTGACGGGATGTTGCTTGAACTTGATTATTAGTATTTCAAATTTTAAGTAAGATGGAAAAAAAATTATATACATTATTAGTCTATTCTGAGAATATCGCCGGTATATTAAGTCAAATCACAGCGGTATTTACTCGTAGACAAGTAAATATAGAGAGTTTAAATGTGTCAGCTAGCAGTATCTTGAATATTCATAAATATACGATTACTGCGTGGAGTGATGAAGAACAGATAAATAAAATTACAAAGGCCATTGAAAAGAAAATTGATGTGGTAAAAGCTGATTATTATACAGATGAACAACTATTTATTCATGAAGTAGCTCTGTTCAAAATATCAACACCTGTGTTGTTGGAAAATTCAGAAGTGTCTCGTACTATTCGTAGACATGATGCACGTATGATGGAAGTAAACAAAACTTACAGTACAGTATTGTTAGCTGGTTTGACAGAGGACATAGCCGACTTATTTAATAAGTTAAACGACTTTAAATGTCTGCTTCAATACACAAGAAGTGGTCGTATTGCTGTGACAAGAAGTTTTGATGAACCTATATCTGATTTTTTACACGAACAGGAGAGTAAAGATAATGACTGATGATATGTTGGATAAAGTTGGTTGCTATAGGTTCTTAGCAGAACCTTTTCATTGTGACTTTTCAAAGCATTTATTTATGGGTCATCTTGGAAATCATATGTTGAATGCTGCTGATTTCCATGCAAATGAACGTGGATATGGCATGAATTATCTCAATCCAATTCACAAGACTTGGGTGTTGTCAAGATTGGCAATAGAAATGACCGATATGCCTTTATCATATGAAAAATTCAATATTGAAACATGGGTAGATGGGGTTATGAAATTTTTTACAAGTAGAAATTTTACAGTTTTTAATCCTCATTCTAGTAAGATTTATGGATATGGTAAGAGCGTATGGGCTATGATAGACACCGATACGCGACAGCCAGTTGATATTTTAGCTATCCATGATGGCTTAATCTTTGACTACGTTGATAAGGAGAAACAATGTCCGATAGCTAAAAGTTCACGTGTAAAGATGTCTACTGATGCAAAACTTGTAAGGACGATAGATACAAACTATAGTGATGTAGATGTAAACGGACATATTAACAGTGTAAAATATATTGAACATATACTTGATCTATGGAATTTAGATTGGTACGCTCATAATAGTGTTAAACGTTTTGAAATTGCATATGTTGCAGAATGCCACTGTGGAGATAAATTGAATTTTTATAGTGAACATACTGGTGAAAACGAATACAGCATTAGAATTACAAAAACTTCTAAAATAATTATCGAAGAAGTCGAGGTTGTTAGAAGTAAAGTTAATTTTGTAAAAGATTGAAAGATTGTTTGGCTGTTTCGTTTTAAAATGTTACCTTTGCATACGAAAAATATTTGAATTCCCTAGCTGAAACCTTGGATAGGTAATGGAATGGATTTATAAAATGACTGTTTTTGGAAAAGACAGGCAAGATTCAAAGGGATAATAATAACCCGCGATCCCTTAAATTAGGGCGCACATTTTTAAAATAATATGGCAGAAATGAATTTTGGTGGAGTTGTAGAAACTGTAGTCACCAGTAAGGAATTTTCTTTAGAAAAGGCTCGTGAAGTACTTAAAAATGAAACAATTGCTGTAATTGGTTATGGTATTCAGGGACCTGGTCAGGCTTGTAACTTGCGCGATAATGGATTTAACGTTATCGTAGGTCAGCGTGAAGGTAAGACTTATGATAAATGTCTTGCAGACGGTTGGGTTCCAGGAAAAACTCTTTTCTCAATTGAGGAAGCTGTACAAAAAGGTACAATTGTTTGTATGTTGCTTTCTGATGCCGGTCAGATTGCCGTTTGGCCAAAGATTAAGCAGTATCTTACTGCAGGAAAGACTTTGTATTATTCTCATGGATTTGCTATCAATTGGCAGGACCGCACATGCGTTATTCCACCAAAGGATATTGATGTCATAATGGTTGCACCTAAGGGCTCTGGTACTTCTCTTCGTACTATGTTCTGTGAAGGTCGTGGATTAAACTGTTCTTATGCTGTTTATCAGGATGCCTCTGGTCATGCTGAAGACAAGACTATAGCATTTGGTATTGGAATCGGTGCTGGATATTTGTTTAAGACAACATTCCAGCGTGAGGCTACATCAGATTTGACTGGTGAGCGTGGTTCTTTGATGGGTGCCATTGAGGGCTTGCTTGAAGCACAGTATGATGTTTTGCGTGAGAATGGCCACACTCCATCTGAGGCTTTCAACGAGACTGTTGAGGAATTGACTCAGAGTTTGATGCCATTGTTTGGAGCAAAGGGAATGGATTGGATGTATGCTAACTGTTCTACAACAGCACAGCGTGGTGCTCTTGACTGGGCTCCTCGTTTCCGTGAAGCTATTAAGCCAGTTATGCAATGGCTATACCTTAGTGTAAAGACTGGTAATGAGGCTCAGATTTCTATTGATAAGAATTCTATGTCTGATTATCGTGAGAAGTTGAATGCTGAATTAGCGGCTATGCGCAACAAGGAAATGTGGCAGGCTGGTAATACAGTTCGTAAACTTCGTCCTGAAAATA
>JAGPKZ010000041.1 GCA_018053665.1 Prevotella sp.
CAAGCAGACTATATAAGTGCTCTTGATAAGGCCTATAGCAATAAAGATAAGAGATATAATAGTCAGTTTTATAGTGAATGTCTTGGACATTTTCTTACCAACGAGCCTATGACTGGCATTGAGTATTCATATCAGACAATGAAGCAGATTATTCCTATGATACCTCTTGATGTTATAAACGGACAAATTAAGGAACTTGTTTCAAAGAATGATTCTAATATGGTTATCATTAACTTCAATAACGAAAAGGAAGGTAATGTATATCCTACCGAAGCACAGCTTCTTGGCGCTGTCAAGGATGCACGTGCAGAGAATATCACTGCTTATGTAGACAATGTTAAGAATGAACCCCTGATTAAGGAACTTCCAAAGGCAGGTAAGATAAAGAAGGAAACTAAGAGTAATAAGTTTGATTATACAACTCTTGAACTTTCAAATGGTGTAAAGGTTATCTTAAAGAAGACTGATTATAAGAAAGATCAGGTAATTCTGTCTGGTAATGGCGGCTCAGGTTCTTCTTTGTATGGCAAGGCTGATTATACAAACACTAAGGTGTTCAACAATGTTATCGGCATAAGTGGACTTGGCAACTTTTCAAGTACAGAACTTCAGAAGGCTATGGCTGGAAAGATTGCTAATGCTAACTTGAGTATGAGTGAGAGAAAGATGAGCATTGACGGTAATTCAACGCCAAAGGATGTTGAGACAATGCTTCAGATGGTCTATCTCTATTTCACCAATATCAAGAAAGATAATGACTCATACAACAATCTTATGCAGCAATTTGAGGTAGGACTCAAAAATCGCGAATTGTCTCCAGACATTGCTTTCAGTGACTCTCTTACAGCTACATTGTATAACCATAATCCAAGAACAGCTCCAATGTTGCTTGAGAACTTGAAGGATATAAACTATGACCGCATCCTACAGATTGCAAAAGACCGTACTTCAAGTGCAAAGGGTTGGGAATTTACTATAATCGGTAATTTTGACGACGCTACAATTCGTCCACTTATCTGCAAGTATCTTGGTGCTCTTCCTGCAAAAGGTAATGATGTTGCTTCAAAGCGTGATCGCATGCTACAAAAGGGACAGATTGAAAATGTCTTCTATCGCAAGATGGAAACTCCAAAAGCCAACTGCTACATGATTTGGCATAACATGAATTTGCCATACACACTAGAGAAGTCTATACAGGTTGATATGGTTGGTCAGGTGCTTTCAATGGAATATCTGAAAAAAATTCGTGAAGAAGCCAGTGCTGCATACTCTTGTGGAGCTTACGGATATGCAAGTGCAGCTGATGACGGATACAAGATATACCAGCTGATTGGTGTATGTCCTATGAAACCAGAGAAACGCGACATCGCATTGAAGATTATGACCGACGAGGCAAATAAGCTAGCTACTACATGTGACGCAGAAATGCTTAATAAGGTTAAGGCTTTGATGTTGAAGCAGATTGACGACCGTGCGAAGACAAACGGTTTTTGGGACGGAGTAATCTATCAATATGATAAGTTGGGTGTTGATACATATTCAGATTATAAGAAACTTGTTGAGGCACAGACACCACTGAGTGTTTCTGCATTTATGAAGGAATTCCTAGGAAACGGCAGCAAGATTACGGTTGTCATGCTTCCTGAAGGAACAAAATAAAAAGGAATAAAAAGCCTTTGAAATATGTGGGTGTGCGGATTAAGTTCTGTACACCCATTTTTTTGTTGTATAAATATAAAATGAGCAGTTTTTCTTTGATATTCAACGAAATAACTGTAACTTTGCACCCTAAAAGTTTTTAACGTATATTTAAAAGAAAGGATTAAGATATATGCCTTATTTATTTTCTTCAGAATCAGTTTCAGAAGGACATCCTGATAAAGTGTCAGATCAGATTTCAGATGCATTGCTTGACCAGTTTCTTGCGTATGATGAGAATTCTCATTGTGCAATAGAGACATTTTGTACTACTGGACAGGTAGTCATAATGGGTGAAGTTCGCTCTAAAGAATACATCGATTTGCAAACTATAGCGCGAGATACTATAAAAAAAATCGGATATACAAAGGCCGAGTATCAGTTTGATGGTGATTCTTGTGGTATTCTTACAGCTATTCACGAGCAGAGTGATGATATTAATCGTGGTGTAAGTCGTGCAGACGAGGAAAACCAAGGAGCTGGAGACCAAGGTATGATGTTTGGATATGCTTCAAACGAAACCGAGGACTTTATGCCGGTATCTCTATATTTGTCTCATCTTCTTATGAGTACGCTTGCTGAAATACGCAAGGAAGGCAAGGTGATGACATATCTGCGTCCTGACTCAAAGAGCCAGGTTACTATAAAATACAGTGACGAGAACGTGCCTTTGTGCATTGATACAATTGTTGTGAGCACACAGCATGACCAGTTTGATGACGATGACGATCGCATGCTTGCTAAAATCAAGGAAGATGTGATAAACATTCTTATTCCGCGAGTAAAGGCAAAGCTTGGTGACAAAGTGCTTGCATTATTTAACGACGAAATAAAGTATTTCGTTAACCCTACAGGAAAGTTTGTTATTGGTGGCCCTCATGGTGATACTGGACTTACTGGTCGTAAGATCATTGTTGATACTTATGGTGGTAAGGGCGCTCATGGCGGCGGTGCTTTCTCAGGGAAAGATTCTTCAAAGGTAGACCGTTCTGCAGCTTATGCAGCACGATATATAGCAAAGAATATGGTTGCAGCAGGCGTTGCTGATGAAATGCTAGTTCAGTTGGCTTATGCAATTGGTGTAGCACAACCTGTAAGCATCTATGTTAACACATATGGCCGTTGTAACGTTAAAATGTCTGATGGCGAGATTGCCGAGAAGATTAAGCATATGTTTGACCTTCGTCCAAAGGCTATAGAGCGAATATTGAAGCTGCGCCAGCCTATGTATCTTGAAACTGCAGCTTATGGTCACATGGGAAGGAAAAACGAAATAGTGACAAAAACATTCAGCAGCAGATACCACGAGACCAAAACTGTCGAAGTGGAACTGTTTACATGGGAAAAGCTAGACCGTGTGGATGAAATAAAGAACGCATTCGATATTTAATTACAACCATAAAGAGGGGGACGGGAGAATTTCAGACCCGTCCTTTTTTATATGATACAGCAAGAAGATTCCATAGTAAATGCAGAGACACAGCAGAAAACCTTGACAGGAATTCAGCATGTGAAAAAGCAACCTACACCTGCGCAGATACTCAGTTGGTTGCCTAAGAATGCTACGCCCGAGCAACAGGATTCTGCTATTCAGGCAAACATAAAGCCCAGTGATATTCATTGGAGCAATATGCCAGATACATTACACCTTCCGGGACAACCTGTTGGTAAGAGCTGGCGTGATGTTAACCTGCCTAAATATTACAAGGAATCTTTCTTTTCAAATTCACCTTGGTTTCATCCAGAATTGTCTGGTGGACGTCTTGGCGTAGCAGGTGACCCTGTACCTTATACTATTGCCGGTGATAACCTGATAACAGGAATATTACTTTCGTGTTTTATATTGGCAATGGTGGCTTTTGCACAGTCTCACAAGTTTATCATGCGTCAGGCGAAAAACTTCTTTTATGTTCAGCATGGTGAAACTACTATGATAACAGAAACATCTGGAGAACTGCGTTTTCAATTCTTTTTGATGCTACAGACGTGTCTACAGTTTTCATTATTGTTCTTTCTCTATGCACGTTCCGTCGTCAGTGATACGTTTATAGTTGAACAATATAAGGTTGTGGGTTTCTTTTCTGGGGTGATACTGGTATATTTTCTGTTAAAGCTACTTTCATATACGATAGCCAACCTAACATTTTTTGACAAAAAGACAAATGAACAATGGATTAAATCATTTTTATTTATAAATTCAGTCGAAGGATTATTGGTGTTTCCAGTTGTAATGTTGGTTGTGTATTTTGGACTTGCATTGAAAACGGCATTTATATATACAGCTATAGTCGTGATTTTGCTAAAATTGTTGTCCTTATATAAGACATATATAATCTTTTTCAGGCAAAAAGGCGCCTTTTTGCAAGATATTTTGTACTTTTGTGCACTCGAAGTTATGCCTTTACTCACATTGTGGGGAGTATTGACAGCAATAAATGGTTATTTGAAAATAAATTTTTAGGACATAATGATTAAGAAGATTCTTATCTCTCAGCCTAAGCCAACAAGCGAAAAGTCACCTTATTATGACATTGCAACTCAGTTTGGCGTGGAATTGGATTTCCGTCCGTTTTTCAAAGTAGAGGGTATCTCTTCAAGAGAATTCCGCGAGCAGAAAGTTAATCTGCTTGCTCATACGGCTGTTGTCTTTACATCGCGTCATGCGATAGACAATTATTTCAAGCTAGCTAAAGAGCTGCGTGTTACGATTCCAGAAGATATGAAGTACTTCTGTCTTATTGAGACAATTGCACTTTATATCCAGAAATATGTGCAGTATCGTAAGCGCAAGATTTTCTTTGGTACTACTGGAAAAGTTGACGGTCTGTTGCCACTTATGCTTAAACATAAGACCGAGAATTTCTTGGTTCCGTTAAGTAGTGTTCATAATGATGACATCAAAGATATGCTCGATTCCAAGAATTTAAAGCATTCTGTTTGTACGATGTATCGTACAGTTAGTAATGATTTTACAGATGATGAGATACAGAACTTTGATTATGACATGGTGATATTCTTTAGCCCTACTGGTGTTAAGGCATTAAAGAAAAACTTCCCTGATTTCGTGCAAGGTGATATTAAGCTTGCTGCTTTTGGTCCTGCTACTGCAAAAGAAGTAGAAGTTCAAGGTTTGCATCTTGATCTTATGGCACCTAATAAGGATTATCCTTCAATGACTGGTGCACTAAAGGCTTTTCTTGAGAAAAATGAAAAATAATGTCGGCATCCCAAGCTGAAAATTTGACTAAGCAAGAGCGTGTTTGCAGCAAGTTGCTCATAGACCGTCTCTTTAATGGAGGTAAAAGTCATTCTATGTCTGCTTACCCGCTAAGGGTTGTCTATATGTATATGCAGGCTGAAGATATTGCGAATGATGAACCAAATACTCAGTTACTTGTCAGTGTACCTAAAAAATGCTTTAAACGTGCGGTAAAGCGCAATCGTGTGAAGAGACAGGTTAGGGAGGCTTATAGACGCAATCGCAGTATTGTCTCGGAAAAGTTAAGCGATGGATGCCGTTTGGTTATGGCTTTTATATGGCTTGACCCAAAACTATATGATACGGCTGTTGTAGAAGTAAAGATGAAAAATCTTATTCAACGTATTAGTGAGAAAATATGAAATTATTGATAGGCATATTGCATTATGTGTCGAGAGGCCTTGCTTGGATTCTCGTACTGCCAATCATGTTTTATCAGAAATTTATCACTCCTTATACTCCGCCGTCTTGTCGGTTTACTCCAACGTGTTCTGAGTATTCACGCCAGGCAATACTAAAGTATGGGCCAATAAAGGGATTAATACTGGCGATATGGAGAATATTAAGATGTAATCCATGGGGTGGTAGCGGATATGATCCGGTACCGTAAGTTTCTGGTAACAGGCCCCAATAATATAATTAATAATTAGGCGAGAATATTTGTTCTCCTTTTAATTGAAATAATATAATAATGGCAAAAAACTTTGTTGAAGAACTGAAATGGCGTGGTATGCTGGCTCAGATTATGCCCGGTACAGAGGAATATCTACAGTCGCACATGGTGTCGGCTTATCTGGGTACTGACCCAACAGCAGACTCTTTGCATATCGGTCACCTATGTGGTATCATGATGTTAAGTCACTTGCAGCGTTGCGGTCATAAGCCTTATCTGCTTGTAGGTGGCGCAACCGGTATGATTGGTGATCCTTCTGGCAAGAGTCAGGAACGTAATCTTTTGGATTCTGAAACATTATACCATAATCAGGAGGCTATAAAGCAGCAGGTTTCAAAGTTCTTGGATTTTGACGGCGATGCTCCAAACAAGGCAGAGCTTGTTAACAACTACGATTGGATGAAGGATTTCTCTTTCCTTGATTTCGTTCGTGAGGTTGGAAAGCATATCACTGTTAATTATATGATGGCTAAGGACTCTGTGCAGAAACGTCTTAATGGTGAGGCTCGTGACGGTTTGTCTTTCACGGAGTTTACTTACCAGTTACTTCAGGGGTATGATTTCCTTTATCAATATCAGAAATACGGTGTAAGATTGCAACTTGGCGGTAACGACCAGTGGGGCAATATGACAACAGGAACAGAGTTGATACGTCGTACTCTAGGCAGTGAAACTGAGGCTTTCTGTCTTACATGTCCTTTGATAACAAAGGCTGATGGTAAAAAATTCGGTAAGACCGAGAGTGGTAATATCTGGCTTGACCGTAATCGTACTACTCCTTACGCATTCTATCAGTTTTGGTTGAATGTAAGTGATAATGACGCTGAACGATATATAAAAATATTCACAAGTCTTGAAAAAGATGTAATTGATGCTCTTGTTGAAGAGCACAAACAGGATCCTGGTAGGCGTGTACTTCAAAAGCGTCTTGCAGAAGAAGTTACAGTGATGGTTCATTCAAAGGAAGATCTTGAAATGGCTATTGCTGCAAGTAATATCCTTTTCGGTAAGGCCACAAAAGACAGTTTGGCAAAACTTGATGAAGCCACGCTTAATGATGTGTTTAAGGATGTTCCTCATTACACTATCGACAAGTCTTTGCTTGGCGGAACAGCCGTAGATCTGTTTAATCAGGATGGTATGGAGGTATTCCCAAGCAAGAGTGAAATGCGTAAATTGGTAAAAGGTGGCGGTGTGAACTTGAATAAAGAGAAGCTTGCTGCTTTTGATCAGGTGATAACTTCCGATGATCTTATCGATGGAAAATATCTCCTCGTACAGCGCGGAAAGAAGAATTATTACTTGATTACTGTAAAGTAAACGCTTAAAAATTTGGTAGTAGATGAAAAATCTATTACCTTTGCACCCGAAATTGGAAACAATTCATATTGATTGTCCCATGGTGTAATGGTAGCACTACAGTTTTTGGTTCTGTCAGTGGTGGTTCGAATCCGCCTGGGACAACAAAAATCCGCGATTCCTAATATATAAAAAAAGGATTTGCGGATTTTTTGTTTATGATTTGTGCAACAAATATGTAACATTAACCGTTAATCATAGAAAAACTAATGGATTTACCTTTTACTGATAAAGCATGCAAATACATAAAAAGCAAAAGGGATGATGCTCAATAATCATATTTGTAACAATTAGACAAGTATACAATATGTGAAAATCAATAAATATTTATTATATTAAACCAATGAAAAAACAATTATTTTTTTTAGCAGCATTACTTATGACTGTTTCAAGTGTATGTGCTCAACAGAAGGCTGGAACTTTCTCTATTACACCAAAAATTGGTGTTACAGCAAGTAACTTCTCTGGTAAGATGCCTGCTATTGTAAATTACGTAGTAATGTCTCAGCATAACACTGAAGACCCACTAATTTGGACCTCCATGTCTGATGGATCTGTCGTAGAAGTGGGTTCTGTAGGATTTGGTGAAAGTAAAAATAAGTTTGGATTTACCGCTGGTGTAGAAGCACAGTATCAATTCTCAAAAATCATCGGTCTTTCTTTAGGAGTATTCTACACTCAACAAGGGGCAAGCTACGATACAAAAGGTTTCTCAAATACTTCAAAAGATGGAGTTAAAGTTGCGATTAATGATAATTTGAAGATTAATCTTAACTGTATTACAATGCCAATTTTGGCTAATGTATATATATGGAAAGGGCTTGCTGTAAAAGCGGGTCTGCAGCCAGAATTAGCAGTTAGCAAGAAAACGGGTGGTGATGTTACTATTAGCTATCAAGGTCCATCGATATCAGCAGCTCATAGTGATGTAGAAGGAATAAGATCATTCTCTCTTTCTGTACCTGTAGGTGTAAGCTATGAATACAAGAATATTGTTGCTGACCTGAGATACAATATTGGCGTAACAGACTTGCGTAAGGATGGCGATGCAGGATGGGGTGGAAATAATTCCAGATCAACTTCTCAAAATAGGACCTTGTCGTTTACCGTTGGTTATAAGTTTGAATTATAAAACAATGTCTGGATGGGTTATATTCCGCCAGACTCTGTTTTTCTTCAGCCCTATATGCAAATTAGAATACTAACACGGATGGTATATGGAACGAGAAAAATAGTTTCTGTAGTCACTGATATTATATACTTCAGATGAAAGATAAATGTTGAAAAATAGGTCGTTTCAAATTAATTTTGTATTTTTGCATCAGACTACTCTGATAACTTAATAGTAAAACAAAAGATAATGGATACATTTTCAAAAAACTTTTCATTGGAAGGTAAAGTAGCGTTGGTAACAGGTGCTGCTTATGGTATTGGATTTGCAATTGCCGAAGCTTATGCTAAGGCCGGTGCTAAAGTTGCATTCAACTGCCGTAGTCAGAAACATCTTGATCAGGCAATGGCTGATTATCAGGCAAAAGGTATTGATGCTAAAGGATATATTGCTGACGTAACTGATGAGGCTCAGGTCAAGGGGCTTATTGCAACAATAGAAAAAGAACTTGGTACTGTTGATATACTTGTTAATAACGCAGGTATAATCAAGCGTATTCCAATGGACGAGATGAGTGTAGAGGATTTCCGCCAGGTTATTGATATTGATCTTAACGCTCCTTTTATCGTTTCAAAAGCTGTTATTCCTGGAATGAAGAAAAAGGGACACGGTAAGATCATCAATATATGCTCAATGATGAGTGAACTTGGACGTGA
Source organism: Prevotella sp. (assembly GCA_018053665.1). Classification (GTDB taxonomy): domain Bacteria; phylum Bacteroidota; class Bacteroidia; order Bacteroidales; family Bacteroidaceae; genus Prevotella. The sequence goes on from JAGPKZ010000041.1 coordinate 8,817, forward strand.
GACTGTAAGTGCCTATGCTGCGGCTAAGGGTGGATTAAAGATGCTTACACGTAATGTTTGCTCTGAGTTTGGTGAATATAACATACAGTGTAACGGTATCGGCCCAGGTTATATAGCAACTCCACAGACGGCACCTCTTCGTGAATTACAGCCAGATGGAAGCCGTCAGCCTTTTGATAGCTTTATTATAAGTAAAACTCCTGCTGCGCGTTGGGGTACTCCAGAAGATCTTATGGGACCAGCAGTGTTCCTTGCTTCAGACGCAAGTGATTTCGTAAATGGTCATGTTTTGTATGTAGATGGAGGTATTTTGGCTTATATTGGCAAGCAACCTAAATAAGTTGATAAACAATATTTAAAAGAAAAGAGCGGCTCGTTAGAGTCGCTCTTTTATGTTGAATAATCTTTTACAATTATTTATTTACTGCATCAGAAAGCTCTGCGCCAGCCTTGAACTTAGCAACCTTCTTAGCGGCAATCTGAATCTTAGCCTTTGTTGCAGGGTTGATACCTTCACGAGCAGGACGCTCATTAACACTGAATGTACCAAAGCCTACAAGCTGGATTTTATCACCTGAAACTAAAGTGTCTTTAATTGCAGCTGTTGTTGCGTCCAATGCCTTTTTAGCGTCTGTTTTGCTCAGACCTGCGCCTAAAGCGATCTTTTCGATTAATTCTGTCTTGTTCATAACTTTGAATTATTAAATGATTATTAATATAAAAAAATATCTTTTGTGGTGACAAATATAGGATATTCATTTCAAAAAACAAACAAAAAAACAAAAAAAGTGATTTATTTTTTGAAAATTTGTCGTAAACCTTGTGCATTAGTAGTGTTTAAGGGATATTTTTAGTAATTTTGCAACCGTTATACAACATTTGTCGAACTATAAGAAATTACATAATATGATGCGCATCCCAACGGTAACAAAGAACTTACTTATTATAAATGTACTGGCTTTCTTTGCCATGTATGTGCTCCGGTCTGTCAACTTGTTTGGTGGTTCTCCAATAGACTTGAATGATGTCTTTGGATTGCACTTCTTTTTAGCCCCAGATTTCCATATTTATCAATTGGTAACTTACATGTTTATGCATGCCAATTTTACGCATATATTTTTCAATATGTTTGCATTGTGGATGTTTGGTATGATTGTTGAAAGAACATGGGGTGCAAAACGCTTCCTTTTTTATTACATTTCTTGTGGAATTGGTGCTGGACTTTTTCAGGAATTAGCACAGTTCTGTGATTTGTATTTTATGCTTTCATCTCAGAGTGCAAGCGTTTCTGTAATGCATTTGCCGGAAGTGGCAAGACAAGCGCTTAACGCATGGACTACTGTTGGTGCATCTGGATCTATTTATGGTATTCTTTTAGCATTTGGAATGTTGTTTCCAAATGAGAAATTATTTATTATTCCAATTCCTTTTCCCATCAAGGCAAAATGGTTTGTAATGATATATGCTGGTATAGAGCTGTTCTCTGCAATGGCTACAGCCGGTGACGGGGTTGCCCATATTGCTCATCTTGGTGGAATGATTGTAGGTTTCTTCATGATTAGATATTGGCGTCACCATGCTTATCGTGGTTCTAACATGTCTGGTGGTAATCAATTCTTCGATAACTTGAAGCGTAAATGGGACCAACGTGGTAGTGCAAAGAAGTTTAAAACTTGGCATAATAAAAATGCAGAACCAGAAAATTACAATTCTCATAATAGCGACTGGGATTATAACGCACGCAAAAAGGCAGAACAAGATGATATAGACCGCATACTCGACAAAATACGTAAGAGCGGATATGATAGTCTTACAGCTGAAGAGAAGCATTGTCTCTTTGAGAATAGTAGTAAGAAGAATTGAGATAATTATGTTAGGTTCGGTAAGGAAATTTTTTCTGCAACTGATTGCTGGAGCTAATCTGGCAACGATATTCATAATGTCGTTTATCGGTTATTCAGATCGACTCGACCCTGTGAAGCATGAAATGTTGGCAAATGCCGGATTGGTGTTTCCTATATTCCTGATTATAAATTTCTGCTTTTTGATCTTTTGGCTGTGTTTCAAGAAAATCGGAACATTGATACCATTACTTGGATATATATTTTGTTATATTCCTGTGCGCACATATATTCCGTTTAATATACCGACTAGTGCACCTAGCGGTGCAATAAAGGTGATGTCTTATAACGTATGGGCGTTTGCTGGTTGGGAACGTTATCCAGATGGTAAGTTCCCAATATTAGAATATATCCGTGAACAGAAGGCTGATATTCTTTGTTTACAGGAGGCTTCAACAAATGAAATCGGCAAGGCAAGGGTTGACGCAGTAATGGACAAGCTATATCAATATAGCGATACAGCAATGAGTGGACCTGGTGGAGACTGCATTGCCATATATAGTAGATATCCAATAGTTTCCCGCGAACGCATCCAATATCCTTCAAGGGGCAACCTCAGTATGGCTTATGAGATAAAGAAAGGCAACGATACAATTATTGTGGTAAATAATCATTTAGAGACTACCGGACTTTCTGTTGAGGATAAGTCCCGTTTCAAGTCAATGGTGAAAGGAAATCTTGAAGGACCCGATGCAAAGAAAGCATCCTATCATCTTGTTGACAAACTTGGTGAGGCTTCTATAAAGCGTGCACCACAGGCTGACGCTGTAGCGAGATATTTGAGCAAGAATCTTGGCAGGAGTATCATACTTTGTGGAGATTTCAACGACAGTCCCATTTCTTATGCGCATCATGTTATATCCAAGAATCTTACCGATTGCTATGTTGAAAGTGGAAACGGACCAGGCTTAAGCTATCATAAAGGCGGGATGTATGTGAGGATAGACAACATTATGTGTTCAAGTGATTGGCAACCTTTTGAGTGCAAAGTTGATAGCAAAATAAAAGATTCTGATCATTATCCTATCTTTTGTTGGCTAAAAAAGAGAGGAAAACCCTAAAAATTGAATATTTAAAGGCTATAAATTTCTTAAAGTGACAAAAAAATGCTATTTTTGCACTTCTATATATAGTCTGTGAATTATATAGAGAACATAGAAAAACAAATAATTTATAACATAATAAAAAATGCAAAACAAAGGAATTGTAATTTGTACAGCTGTCCTATTGACACTTGCAAGCATTTTCTATCTGTCATTCTCGTTCGCCACACGTTATTATGACGGCGAGGCTGCAAAGCTTAAAGACCCTATTGCGCAACAGGATTATAAAGATTCTGTTAAGTATCTGGGAATTTATTCTTATCAGAAGTGCTTGGAAACTCAAATTGGTCTGGGTTTGGATCTTAAGGGTGGTATGAATGTAGTTTTGGAAATATCAGTACCTGATGTTGTCGAAACTCTCGCTGACCACAAGACAGATGTAGCTTTCACAAAGTCAATGAAGCAGGCTAGAGCCGATGAGGAAACTAGCCAGAGTGATTTCATCTCTCTGTTAGTAAAGTATTATCATCAGAATGCACCGGGACATCATCTCGCTGAAATCTTCGCTACTCAGCAGTTGCAGGGTAAGGTTTCTCCACAGAGTTCTGATTCTGAAGTAGAGAAGGTCCTTCGTTCTGAAATTCAGTCTGCGATAGATAACTCTTTTAATGTCGTTCGTACTCGTATTGATAAGTTCGGTGTTGTTCAGCCAAATATACAAAAGCTTGAAGGTCAAACAGGTCGTATCATGGTTGAAATGCCAGGTATTAAGGAACCTGAGCGTATGCGCAAGCTCCTTCAGGGTAGTGCAAATCTTGAGTTCTGGGAAACTTATAATGCCAGTGAGATTATTCCTTACTTGACACAGCTTGACTCTCGTCTCGCTAACGGTGGTGCTGATGCTGATACTGCGGCTGTCAAGAAGGAAACTTCAAAGAAAGCTGTTGCAAAGGCTGAACCTAAGTTTAAAATTAAGAGTACAGCAAAGGAAGACGCTTCTGAAGCAAGCAGATCACAGATTGACGCTGCCAAGAAGATGCATCCATTGCTTGCTATGTTGCAGACAACAGGACAGAATTCTCTTAGCGTTGTTGGTTATGCAAGTGTGCGTGATACAGCTGCCGTAAACAAGGCAATCCATAGTGCTGTAGCAAAGCAGGTATTGCCATCCGACCTTAAACTCCTTTGGAGTGCTAAGCCTGCTGATGGTATTCAGGCAAAGAATATATATGAACTTCATGCCTTGAAGGTTACTACGACTACTGGTCGTGCACCGCTAGAGGGTGATGTTGTTACAGATGCCAGTGACCAGTTTGATCACATGTCTGGTAGTCCTGAGGTTTCAATGACAATGAATTCTGATGGTGCCCGTCGTTGGGCAGCCTTGACAAAGGCTAATGTTGGTAAGGCTATTGCCATTGTCCTTGATGGCGCAGTTTATTCTGCTCCTCGTGTAAATGGTGAGATAGATGGTGGTCAGTCTTCAATAAGCGGAAACTTCACAATTGAGGATACAAAAGACCTTGCTAATACATTGAAATCAGGTCGTATGCCTGCACCTGCACGTATCGTTCAGGAAGAGATTGTTGGTCCTACATTGGGTGCCGCTTCTATTCAGCAAGGTGTAGTTTCATTTGTTATCGCTTTCATATTGTTGATTTTCTACATGGTTGCCATGTATAATTTTATACCAGGTATGATAGCTAATGCGGCTCTTATCATCAACGTATTCTTTACACTCGGTATATTAACGTCGTTCCAGGCGGCACTTACGATGAGTGGTATTGCCGGTATGGTGCTGACGCTCGGTACGGCGGTCGATGCCAATGTGCTTATATATGAACGAATAAAAGAGGAACTTCGAGCCGGCAAGGGCATGAAGCAGGCCGTATCCGCAGGTTACAGTAACGCTTTCTCTGCCATCTTCGACTCTAACCTTACATCTCTTATCACAGGTGTAATCCTTTATATCTTTGGTACAGGTCCTATTCAGGGATTCGCTACAACATGGATCATTGGTATTATATGTTCTTTCTTCAGTGCCGTATTCTTGACACGTCTAGTTTATGAACATCAGCTTAACAAAGACCGTTGGATGAAACTTAAGTTTTGGACAGGCATAAGCAAAAACCTTATGCAGGGTACAAATATTAAGTTCATGTCAATGTACAAGGGTACATTTGTTGTGACTGGTCTTGCTGTTATTTTGTTTGCTGGTAGCTTCTTTGTACGTGGTTTGGCAAAGAGTATCGACTTTACTGGTGGTCGTAACTATGTTGTTCAGTTTGAGAAGCCAACAGAGCCAGAACAAGTTCGTGAGACTCTTAATGGAATATTCCCAGGCTGTACATCTGGTGCTATATCACTTGGTACAGATAACAAGACAATCCGTATCTCTACCAACTATAAAATAGAATCTAACAGTGCTAACGTTGATGACGAGGCTGAGACTCTTCTTTATAAAGGTCTGAAGAAGGCAGGAATGGTAAGTCAGAAGAGTGTTCAGGCATTCAAAAATCCTGACGTCCGTACTGGTGGATCAATAATTAGTTCTTCTAAAGTAGGTCCTTCTGTAGCCAAAGATGTTACTTATGGTGCTATAGTCAGTGTGCTTATAGCATTGGTAGCCATATTCTTGTATATCCTTCTACGCTTCCGCAATGTAGCGTTCTCTTTAGGATCTACGATAGCTCTTGCATTCGATGCCCTAACCGTAATAGGTATTTTCTCATTGCTGCAAGGTGTCATGCCATTCTCTTTGGAGGTAGATCAGACATTTATTGGTGCGGTACTTACGGTCATTGGTTATTCTATTAATGATAAGGTGGTGGTATTTGACCGTATTCGTGAGAATTTAGGTCTCCATCCTAAGGAAGATATTCAGGTTCTGTTCAATGATTCAATCAACCAAACACTTGCCCGTACTATTAATACATCAACAACTACATTGATAGTGTTGATTGTAATATTATTACTTGGTGGTAAGAGTATTCAACCATTTGCGTTTGCAATGACAATTGGTGTTGTATTTGGAACATTGTCTTCTATATTTATTGCTTCACCTATCGCTTACCTAGTAGCTGGTAAGGAAATACGCAACCGTAGAAAAGCTGAGGCTGCTGAAGCTATCGCAGTAGAAGTAAAGTAATCATAGTCTTATAAATATAAGACAAGATATATTAAAGCCCATCGACATAATTGTCGATGGGCTTTTTGTGTGTATATAGCAATATATAAATTATTGCATTCTTCTATGCTATGCAAACAATCCTTAGCCATATTTATGTGATAATATTGTCGGTAGATCGTTTGTGTCGTCATAAGCATACTTTTAACGACACAATGTAAGCGTAGTATTGATGAAACGTAAGTGTTTGCTCGATGTAACCCTTAGTGCGCGTATACATTATATAGAAGCAATAATTTTCAATATGGACTAAATTAGTATTTTTTATCGGTTGAAATAGGATAAATAACTATTTATATGTAACTTTGCAATCTGATTTATAGTATTCGCAATTATGAATGCTTGCCATCTACTATTTGCATTAAATGATAAATTGAAATATAGGGGAAAATGTCTGATAAAGTTTTAAATGTTATTGTTACTTACAATCGCTTGAATGATCTTAAAGTTTGTGTTGAGAATATAAAGGCTCAAACATACAAGAATTTAGATATTCTTGTGGTAAATAATGGGAGTACTGATGGAACAACAGAATACTTGGCAGAGCAAACTGGCATAAAGGTGATTAGTCAAGGCAATCTTGGTGGTGCTGGAGGTTTCTATGCCGGCATGAAATACATGATTGATAATAGCTATGACTGGCTTTGGATGATGGACGATGATGGAATTCCAGACACGAAGCAATTGGAAATGCTTCTAGCTTTTAATAAAAAAACAGGATACGCTTTCCTTAATGCCTTGGTTATAGATAAAGATGACCACAATAAACTTGCTTTCGGACCACTTACTGGACATAGATATGTATATGTTGACGAAGTAACTGGAAACGAGGATTTCGATGTGATAATTCATCCGTTTAATGGTACTTTTATCAAGCGAGAGATTATCGAGAAAATAGGACTAATTAAGAAAGAGTGTTTTATCTGGGGTGACGAGCAGGAATACACTTTACGTGCAAAACGTGGTGGATATTTTCCTCATACGGTTACTACAGCTATACATTATCATCCTACAGAAAAAGGGCGCAAAGGTCGTGTGTTCCCAGGATTCTCACATAAGAATGTGCTTGTTAAGCCAAAACAACTTTCACATTATTTCTATAGAAATCAAGGATATATTGACCATACATATAATAACTACCACAACATATTCACAAAGTTCATAATAAGAAATTCTGTTTACTTTATACGTACAGGACAATTTGAGGAACTATCCAAGCTCTTCAAGTATTATATCCGTGGATGGCATAATAATTACAAAAACTCTTAATGAAGTCTAGACTTACGTGTGGTGTATTCCGCCGTCTGAGTCATAGAGAATACATAGTTGCGAAGGTATGAGAATTGGTTTATATTCTTATTCTGTCGCAACTTCCCATTTTGATCTACATCATAGCAAAAGCTGCTATTCATTGATGGGTTATAGATATAGCAACGTTTTGCGTCACGTCCCACAATTTCATTATCAGCTGAATAAAATGCCTTAGTTCGCTTGCTCTTTATGGCGTTTATTCCAAAACCATTGTATTTATACGACATGTTTAGCAGTTGCATCAAAGTAGGCATTACATCAATCTGCTCCATAAGGTTGTTGCACTTCATTGTAGGAACATCTGCACCAAATATGATAAGTGGGATGTGATTATATGAAACAGGCAGTTCGCAATTACTGTTACCAACAAGTTTTCCATGATCGGCAAGTATAACGAAAACAGTATTTTTATACCATGGTTGCTTCTTAGCCTTCTTAATGAAATCGCCAATTGCCCAATCTGCATATTCAACAATCTGGGTTTCAGGTTTTGAGGTCTTTGCGTGGAAGAAAGACGGGATTATATAAGGAGGGTGATTGCTAATTGTGAGTAGTGTTGCGAAGAAAGGTTTACCACTCTTTGCTACTTTGTTTATGATTGGTAGTGAATAATTGAACAAGAAATGGTCGCTCACTCCAAAACTATTCACTACTTCATTCTTAGGATAATTCTCTTGAGAGTAAATATCATCGTATCCATTTGTTGAAAAGAAAGCCTTCATGTTATCATACTGCGCTTCATGAGTCATGAAAAACAAGTTATGATAACCGTATTTCTTTAATACTGTAGGAATACCCTCACGATGTGGCGTAACAGTACCTTTCATAAGGTTTCTCGACATTATGGCCGGGAAGGAATAAAGAGTAGCTGTCATTCCTTGATTGGTATGTATGCCGGCACTATAACAGTTGCTGAAGGCTAATGAATGATTAAATAACGAATCAAGGTTCGGGGTGAGTCGTTCATTCTGTCCGAAAGTCTGCATGAGACTCGCAGACATCGACTCCATTAATATCACGACGACATTATGTTTCTTGGCAGGTTCGCAGGCCTTTATTTCGCGTGCAAGTACATTAGTGCTGTCTGTCTTTCCTATAATACCAAGTGAAGCCCTAGCCTGCGTTATCGCTTTTCCATAAGGCATGAGATG
>JAGPKZ010000106.1 GCA_018053665.1 Prevotella sp.
GACTATTGGGCTCAATCAGCAAAGGTTACTCCAACAAGTCAGAACCCATTGATACCGTTGATTCCTATTGATTTTGTATCTCCGGATAATGCTAATTTGCAGAAAATAATTGCCAATTCAAACTACATTGTTGACGGTAAGTATCTTTTAGGCGGTACACAGTCTATGCAGACTAATCCATTTGCTGCTATGTATGTTGGTGGTTGGACAAAGTTCACTAGTCGTCAGATGCAGTTTGATATGGGTGTTAACTTTAATTTGAATCAGGTTCTTCAAGGACTTACTTTCAAGACTAAGTTTGCTGTTGATTATGCAACATCTTATAATACCACATTGTCTAACGACTATTCAACTTATGAAGTTAAATGGGATCAGAACAGATTTAATGGTATAAACAGTCTGAACAAGTATGGTACTGATAAGCGAAGTGGTAATCCAACAGCTGATGGTACAATCTATAAACAGACAATTCTTGTTCAGGGACAGTTTGATTATGCTCGTTCATTCGGTAAGCATAATGTAAACGCCACATTGTTGGCAAATGGATATCAGCGGAGTCTTTCTGGTGAATACCATCGCATAAGTAATGTTAATCTAGGTCTTGACCTAAATTATAATTATAATAAGACATATTATGCAGATTTGTCAATGGCGGCTATTCATTCAGCCAAACTTGCTCCAGGCCATAGAGATGCTGTCTCTCCTGTAATGTCGTTGGCTTGGCGTTTGTCTAATGAGAAGTTCATGCAAGGAACAAAAAGCTGGTTGACCGATTTGAAGTTGAATGCTTCTTATGGCCTTATAAATGAGGACTTGGATATTGAAAAGTATTACATGTATGATAACAAGTTCACAGCTACAGGTACATGGTGGGGATGGAGCGAGAGTGCAAATTCATTGCAGACATCAGATTCTCAACAAGGTGTCAACAAAAATCTTACTTTTATCAAGCGCAAGGAATTCCGTGTAGGGCTAGACGCAAATTTGTGGAATGGACTTATTACATTGAATGCCAACTACTTTGATGTTAAGACAACTGGTTTAATTACAACTCCAGAGGCAACCTTCCCTAGCTATTTCAAAACATATTGGCCAGTATCTTCTTTCTTAGCTTATATGAACTATAATAATCAGAGCCGTACGGGTTTAGACTTTACTGTGAATGCTCATAAGAAATTTGGCGAACTAGACTTGCAAGCTGGTGTTACAGGTATGGTATATTCTTGCAAGAATACTAAATTCAGTGAGAATGTTGCTTATGATTGGTTGAAGAATGAAGGTGCTCGTATAGATGCACTTCGTGGATATCAGTGCTTAGGTTTCATGACAGAAAAAGATGTAGTGAGAGATGCTGCTGGAAAAATTACGGGTTATGCACCTGGTGTTGCCGTAATCAATAATAATGCACAACCTGGTGACTTGAAATACAAAGACCAGAATGGTGATGGCGTTATCGATGGTAAGGATCAGGTGATACTTGGTCATTGGACAGCTGACTTCAATCTTGGTTTTAACTTCACTGCTAATTACAAGAGATTCACACTCTTTATGGGCGTTACAGGAAACTTTGGTGGATCTGCTGTTAAGAATAACTCTTATGAATGGGTATATGGCGCAAGTAAGTACTCTGACGTCGTACTTGGTCGCTGGACTCCAGCAACAGCTGCTACAGCAACATATCCTCGTTTGACAACACAGGGTGGTGATCTAAACTTCGTAACTTCAGACTTCTGGACATACAAGACAGATGCTGTTCGCTTAAATAAGGTTCAGATTACTTATGATTTACCATCTAGTCTCTTCAAAGGTTCATTTGTTCATAGTCTCTCCGTATATGTATATGGTAGCGACTTACTCACTATTGCTAAAGAACGTAAGTACATGGAGACAAATGTTGGTTCTGCACCACAATGTCGCAGTTACAATCTTGGCTTAAAGGTTAATTTCTAAAGACTTGAAAATCATGAAAAAGATTTTAAATATATTGACTCTGGCGGTTGCAGCTCTGGCTTTCACCTCGTGTGATGACCTATTCGAACCGGCTATTGAGAACAATCTTGGTTTGGATTATATGTATAATAATGCTGGATACGCTGAGGGCGTGCTTGGTAATGCCTATACACGTATTCCATGCGGTTCATTTCCATTCAGTGAAGTGGGTACTGATGATGCCGTAAGCAATAATCCTGACAATAGTTATCGTAAAATCGCTGCTGGCAGTTGGACTTCTGACAACAATCCTACAGAACGTTGGCGTGATTGTCGTGCAGGTATAACTTATGTAAACCTTTTCTTGAGTAAGGCAGATAAAGTGCATTGGGCTAACGACGAGGTTGCTGCTGGAATGTTTAAGGATCGTGAAATGGGCGAGGCTTATGGTATGCGCGCCATGTTCATGTATTATCTCCTTCAAGCCCATGGCGGATATGATGCACAGGGTAATTTGCTTGGTGTACCAATCGTAAATACAGTTGAGGATGTAAATTCTGAATTTAATATTCCTCGTAATACATTCGCTGAATGTATGAAGGCTATTTATGACGATTGTCAAAAGGCTTTGGAATTACTTCCTACAAATTACGCAGATATATCTTCTGATGCACAGATACCAACAAAGTATAAGGGTGCATCAACAGGTCAGTACAATCGTGTGTTCGGTTCTATATTCAATGGTAGAATGAATGGTGCCATTGTTGAGGCATTCCGTTCAAAGGCAGCCCTTCTTGCAGCTAGTCCTGCATTCCAGGCTTCAGGGGCTAAATGGGAAGACGCTGCTAATTATGCTGCGCAGGTTTTGGACCGCATTGGTGGTGTAAGTGGTATGGATAAGAACGGATGGACTTGGTATGGAAATACCAATGAAATTGATGGTCTTTCTAATGGAGCATGTCCAAAAGAGGTGTTGTGGCGTGGTGAAAAAAGCTCTAACAATGATTGGGAAACCGATAATTTCCCACCATCTCTTTATGGTAAAGGCTTGATAAATCCTACACAGAATTTCGTAAATGCATTCCCTGATAAGAACGGATATCCTATCACAGTGTCAACTATTTACAATGATACAATTCCTTATGCAAACCGTGATCCTAGACTAGCTGCTTATGTTGTATTGAACGGTGGACAGGTTGGTGTTAACAAAACAGCTATTAACACTGCTTCTAACGCAAAAGACACTAAGGATAATACGAAACAAAACAAAGATGGTATCAACCACTTTAGCGGTAGCAGTACACGTACAGGTTACTATCTACGCAAATTGCTGCGTCAGGATGTAAACTTGGAACCAACAGCTACATCAAAGCAGATGCACTATACTCCGAGAATACGTTTCACAGAAATATTCCTTAACTATGCAGAGGCTGCAAATGAGGCTTGGGGACCAACAGGAAATGGCGGACATGGATATTCTGCGTATGATATTATTGCTGCTCTTCATAATCGTGCCGGTGTAGGTAATGATTATCTTGAGTCAATAAAGACCGATAAGGATAAAATGCGTCAGTTGATTCGTAACGAGCGTCGCATAGAACTTTCTTTCGAAGGTTTCCGTTTCTGGGACTTGCGTCGTTGGAATGCTACTCTTACAGAGAAAGCGATGGGAATGAGTATTAATTCTGCAACACACACTACTTATTCTCCTGTAGACGTTGAGACTCGTGATTATAAGGAATACATGAACTATGGTCCTATTCCATACTCAGAGGTTCTAAAGTTCAATCAGCTTCAGCAGAACAAGGGCTGGGAATCTAAATAAACAATTATAAAAATGCTATTAAATATGAAAATTAAACATATAATCCTGTCTATGCTTGCCGTTTCTGCAGCTTTCATGACATCTTCATGCGAGAATGGCGACAAGGATTTCGGTGACTTTGATTACCAGACAGTTTATTTTGCTAAGCAGAGTCCTGTGCGTACAATAACATTGGGTGAGGATGTATATTCTACAGACCTAGACAATGCTCATGATTTTGAAGTTTATGTTACTCTTGGCGGTGTTGAGAAAAATAAGGTCGATCGTAAGGTTTCAATAGCTGTAGATGAATCTCTTTGCGCAGGAAAGTCTTTTGAGGACGGTCATTCTATATTGGCTTTGCCAAAAGAGTATTACCAGTTGAGTTCTAATGAACTAACAATCAGTAAAGGTGAAATTATGGGATGTGTAAAGGTACATCTTACAGATGCATTCTTTAATGATCCTAAGTCAACGGCATTGAACTATGTATTGCCTTTGAAGATTGTGAGTGCAGGTAACGATTCTATTCTTTCTACAAAGAATTATACTCTTTACGCTGTGAAGTATAAGAATCAATACACTGGTTGCTGGTTGAGTCATGGTACTGACAATATTGACTACAATGGTGTGAAGACAACTGTTACTCGTGAACCTCAATACGTTGAGAAATATAATTTGCGCTACCTTGCTACAACGTCATTAAAGCAGTGCACATATCCTATAACAACTACTGTAACTCAACAGGGTAGTGAAGGAAAAAATACAGAAGTTGAGATTACACGTAACTTGGTTCTTACGTTTGATGATGCAGGTAACTGCACATTGAGTTCTGCTGATGCAGACTTCCTTGTTACTGGTACTGGTAAGTGGACATATCATGGTGCAAAGAAGGCATGGAATGATACAGACCGTGACCTAATAGACCTTACTTATGATGCTACATTTAAATACAATTATGGTACTGAAGCACGCTACAAAAAGATTTCAACTAAGGAGTCTTTGATTATGCGTGATCGCCAGAGTAAATTTGAAACATTTAATATTAAATAATCATGAAATACAACAAGATAATTTCATTTGCAGCTGTTGCAGTGCTTTTATGTGGTTGTACTGACAATGATATGTTTAACCAGGCTCCAAAGGAGCCTGGAATAACAGGTCAGTACGACTATCTTAATGGCTATAATGTGCTGAAGACATACGTTGACCGTAACGTTAATCCTAACTTTAAGTTGGGCACAGGTGTCGAAGCAGCCGACTATCTTGGTCATAAAAGGGCATGGACTGTTACAAATGAGAACTTTGACGAGTTCACTCCTGGTAATGCCATGAAGTTCGC
>JAGPKZ010000107.1 GCA_018053665.1 Prevotella sp.
AATGGGATTTTTACTAGGATAATCAGTAAGATTAGCGCTCTTACGATTTTGCAATACATCAACAAAATGAACAATAGACCTATTGGAAGGATTAAATATGCGCTAATTTAATTCCGCCAACGGGTAAGAATAGAATAATGGCTTATGGCTTGCACTACAGATTTTATTGATTTCATATGCTCACAACTTGAAGGTGTGGGCGTCATCCGAACAAGAAAGATGTTTGGCGACTGGATGATCTACATCGACGAGAAGCCTATCATCCTTGCTTGTGATAATATCTGCTATGTGAAAATGCTTCCTGCTATCTCTGACATGATGCAAGATGCTCAGACAGGCTATCCTTATGATGGTGCCAAGGAACACTATATCCTCAACATTGAACACAAAGATGAAGCAATCCCTGTTTTGCAGGCCTTGTTACCTTTGATTCCCTACCCTAAGAAAAAGAAGAAATGAAAACTGTTACTAAAATAGGAACCATTATTTGCCTTATGCTTGTGTTTAGCATTAGCATAAATGCACAGATACTCGTTGTACCAGATGTACATGGCCGTTCCTTTTGGAAATACGTTAAGAGTACAGAATTACCAGTCATTTTCCTGGGCGATTATCTTGATCCCTATTCGAAAGAAGGTATTTCTCAAGAGGAAGCATTATCAAACTTCAAGGAGATATTGGAGTTCAAGCGTTTAAATCCCAATAGAGTAACCTTGCTGATTGGCAATCACGAGATTCACTACCTTGATACCTTTTATAACTTCAGTAGAAAAGACACTTTGAATGCAGAGTATATTCATGATCTCATACATAGCAATTTGCAGATGTTTTCTCTTGCAGCACATGCAGACTTAGGAGGTAAATCATTTCTCTTTACCCATGCGGGTATTCACGAATCATGGTGGACTAAACATTTCAAACAAGTACCAAAAGAGGCTAGTATCATCTGTGATACATTAAATGCATATATTGAGAACAAAGATAAACTTGGGAACTTCATTGATAATGCACTTATGGAACTGACAAAAGCAAGAGGCGGTGAAGATAAAGCTGGCTCGTGTGTATGGGCAGACTTAGATGAATATGACAAGAATACAGATTATCCGAAGAATATCTATCAAGTATTTGGCCATACTAAACTAAAAAAGAAAGCTTCTATCAAGAAACACTTCGCAGATCTTGATTGCAGAAAGATATTCATCATCACGGAAAAAGGCAAAATCAAAGAATACTAGTAATGTTACAAGATAAACAACTGGAAGCACGAGTGGATCGTGCAGTAGATTATTTCATGCAAGGCTATGGCTGTTGCCAGAGCGTAGTTGCAGCCTTTGCAGATATGTACGGTCTTGACGAGAAACTTGCACTGAAAATAGCTGCTGGTTTTGGCGGTGGCGTTGGCAGAATGCGCATGATGTGCGGATCTGTTTCAGGCATCGTAATGCTCGTAGGTTTGGAGGAAGGTCAGACAGAAGGTGCTGATCGTGAAGGCAAGTCCCATTGTTATAAGATTGTGCAGCAGTTGCTTGAAGAATCCAAACAGCAGAATGGTTCAATCATCTGTGCAGAGATTCTCGGATTGAACGGGCATGAGAAAGCAACAAACAGCTACGTCGCCTCTGAGCGAACTGCAGAATATTATAAGAGTCGTCCTTGTGTTGCTAAGGTTGAGAGTGCTGCAAGAATATTTGCAGAATATCTGGAAAAGAAACAATCTGAAGGATAAACTACAGAGCAGAGCTTTATACTCAAGATCAAGAACAGGCAGCAGGAGATCAGATTATAGCTGACTGGAAATCCTAGAATCGAAACTGATAACTTGATTCACGCTGAGCGTGACAAGCCTACTTATTATTATCTTTTATTGCACCTAGATTCTTTAGAAGAAGATCCGTTTATGATCTCAGCTAAATGAGAAAACAAACATCCCAGCTATCAGTGGCAGATAGTTGGGATGTTATTATTCTATTCTTTATCCTGAAGTGCACTCAGCGCTTCTGGGTAATCAGTCAGGAACTTATGGAATGGGCTGAAGACACGTTCAGAAATCCACCATTGTTGTTTTCCACCGTTGGTGGGATGATACGATTTGATTATAACTAATTTTTCCTCTGAATAGTACCACAGTTCGGGGCACTTCATCGCTTTTTTCCCATTATAGAGATAGGGGGTATCATATTTCCTCTCCACCTTCTTGTCAGCAAATAGCTGCTGGGTTAGGAAGTTGAACTGACTGTCATTGGCATCGCAGCATACTATGATATTAGGATGCAATATTTCTAACTCTTTACGCAGCAGATCTTTATCCTTTTCCATTGCAGCGGTTACCGCACTACTTGCTACATGCGAAACGCCGGCTTGCTTCTTGGCTTCAACCAATGCAATCGGACAACTATTCCACACTCTCAACACTTCCTCCTTATGTTTCACCACATATTCGTTATTGATTCGTCCTTCGTCTCCTGGCTGATCCATCTGAAGTCCATAGAAAATATTAGCAATATTCGGGAAAAAGCCTGTTTTCATTTTCTCACCAGTCAATGTCCAATTGCCCTTACCATTCTTTTGATCCACAAACCAACGACGAATATCGTCTCCGTAAGGTGTATTCTTGTCTTTAACCAAGAACATAACACGGCGAGATGATTTCTCCCATAACTCATCCACGAAGTCCTCTGCGTGATCGGGCATAATCAGTAATCCATCCCTGCAAAAGCCTTTTTTTTCTTCCTCTGTTGCATTGGACATCCATGGATTGAAAAGCTGTTCATCCAGCTGCTTGTTAAAATTAGCCATAGTGTGCTGTTTACTATTTGATTTGTAAAACTATTCCGTTAATTTTGGAAATTGATCTAGAAGCTTTGACATCAACGCATCAAGATTCTCATAAAAGTCCAGACTGCTATTTACAGGAACCATCACCTGTGTTGAATCCATTTGCACTGTCAGAACATTCAACCCTTCACAATAAACGACAGGAAGGACCAGTTCTCCGAAAGAGAAAGCCATGGTTCCGTGCTGCAGATATTCCTGCATTTCCTTCTTGAAATTACTCATTGACACGTCCCTCCAGATATGTGATCACTTTTCCTTGTCCTTTGGCATACTCAATCTCTCGTCTTGTGCTCTCACCTAAATAGCCACCAACATTGATGACATAGATCTCATCCGCCATGTCAATCTTACGGAGGTGCATATCATCGAGCATGTCCTTGATACCAGGATTCCAAACTTCTTCATCACCGGAATGACCGAAGAGTCCGACACTGATGACAATATTGCCTTCCAATGTCAGTCGTTTTTGAATTTCCAAGAACTCATCCTTGAACTTTGTACTACCACAAAGGGTAATGACTTTATATCTTCCTTGCATATGATTTTTCTTTCTGACTGCAAAATTACCCTTTTCCTTTGAGTAAAACGAAGAAAAGGTTTTATGAAGTCTAATTGTACACCATTTTCCTTTAAAATCATGCCTTTTATCAAAATAATAAGGTAAAAAACACAGAAAATCGAAAAATCTTAAAGCCTATGCCCGTAAATGACATACCTTTTATATAACTTTGCAACAAATAAAGTTTAAAGCTCACGAATATGGCATTGAATCAGACAAATAAACTTGTATGGATTGTTGAGAGCATCAACAGAGCGGGTAAGATTACTTTCGAGGATCTTAACCGCAAATGGATGGAAAACGTAGATCTAAGTGGAGGTGAAGAAATGCTAAAACGCACATTTCATAAATGGCGCGACAACATATACAACACATTTGGTTTAATGATTGATTGCGAGAAAGGTGGTCAGTATCGATACTATATAAGCAATACTAGTGTTCTGCACAATGGTAGTATTGAGAGTTGGCTTCTTAGTACCTACTCTGTCAGCAACTCTCTTATTGGTAGTAAATCTATCAAAGACAGAATAATCCTCGAAGATATTCCTTCAGGCATGAACTATCTGGACTCTGTCATAGATGCCATGAAGAAAGATAGACTCATTCATATTACCTATTATAACTATTGGCGAGGAGATACTCGTCAGCACTATATTATGCCTCTCTGTGTTAAACTATTCCGCCAGCGTTGGTACATGGTAGGTAAGACATGGTCAACTGGTTTTGTAACTATTTTCTGCCTTGACCGCATCAAAGATTTCCGATTATCATCTCACACCTTCGAATATCCTGACGATTTCGATCCCCAAGTATATTTCCAGGATTGTTTCGGAGTTATTGCCGGAATAGATACAAAGGTGGAACATGTTGTACTGAAAGTTTCTGCGGGGCAGTCCAACTACCTTCGTGATCTCCCACTACATATAACTCAAAATGAGAAGGAGCAACATGAGGATTACAGCATCTTTGAATTGGACATACGTCCAACGTTTGATTTTCAGCAGGAAATTCTATGGAATGGTGAGGATATGGAAGTTTTGAAACCAGAATGGCTTCGCAAAGAGATTGCTGGAAAGGTAAAAGGAATGTGGAACAGATATAAGGAGGACTGAGCTATGAGAAAAAACTATAAAGGTTTCGCATGGAGACTCGAAAACATCAAGTCTGTATGTAATGCACTTGTTAAAGATATTCTTGGTGACTACAGCACTTTCTGGACATTTCATGAAGATGAGGACTTTATGAAACTGACCGTCAGAGTTGTTGTTGATGAAAAGAAGTTCGGATATGTCAGAATGGGTGATTTCTTCTTCATCGATGATTGCATGTACGTCATTTCTGATGATGACCTATATAAAGACAGTCATAATGAAGACATCAAGGAACTTGCCTCAGATTTATTTGAAGTACCATATACCCGTAGTGAGAAATATCTTTCCCGTGTCATCTTTGCAGGTGTCAGGACACCGTATAAGGACAATCTGGATGACTGGGTTTACACAGGCGATATGGTCAATGCTAATGACGATATTATCAGTGGAGTAAGTGCTTTTCCTCCATACAATGATGAAGATGAAATCATCATGCCTGATAACTATGGTCTCATGCTCGATAACTGTATGTTCCCACTTCGTGACTGCAAAACTATCGAACGATTAGGAAC
>JAGPKZ010000108.1 GCA_018053665.1 Prevotella sp.
AGAGATAAGATTATGCTAAGCATCATCTTTCCTTATATAGAAAGAGGAAAAGACTGTAAGTCATTAGCTTTTAGGATAATTTCCGCTAAAAATTTAATAATACGAATTATTTTGTTTACCTTTGCACCCGTATTATAAAAAGAGGAATATAAGAAATGATAACACTTACAAATCTTGCAATCCAATTCGGAAAGAGAGTGCTTTACAAGGACGTAAACATTAAGTTTACACGCGGTAATATTTTTGGAATTATCGGTGCCAATGGTGCTGGAAAATCCACATTGCTACGTGCAATAAGCGGTGACCTGGAACCAAATCACGGTACTGTGGAATTAGGTTCTGGCGAGCGTCTGTCTATATTGGAGCAGGACCACTTTAAATACGATGAATTTCGTGTTATAGACACTGTGTTGATGGGACATCAGCCATTGTGGGAAAATATGAACGAGCGTGACCGCTTGTATTCAAAGGCAGAGATGACAGAACAAGATGGTAATCTTGCTGCCGAACTGGAAGAAAAATTCGCTGAGATGAATGGTTGGGAGGCTGAAAGCAATGCCGCACAGCTATTGCAGAATCTTGGTATTCCAGATAATATGCATCAGAAGATGATGTCTGAACTTAGCAATAATGAAAAGGTGCGCGTAATGCTTGCCAAAGCTTTGTTTGGAAAGCCAGACAACCTCCTACTCGATGAGCCTACAAATGACTTGGACTTGGATACTGTAGAATGGCTTGAAGATTATCTTGGAGAAATTGATGAGACTCAGACTGTGCTTGTTGTAAGCCATGACCGTCACTTCCTTGACTCCGTTTCAACTCAGACTATTGATATAGACTTTGGAAAGGTAACAGTATTCTCTGGTAACTACTCTTTCTGGTATGAAAGTTCACAGCTTGCATTGCGTCAGGCACAGAACCAGAAGATGAAAGCTGACGAAAAGCGTAAGCAGTTGGAAGAGTTCATCCGTAGATTCTCTGCCAATGTAGCTAAGAGCAAACAGACAACATCAAGAAAGAAAATGATTGATAAGTTGAATGTTGAGGAGATACGTCCATCAAGTCGTAAATATCCGGGAATCATCTTCCCAATGGATCGTGAACCAGGTAACCAGATATTGGAAGTTGAGAAGCTGAAAGCAGTTGATCAAGACGGAACAGTATTGTTTGATGATATAAACTTCAATATTGAAAAGGGACAGAAAGTTGTATTCTTGAGTCACAACCCTAAGGCTATGACCGCACTGTTTAATATTATCAATGGTGAACGCACAGCTGACGCTGGAGAATATAAATGGGGAGTTACTATCACTACTGCCTATCTCCCACTTGACAATACAGAATACTTCAAGAGCGATGAAAACCTTGTAGACTGGCTAGGAAAATATGGTCCAGGCAACGAGGTGATGATGAAAGGATATCTTGGAAGAATGTTGTTCAGCGGTGAGGAAATCCTAAAGAAGGTAAACGTTCTTTCTGGAGGTGAAAAGATGAGATGTATGATTGCAAGAATGCAGTTGCAAAATGCGAATTGCCTTGTTCTTGACACTCCTACCAACCATTTGGACCTTGAAAGTATTCAGGCGTTCAACAACAATTTGGTACAGTTCCAAGGCAACATATTATTCTCAAGTCATGACCACGAATTCATCGAGACCGTAGCAGACAGAATCATAGAGTTGACTCCAAACGGAGTTATCGACAAACTTATGCCTTATGATGATTATAT
Source organism: Prevotella sp. (assembly GCA_018053665.1). GTDB lineage: Bacteria > Bacteroidota > Bacteroidia > Bacteroidales > Bacteroidaceae > Prevotella. The sequence goes on from JAGPKZ010000108.1 coordinate 1,730, forward strand.
TCATGACGAGAGCATTAAGGAACAGAGATTGAAAATGTATGGAATGCAATAAAAATATTGCAAACATCAAATAAGCCAAAGGTCTTCTCCCATTTAAAATAGAGAAGACCTTTTCTATGGCATGATTATTGCACATACCATATAAAAAATATAATAATTATGGCAAAACAAGAAAATAGCGTAAATAAAGAGGATTTAGAAAAGGAAACTCTTGACGGTAATACAGCTGGCAACATACAGACTGACAGCGAAACTGCCACAGAGACTGACAAAAATGCAGATTGCGCAAAAGATAATGACAAGAAAGAAGAAACTGAGACCGTTGAGGAAAAAGATCCGGTAGAAGTTCTTAATGAGGAAAACGCTAAGCTTAAAGATCAATTGCTTCGCACGATTGCTGAATTTGAAAACTTCAGAAAGCGTACAGCAAAAGAAAAGTCTGAGCTAATACTTAATGGTGGTAAGAGGGTGATAAAAGATATTCTTACAATAGTCGACGATTTAGAGCGTGCTGCTATGGATAAGAGTGAGGATCCTGCAGCCATAAAGGAAGGCGTAAAGATGATAAACAATAAATTCGTTAAAACTCTTGAAGGTTTAGGCGTAAAGAAGATTGAAACTGAGGATGCTGATTTCAACACTGATTTTCATGAGGCTATTGCGATGGTTCCTGGAATGGGTGATGATAAGAAGGGGAAAGTCATTGACTGCGTACAAAGCGGATATACAATGAACGATGAAGTTATCAGACATGCGAAAGTAGCCGTAGGACAATAATATATAAATAAGAATAATCAATGGCACAAAAAAGAGATTATTACGAAGTTCTTGGCGTACAAAAGACTGCCACAGATGACGAAATAAAAAAGGCATACCGAAAGATTGCTATTAAATATCACCCAGACAGAAATCCGGGTAACAAAGAAGCTGAAGAAAAGTTTAAGGAGGCTGCCGAGGCTTATGATACACTTCATGACCAACAGAAGCGTTCTTCTTATGATCAGTTCGGATTTGATGGTCCACAAGGAGCCGGAGGATTTGGTGGATTCAGTGGCGGAGGCATGGATATGGACGACATATTCTCTATGTTTGGTGACATATTCGGTGGACATGGCGGCGGTGGATTCGGAGGTTTTGGTGGCTTTGGAGGAGGCCAACAAGGTCAAGCAAGACAATACCGCGGTAACGATCTCAGACTAAAAGTAACTCTTACACTTCAGGAAATTGCAACAGGCGTAACTAAGAAGTTCAAACTAAGAAAGGATGTTGAATGTAACCATTGCCACGGTACTGGTGCAGAAAATGGCAGTTCTAGCGAGACTTGTAAGACTTGTGGTGGACGTGGAGTCGTAATGAAGACTGTACGCACCATGCTTGGTATGATGCAGACACAGACAGAATGTCCAGAATGTCACGGAGAAGGCACTGTTATTAAAAACAAGTGTAAAGAGTGTGGTGGTTCTGGCGTTGTGAAAGGAGAAGAAGTTGTAGAGATACAAATTCCAGCAGGCGTAGCTCAAGGTATGGTTGTAAACGTACCAGGCAAGGGTAATGCAGGTCCTCACAACGGAGTAAACGGAAATATTCAGGTATATATTGAGGAGCAAGATAACGATACATTTGTTCGTGATGATAAAGACTTGATATACAACCTGTTACTTGATTTCCCTACAGCAGCACTTGGAGGTGAAGTTGAAATCCCTACTATTCAGGGAACAAAGGTGAAAGTGAAAATCGACGCTGGAACACAACCAGGAAAGACTCTCAGACTAAGAGGAAAAGGACTTCCAGCCATACAAGGTTATGGCAGCGGTACGGGAGACTTGGTTGTGAATATAAGCGTATACGTGCCTAAGACTCTTGAAAAAGACGAAAGAAAGACAATAGAACAATTCAAGGATAGTAACAACTTTAAGGGTGATGCTGAGACAAAGAGGAACATCTTCCAAAAGTTTAAAAACTATTTTAATTGATTATGAACTATAAGGAAACTGTAGATTACTTATTTGATAGCACCCCTGTTTTTGAACATGTGGGTGCTTCTGCTTATAAGGAAGGGTTGCATAATACTCTTGAGCTGGATGAACACTTTGGACATCCGCACAAGAAATATAAGACTATTCATATAGCCGGAACAAATGGTAAAGGCTCTTGCTCTCACTCTTTGGCTGCCATGTTGCAGTTAAAGGGCTATAAAGTTGGACTTTACACATCACCGCATATTGTTGACTTCCGTGAGCGCATAAGAGTTAATGGACAATGTATCAGCGAAGATTACGTGGTTGACTTTGTAGAAAGAGAACATTCTTTTTTCGAGCCCCTCCACCCTAGTTTCTTTGAACTGACTACAGCGATGGCCTTGAAATACTTTGCTGAGCAACATGTAGACATCGCTGTTATTGAAGTTGGACTAGGCGGAAGACTTGACTGCACAAACATTATCAATCCGATATTGTCGATAATTACAAACATAAGTTTGGATCATACGCAATTTCTTGGAAATACATTAGCTAAGATCGCAGGAGAAAAAGCAGGAATAATAAAGCTGAACACTCCTGTTGTAATTGGAGAATATGTCGCCGAAACGCAGCCTGTATTTGAGAATAAGGCTGCTGAAAACAATTCTCCAATAACATTTGCGCAGAAATCAAATGAGATTAGATCAAGTGAAGCCGATGAATTGGGTGGAAGAATATATGTAACAAAGCATTTCGGAACTTTTCATAGCGAACTGGGCGGTGACTATCAGGTAAGCAATATGAATACCATACTTAACGCTGTTAACATATTGAAAAATAACGGATTGGATATAACAGACTGCATCAAAGCTCTAGACAATGTCGTAGAATCTACAGGGCTTATAGGCAGATGGATGGAGATAAACAAAAATCCATGTGCTATATGCGATACGGGGCATAATGTAGGTGGATGGCAATATCTATCAAAACAAATTAAGGCTCAAAAATGTGACAAACTGAGAATCGTGTTTGGAATGGTTGACGACAAGGATATTGACAGCGTAATGGATATGCTGCCACAAAACGCTGTCTACTATTGGACGCAGACAAAAAACAAAAGAGCTATACCTGTTGAGACTGTTGCAAAAAAAGCTCTTATCCATCATTTAAACGGTAATATATATAATAATGTAAAAGAGGCATATAAAAATGCGCTATCTGAATCAGGCAAAGATGACTTTATATTTGTAGGAGGATCAAGTTATATCGTTGCCGACCTGTTAAGTTAGGTTTAGACATTGCATAAAAAACTTAATTCGGATGAACTTTTTCAGTGTATAATTTGGG
>JAGPKZ010000042.1:0-14206 GCA_018053665.1 Prevotella sp.
ACGAGTGGAAAAGCAAAATAAAACTTGTTTTAATTTTGTTTTCCCGAGTGCAGCTTATCTTCACCGAAGGTAGAGTAATGCAAACGAGTGGAAAAGCAAAATAAAACTTGTTTTAATTTTGTTTTCCTGAGTTTAGCTTATCTTTATAATTAAAATGCTTTTTAATGATATACCATCACTCTAAATGTAGAACGAACCATATTTATATTGTTCTCTCACTTTATTATGTTGTATTATTCGTTGCTTTCAATAAATTACATTAATTTTGCTGTCTGTTTGCTATATAGGTCTGAAATTGGTCAGGCGTTTCTACCGGCTACCGCAAATAGACGTCTATGGCATTTAATTGTAGAAACGAATAACAAAAAATGAATTCTTTTAAAAAGTATACAGTGCAATATCCGCTATTGGTGAAACTTGGTGTGCCAATAACTATTGGACAGTTGGGGACGATAGTGTTGGGATTTGCCGACACGTTGATGGTAGGGCATCATTCTATTCAGGAATTGGCGGCTGCAAGTTTTGTCACCAATATGTTTACACTGGCATTGCTTTTCGGACTAGGCTTTTCTTACGGACTGACTCCGATTATAGGAAAATTGCACGGGCAGGAACAGAAATTCAATATTGGTGAAGCTCTTAAAAACGGACTTGCTTCAGGTTGTGTAATGGTGATATTCCTTATCTCCGCAATGGGATTACTATATATTAATCTGTCAAATCTGGGACAGCCAGAAGAATTGTTGCCTATAATGCGACCTTTTTTTCTGGTTAATTTGGTATCAATACCTTTTGTAGTTGGATTCAATACATTCAAACAGTTCTTTGACGGAACATCAGATGTAAAGACACCCATGTTTGTGATGATATTTGGAAACGTGCTGAATATAATCGGTAACTACATACTTATATATGGTAAGTTTGGAATGCCAGAGTTGGGACTGTTTGGCGCAGGAGTGTCTACAATGTTTTCACGACTTGTGATGTGCGTAATATTAGTATTAGTATTCTTCACAAGGAAGAAATTCGCAGAATATCGCAAAGGCTTTTCTTTTGGAAAAGTAAATATGCACGATTTTAAATATCAAAATAAGCAAGGATTGCCCTTGGCTTTGCAGATGGGCATGGAGACAGCAGCTTTCAGTCTGTCAAGTGTTATGGTAGGTTGGATTGGTACAACAGCTTTAGCTGCACACCAGGTCATGCTCACCATTAGTCAGTTGGGATATATGCTTTATTATGGAATGGCTGCCGCTGTTGCAATACGAGTAAGTAACTATCATGGACAGAAGAATTATGCTGAGGCTAAAAATACAGCCAATGCTGGTTTCCAACTCATATTAATGATGGCAGTCGTAATCAGTGTCCCAATTCTGATATTGAAAAATTCAATAGGATTGCTCTTCACTGATTCACAACAAGTAGTTCAGATGGTTTCTCTCACGATAATTCCATTTGTAATCTATCAGTTTGGTGACGGCATGCAATCAAACTTCGCAAATGCTCTTCGTGGACTATCAAATGTGAAACCGTTGATGTTTATCGCCTTTCTAGCTTACTTTGTAATCACGCTGCCATTGGGCTATTTCCTAGGTGTATACCTTAAAGGTGGAATAGTTGGAATTTGGAGTGCGTTCCCATTTGGGCTCACAATAGCAGGAATACTCTATTGGGTGTATTTCAAAAGGACACTAAAACGGGAAGAAAGTTTGATGTAAATCAATTAAAACGCCTTAAAACATGTTTTATAGCATAATTGTTTGCGCACACACCAAAATATTACTACCTTTGCAGCGATAAAAAGATATAAGGATAACAAAATTAAGAAAGGAAAAAATTATGGTAGCATTAATGGTATTTGCAGTAGTTGCAGTAATGATTGCACAGGCAATTAACTTAAGCGGCAAACTTAGCTAGAAAAGCTGAGTCCGCTTTTTTAAGAAAGACGAATTATTAAATAAAATATATTGAATGGCATGTCAGACTTTTGTCTCGACATGCCATTTTTAAGTATTCTAGTGATTAATAATTGGGGGGATTTATTCAGATTTATATTTTATCTTTACACCAAGAGATTTCTGTATCATATTAACAATCGTGTTCAGATCTTCGGCTCTGAAATCAGCAGTAAGATTAACATAATAATTATCACTGACAAACGATACCTTGTAATAATCCGAGAGATCGGCGAGAACTTCACGCAGTGGGGTATCTCTGAAGCGGAACTTATGGGTTGCCCATGAAACACAGTTTGCTGATTTTGTCTCAATCCTTTCAGGATGTATACCACTCTTTCTCAATATAGCCTTGCAACCTTGATTTAAAACGAGAGCATGACTGATATCTGATGTTGATGCAAAACTTACAGCACCTTGGTCTACATATACTGTAGTCGACTTAGCTGTTTCGTCAACCTCAAGTCTTGTTCCTATATCGTTTATCCTGTATGAGTCATCACTGATGGTAAATGGTTTGTTTGGGTTATGAAAAATGTCAAGATACACCTTTCCTGTAATTTCAACATCTCTGCAATTCGTGTCTTTATATGATAACGATGATTGAGGAGATAGTGTAACTTTAGTTCCGTCAGCAAGGGTATAGGTTGTTGTCGAAGCAGTGGCATATAGAGTTGTGGTTTGATTTAGATAATTGTATATGCCTGCAAATGACAACAAAAGCAAGAATGAGGCCGCAGCTGCCCACCACAGTTTATAACTGTGTTTCTGTATGCCGATACGCATAGCCAGTCTATGATAAGCAGCATTGCTGTCTAGTTTGCTAAACTTATAATGTTGAATAACAAACTTCAGACTTTTATCTTCTTGCTTTTCCATAACTATAATCTTTTATTTATTTTTTAACCCAATCTGTTTGAGAATTAATCCATCCGCCAAACAATCCTAATCCTGATGATACATTTGATACAGTGGGACTAATCTGTGATAATCCGTATTGAGCCATATCGTTATTTCTGATTTCATTCAATGATTTTAGAAAATGATAATATTGCGGTGTCAAACGTATTAGTTGCACTTGGTATGCTTTGTTAAAATCATAATATTTATTTCCACTATTAGTTGATACTTTGTATGATGCATTGCTTGAGATATTAAGATGCAGAGTGTATGTTTTTCCATTTATAGACGAATCGTCGAAGGTATACATATTTTGATAAAAATTATTCGAGAATCCAAAATTATCATCCATTTCTGATATTGGTGAAAGAAGCTCCTCACTGCTTGTATTTATTTCTGCTATACTACATCTTGAATCAATATATCTTGTTGACACTGAGTCCCATTTTACTGAGTTCTTGTATAGTTCATAGGTGGCTATATCTGGGAAATAGGCTGCTCCATTTTCGTAATATGCTGTTACGGAACCACTATAGTTTTTTACCAATACTCTCACTGCATAGTAGTCGTGAGTGCTGGCATTATCTGTAAATGTCGCTGTTACTTGATCGAATTTCTGTAAAGAGCTATAATCTTTGTCATATATAGTTATCTCCTTCACTGTAGGCTTACAGATGTTTACAGATTCTGGAATTGTTGTTGTTGCATAGACTGGAGGTAATCCATCAGCTTTCACATTGAATGTAATTTTATCTCTTTTTTTTTGTGCTCCAGTTATTTTGTAGAAGCCTTTCCCTATAGTCTCAATCTTACTTGTTTTTCCGTTCACTGTGTAATTAATCTCTGCATTATCTATCGCTTTTTCGTCAACGGTGTTGGAATAGTTTTTTACAGGAACACTTCTCGCTATCTGCATATATGTAGTGTCTGATTCCGTAGGAAAACAATAAACCACAATCTTTTCACTGTTGTTAATAGAATCAATATTAATGTCATCTTTGCATGAAACAAGCATTAAGAGCATCATTATGAAATATATTATTTTTTCCATTGTCATTAAAATTTAATTGTATAACTAAATGATGGTATCACTGGTATGTAGGCATGATTCTTTATATAAAAGTGTCCGTCTTGCTTTTGTTTCACTTCAACATACATAGAGTTGAAATGACAATAAGCATTATAAAAACTGACGTTGAATATGCGTTCGTGATTATGCTTTGTTATATGATGGAAGTCAAATCCCAAGTCTAATCTGTGATAGTTTGGCAACTTAAAGTTGTTTGGCTGCTCATAGATGAAATCTGATGTTGAATTTTCAGAAGGATTTTCTTCTGGAACATTCGGCATAGGTACATACTGTGTTGGAATTGTAATGTGATTACCAGAATGGAATGTCCAGTCGGCAAATGCAGATATGGAGTGGGTGATTTGCCAACGTGCTGATACATCAATCTTATGACGGTTGTCGAACTTATCGAAATACCACTTTGGATAGAATTCTTCGTATTTTCGTTGATTCCATGAAAGAGTGTAAGAGCCTCTCAGTTGAAAATTGCCGGTTTTATATGATGCATCAAGTTCCATACCGTAGAATCTGCCTTCTCCGTCCATCACCATCTTGTCCCATTTTGCTGCAGGAGGCTCAAGTCCAGACCAACTAGCATACTGAAGTAAGTGGTTACTATGCTTGTAATAACCCTCAAGTGAAATCAGCCAGTGTGTTTCTGGTTGAAAGTATGCTCCAGCTGTCAACTGCCATGAATTCATTGGATGCAAAATTTCTGTAGTTGGAACCCAGTAGTCGGTGGGAAGTTCCAGAAATGAGTTTGATATCTTATGCACATACTGCGTCATCGAAGTATAAGAAGCCTTGAATGATAAATTGGTAAGTGGTTGATATTTTATTGCAAAGCGAGGATTAAAGTTGCTGAAAGTCTTACCGTGAATTGAAAATAGCGATGCGTTCACACCTGCATTGATACTCCAATGATCGTTGATAATCATTTCATCTTCTGCATACAGGCTACATTCACGTGCAGGGTAATTGATTTTGCTCGACATGAATGTTGTGTCGTTACCCATTGAAGTATCACTGCTTATCAAATTTCTTGTCTGCGGATGGAAAAAATGCCATGTGAAGTCGTTTCCGAAACGTATGTGATGATGTGGAGATGGTCGATAGTCAAATGACATTCGGTATCCATAGTCACGTATTGATGACTTGTATTCATGTTCATAATGGCTTTCATTTAATATATTCTGTTCTTTTTTAGAAGATTCATCTTCTTGTGATTTGTATTTGGATATATTATAAGTATATACAGCATTGAAATTGGCAAATAGTTTCGGCGAGAACTGATGTTCAAAAAGAAGAGCCATGTTGAAGTTGCCCCAATTGAAATCATTTTTCGTTAAATCTTTGTCACTGTATGATGTACCGTAATCATCATTGCTGTCATCTTTTGTGCTCATCTTGTCTTCTCCAGAATAAACACTCAATGACATGCGATTACGATTGTCAAATATATTTGTTATTTTGGCATTTAAGTCATGAAAGAAATAACATAGATTAAGTTTGTCATCTGAAGTGCTAGACTTATTGTATAAAGCAAAAGCAGGACGTGATAGAAGATCAATCCAACTGCGTCGCAATCCAAAGTTAAAAGAAGTCTTACCTTTGCGTATTGGACCTTCAAACTGCAAACTACCGTCAAGAAGACCTAGTCTGTAACTACCGTGATAATGGTTTAAATCTCCATCGTCGGTCCTTACGTCAACAACAGAAGAGAGCCTTCCTCCATATCTGGCAGGAAACCCACCTTTGTAAAAATCTATATTCTTTACAACATCGGAATTAAAAGCAGAGAATAGTCCCAGTGCATGATTTACTTGGTAGAGTGGAGAACCGTCTATAAGAAACAAATTCTCATCATTATTACCTCCATGAACATATAGTCCACTGGTAAGTTCCACTCCAGAAGCTACGCCACTTGAACGCTGTAATGTCTTTATTACGTCAGGGCTGCTAAGTAGAGCAAATTCTGTTTTAATATCCTGTTTACCGAAAGAATGTTTACCAGTTTGTGTCGTCATTAGGGGAGAGTTTAAATCGGCAGTGATAACAATCTCTTTGATATTAGCATTCTCTTTGAGGATGAAATTAAGATGTATGTCTGATTTTAAATTCACCTTTTCTTGCTTATCGTCAAATCCAATATATCCGCATCTAATATTATGTGTGCCTTCAGACAGTGTTATAGAGAAGAATCCTGAAGAATTTGTCATTGTCGCCAGTCCAGTAGCTATATCCTGAATCGTAGCATTGATGAGCCTCTCGCCATTTACATCTTCTGCAAATCCGCTAAGAGTGTAATTATGTTTTGCATTGTGCTGCTCTTTGTGACGTTGAGTGTGAACAGAAGATTTATCTTCAGTCTTTTGCTTTAACATTATATAGTCACCAATAACAGAAAAGTCGATTTCACTGTTTGCAAAAAGTGATTGGAGGGCTTGCGGAATAGTCATATTCCGTAATGATTTTCCTTTATACGGCTTATCCAACGGAAGGGAAGAATCATACACAAAATTTATTTTTCTCTCATTTCTCAACCATTCTATCTGTTGCCTAATGGTCTTTGACTTAGCTGTTATTACCAAAGACACAAAAAGCAAGAAGAATAGCAACACGCATTTACGTAATTTCATTTTTCTTTCAATCTTTTGTTTTTATATATCTATTGGTATGACGCAAAAATATGGATTATCCCCCATTGCAAAACATATTATTTTTAGAATACAGTAAACATGACAAATAATATTTCATCACGACTGCCATGAAGACGTTTCAGGGCTTTACTTATCTGGTGTTCTACAGTCTTTTCGGAAATACATAATTCTTCAGCAATCTCACGGTATTTCATACCATCACGCTTGCTCATAAGAAAGATCTTTCTGCACTTATCAGGCAAGTTATCTATTGCAGTCCACAGTCTGGCTTATTTTTCTGATCTTAATTTTGCTTCATCATCACTGATTATGTTTTCTAAATCAGATGGTTCAATGTCCGCAACAACAGTCGACTTACGTAAAATGTCAATACATGCATTGCGCACAGCTGCATAAAGATATGCTTCTTGATTTCTGGGTTCGTGTTCCCACAATTTCACAAAACAGTCTTCCACTACGTCTTCTGCGCTATTCAAGTCATTACCTAAATAGTGCAAAGCATAAAGACATAATGGTTTATATAATTTTTTAAATACGGTCTCGATATTCATGTTATGAATTGAACTAGAAAAGATGAATATTGTTCATGCTAATCTTTTCGCAGTAACGCATCTTTAGCATCATCATGTAGCACAATATACCTTTCTGTTCCTTAATGTTAATAATCTCGTTGGTAACATGCTTTTCATATTTCACATGGTTACTTTCATTATTAGTAAGTAGCAGTATTGTTGGATCATTGCAACTATCACATGCAAGCCCATAAATAGTGTTGTCGCCGTCTTTGTTGCTGTATGCATAGATAAATTTTATTACAGCTACCAAGCAAGCGAATAGTTTAAAATTCATAACAATCGAAATTTTCTGCAAATATAAAGGAATAATTGTAAAAAATGAATGTAATAGGTGGCGTTTTAGGATTTTTTTATATAAATCAGCATGCTGTAAGTAAAAAAGGCTTTGTTATGGCTATTTTATCAAGTGTACTTAAAAGAACACTAAAACGGGAAGAACGTTTGATGCAAATCAACAAAAACGCCCAAAAATATGTTTTATAGCATAAATGTTTGTGGACACACTATAATGATGCTACCTTTGCAGCAGTAAAAAGATATATAAGGATAACAAAATTAAGAAAGGAAAAAGATTATGGTAACATTAATGGTATTTGCAGTAGTTGCAGTAATGATTGCACAGGCAATTAACTTAAACGGGAAACTTAGCTAAAAAGCTGAGCCCGCTTTTTAAAGAAAGACTAATTATTAAATAAAATATATTGGATGGCATGTCAAGACAAAAGTCTGACATGCCATTTTTTTATGTTTTTATTTTGTTGTTCCTATAAGATTAATTAAATTTGTAGCGTGATATTGATTGTGTAACACAAAAATATGTTTTGCCAGTCAATGCCTTTCACATATAAACAATATAATGAAGTTAGTAAAACCAAAGAAAAATTTAGGTCAGCATTTTCTTATTGATTTAGAAATAGCTCGCAGAATAGCTGATACTGTTGATGCTTATCCAGATATTCCGGTACTAGAAATAGGACCAGGAATGGGAGTCTTGACTCAATATCTGGTTACAAAGAACAGAGACGTTAAAGCTGTGGAGATTGATTCTGAATCTGTGGCATTCTTGCATGAGCACTATCCTAAGTTGAATGATAATATAATAGGCGAGGATTTTCTTCGTATGGATCTAAATGAGATATTTGCTGGTAAGCAGTTTGTGCTTACAGGAAACTATCCTTATGATATTTCTTCCCAGATATTCTTCAAGATGCTTGATTATAAGGAACTTATCCCATGCTGCACTGGTATGATTCAGCGTGAAGTTGCGCTCCGTATCGCATCAGCACCAGGATGTAAGGCCTATGGCATATTGTCTGTGCTAATACAAGCATGGTATGATGTAGAATATCTGTTTACTGTAGACGAGAACGTCTTTAACCCACCACCAAAGGTTAAGAGTGCAGTAATTAGAATGACTCGTAACAGCGTTACCGAACTTGGTTGCGACGAAAAACTTTTCAAGCGCCTTGTGAAAACGGTATTCAATCAGCGTAGAAAAATGTTGAGAGGGAGCATAAAGCAAATGTTCTCAAAGGAACACATGCCAAGTTTGGATTTCTTTGCGATGGACATAATGACCAAGCGCCCAGAACAGTTGTCTGTTAAGCAGTTTGTGGATTTAACAAATGTCGTAGAAAAACTATTGCAGTAACGATATGGTTATGATTGATAAGAAAGATAAGTATGACACACTTTGTGCACAGATAAAAAGTCTATCAGAAGGTGAAAACAATGTGATTGGCGTATTGTCTAATGTATCAGCCGCTATGCATGAAACATTTCCAGAAAGCTATTTCTGGGTAGGATTTTATCTTGTTAATGGTGACGAACTTCTATTAGGACCTTTTCAAGGAAGCGTAGCATGTTATCGCATAAAAAAAGGTCGTGGAGTATGTGGAAAGGCTTGGGCAGAAAACTCAACAATCATCGTTGATGATGTTGATGCATTTCCAGGTCATATAGCGTGTTCTTCATTGTCCCGTTCAGAGGTTGTGGTTCCTATTCACAGTTCAAACGGTGATGTTTATGGAGTTATTGATATTGATAGCAAGGAACTAGCAACATTTGACGCAACGGACGGACTGTATATTGAAAAGATTGCAAATATTTTATCTAAACAGTTGCAGTTTTGAAAATTAATATCTAATTTTGTAGAATAGAAAATTAAATAATCATATAATATGTTAGACGTTAAAGCAACATTAAGCGACGCTGAAGAGCGCATGGAGATGGCAGCAATGTATCTTGCCGACGAATTGACACACATCCGTGCCGGTCGTGCCAATACGGCTATTCTTGATGGCGTGAAAGTTGAGTCTTATGGAAGCAAGGTTCCTCTTAATCAAGTCGCAACTGTAACTACACCAGATGCAAGATCTATTGCCATACGTCCATGGGACAAAAAGGTAATTAAAGATATCGAAAAAGCTATTATGGACAGTGATGTAGGTATTACTCCTGAAAATAATGGTGAGATTATACGCCTTGGCATCCCACAACCTACCGAGGAACGCCGTAAGGAACTTGTTAAGCAGTGCAACAAATTTGGTGAGAAGACCAAGATTGAAGTGCGCAATGTTCGTGGTGAAGTTAAGGAAAAACTTAAGAAAGCCATTAAAGACGGATTGTCTGAAGATATTGAGAAAGATGCTGAGACTGATCTCCAGAAGGTTCACGATAAGTATATTAAGAGGATTGACGATCTGCTGAATGATAAGCAGATGGAAATCATGACCGTATAATAAGCCTGAATGAAAGGATTCGTTATAAAGAATACAGGTAGTTGGTATTCGGTTAAAACTGATGACGGAAAGGTTATCGAAAGCAAGATAAAGGGCAATTTCAGATTGAAGGGAATCCGCAGTACAAATCCTGTAGCTGTTGGTGATCTTGTTGATATTGTCACTAATCAGGAAGGTACAGCTCTTATTACCAAGATTGAAGACCGCCGTAACTATATTATACGTAAGTCTCAGAATCTAAGTAAGCAAAGTCATATTATTGCTGCCAATGTTGATCAGACATTCCTTATTGTCACGGTTAATTATCCGGAGACAAACACTACTTTCATAGATCGTTTTCTTGCTTCTGCTGAAGCTTACAGTGTGCCGATGATATTGGTGTTCAACAAACTGGACATTCTTTCAGAGGAAGAACAGCATTATCAGCAGATGATGATAAAACTGTATTCAACAATTGGATATGAATGTGTCGAAATATCTGCTGCTAACGGTCATGGCATGGATGTGTTGCGCCCAATGCTGAAAGATAAGATAACACTGTTGAGTGGAAATAGTGGAGTCGGAAAGAGTACATTGATAAACAGAATATTGCCGGAAGCGAACCTTCGTACATCAGAAATCAGCGATGCCCATAATACGGGTATTCATACCACCACATTCAGTGAAATGTTGGAATTACCAGAGGGTGGATATATTATTGATACTCCTGGAATAAAGGGATTTGGTACTTTTGATATGGCTCCTGAAGAACTTACAAGTTATTTCCGTGAAATCTTCCATTACTCAAAGAAATGTAAATTCAATAATTGTACTCATACTCATGAACCGGGTTGTGCAGTATTGAAGGCTTTGGAAGATCATTATATTGCCGCAAGCAGATACCAAAGTTATTTAAGTATGTTGAATGATCAAGATGAAAATAAGTATCGTGAGGCATTCTAATATTTAAAGAATATCTTATAAACAGATAAAAAAGTGGCTGAAAGATTTTTTCTTTCAGCCACTTTTTAGTTATTTATTATTCTCCGATTGTTATCGTATATTCACTCATGAAGCTACATCCTGGAAGGAGTTTATTCATAAGATACTTATCCTTAAACTCACCGTCGTATTCAGCCCAGTCGTGAATACCATACCAAGGTTCAATACATACGAAATGTGCGTCTTTGCCATACGGACTCCATATTCCAACAGCAGGAGTCTTTATGTCAAGAGTAACCTCTGGCTTACCTTCCTTGTTGATAATACTAATCTTCTGTAGTTGACTGTGATCGAAGATTACGGCATCGTCCTTAAAGTCATCTTGCGTGAACTTATAAAGTCCGCCTTCTGTTTTAACTTTATGATATCCAGAAGTGATACATCCGCCAACATTACCATACAGTCTGCTAGGCTCTTCATCGTCAAACTTGAGAGTACCCGCTAATGGTTCGCCTGGTTTCAAGTCAGGAACGTTGAATGCAGGGTGACCGCCAATCTGGAAATATATTTCCTTATTGTCGGTATTTTCAACATGCCATACCACTTTTATCTTATTCTCTACAATCTTGTAGCTTACAGCTAGATTAAAATGATATGGATATTCCTTCAATGTCTCTTCACTATCGTTGAGGCAATAAACAAGTTGATTGTCTCCCTGTGCAATGAGCTTGAAGTCTGTATCACGTGCGAAACCGTGGCGTCCAAGTTTGTATTCCTTTCCGTTTACACGATATTTGTCTTCCCAAAGTCCGCAAACAATAGGAAATAAAAGAGGAGAATGGCGATTCCAGAAATTTGGATCAGCCTGCCAAAGATATTCTTTACCATTCGCATCCTTGATGCTTTGAAGTTCTGCACCGTGTTTAGACACAGTTACAGTTAGTTTGTTATTTTTGATTTGTTCCATGATATGTTCTTTTAAACATTATTGCAAAGGTAACAAAAAAAAAACAGTATCTTTGCATAAAATTATAAAAACATGGTAGACTTTGCACATTTTAATTCGACTGGCGACTATCGCCGTGAAGAACTTATACGTAATCTTGAGCACGCAGTAGCGAAACTTACTTTGGGAGAGTTGGAGGCTTTATATTATGACATGCTAACCAAAGGATTGATAGAGGAATAACACAAGTATTGTATTCTAGGTATGGAAAAAGCAAAACTAACTATGTTGGGTACAGGTAATGCTATTGTGAGTCATATTTACAATACGTGTTTTGTTGTTAGTACAGAAAATATATCTTTCCTTGTTGATGCAGGCGGTGGTAATGGCATCTTGTCTCAGATGGATAAGGCTGGCATATCTTTGTCTAAAATACATGATGTGTTTGTTACACATGCGCATACAGACCATATATTAGGTGTTGTGTGGGTAATAAGGATGTTTATCCAAAAGCATATCGCTGGTGATTGCGTTGGTGTGCTAAATGTTTGGAGCCATGAAAAGGTAATAGGAATGCTAAAGTATATAAGTGAAAATACTCTTGCTCCAAAACACCTGAAACACATGGGAGAATGTATCGTGTTTCATACTCTCCAAGATCGTTATGAATTTGATATAGGGACATTTCATCTGATGGCTTTTGATATACTTTCAACGAAGGAAAAACAATTTGGCTTTGTATGCAGAATGCCCAATGATGAAAAGTTGGTATGTCTGGGAGATGAACCTTATAATCCGCAAAACAAAGAACTTGTTGAAAATGCAGATTGGATGATGTGTGAGGCTTTTTGCAAATATGCTGACAGAGATATTTTTCATCCTTATGAAAAACACCACAGTACAGCAATGGATGCAGCAATGGTAGCGCAACAACTAAATGTTAAGAACTTAGTGCTTTATCACACAGAAGAAAAGACAATAGCCACGCGTAAAATAGATTATACAATAGAAGCCAAAAGTAAATTCAATGGAAACGTATTTGTGCCAGATGATTTAGAAAAGATAAAATTGTGATGTTTTTATAGGAAAATATAGTCAGTTGCAAATAATCAATAACAATTTAAAATAAATATTTGTAATTATTTGCAAATAGTCAAATGTTTTTTTATATTTGCAACAAAATGACCTAATTATATTTTTCTATGAAGAAACTATCCGTGCTATTGGGGGCTTTATTCCTTTGTTGTAATCCAACATGGAATATCCTTGAGGCTTCACCTCTTATTAATCAGTTGGTGGTAGGGGCTAAAGCCACAGTTACAATCAAAGGAACTGTTGTTGACGAAAATGGTGAACCCGTAATAGGTGCCAGTGTTACTGAACCTGGAACTACGCGAGGTTCGGTGACAGACGTTAATGGAAATTTTTCGATTAATGTTGGAAACGGAAGTAAGATCCGTATTTCCTTTTTAGGCTATAAAACTGTTACCAAAAATGCTAAAGATGGTATGAGGGTACAGCTAGAAAGTGACAATGCCTTGCTAGACGAAGTGGTTGTGGTAGGTTATGGTCAGCAGAAAAAAGTGAATCTAACTGGTGCTGTCTCAAATGTTGATCTTGCAAAGACTCTTACAGGTAGACCAGAACAGGATGTTGCAAGGGCTTTGCAAGGAGCCGTTCCTGGTCTTTCAATTATAAACAGCAGTGGAAATATTGATAGTAATCCAACTATTTCTATTCGTGGATTGGGTACATTATCAAATGGTCAGAAGTCCTCTCCTTTAATTATTGTAGACGGAGTTCCTGTTGACGACCTTTCTATGATAAATGGTAATGATATTGCTTCTATCTCTGTGTTGAAAGATGCTGCATCTTCTTCAATATATGGTAGTCGTGCCGCGTTTGGAGTAATCCTTATCACCACCAAACAGGCTAATAAAGGTGATAAGATTTCAATAAAATATGATGGACATCTGGCTTGGGATAATGCTACTTATCTTCCAGATTATCCAGATGTTCCTACTCAACTTAAATCTGCTATGATGGCAAAGGCGCGTACCGATGGTGGTTCGGTTGAACTCTTTGGTATGTATTTCGACAAGTTATTACCTTATGCAGAGAAATGGCAAGAACAGAATAGTGGTAAAAAAGGATATAGTTTGATGCGCCCTTACCAGAGTGATAGCGATGTCGGTGATTATTATTTCATGAATGGTCAACCAATGTATTATGCTAACTATGATATAAAGAAAATATGGTATGACAATGCCGCACCTTCGTTGAGTCATGATCTTTCTATAAGCGGCTCAAGTGGTAAAACGGTATTCTATCTTTCTGTTGGATATGACAAGAAACAAGACCTGATGAAATTTAGTCCTGCACAGCGTGAACGATATAATGCCACTTTAAATTTGAAAACAGATGTCACCGATTGGCTTT
>JAGPKZ010000042.1:14306-16917 GCA_018053665.1 Prevotella sp.
CTCCAACTTATATTGTTGGAACATCAACAACAAATGCCACACGTGACAATACGAAGGCGAATCGTTGGACAGCAAATGCCTATATGAACTACAATCATTCTTGGAAAGAAGCTCATAATCTTAATGTAATGGTTGGTGTGAATGGAGAAAATTATTCTTCTGATTATTTCTATGCCAATCGCACTCAATTGTATGATGAAGAATATCCTGAACTATCCCTTGCTTATGGAGATATGACAAAAGCGGCCATTAAATCTTCTACACAAAACCGGGCTTCTGCTGGTTATTTCGGACGTATAAACTATGATTACAAAGGTATCTATCTACTAGAACTTAATGGTAGATACGATGGATCGTCAAGATTCCCCGAAGGAGATAAGTGGGCTTTCTTCCCATCAGGTTCTGTTGGCTATCGCTTTAGTGAAGAACCTTATTGGAAGAATCTAAATAAGTATGTCTCTAATGGCAAGCTACGTATGTCTTATGGCGAGATCGGAAATGAGGCTGTTGGCGATTGGATGTTTATTTCAAGGGTCTCGACTATTTCTCCAACAGATATAACGTGGCTCAATGGAAGTAACACAAAGGTCAATCAATTTAACATGCCTGATTGGGTATCGCCAAATCTTACATGGGAGAGAATACAGTCTTTCAATTTAGGTCTTGACTTGGGTTTCCTTAATGATGAACTCACTGTTACTGCAGATTGGTTTCAGCGTATCACTAAAGATATGTTAGCTCCAGGAACAGCTCTACCTGCAAGCGTTGGAGCAACGGCTCCATATTCAAATGCCGGTCAGCTTCGTTCACGTGGTTGGGAGGTCTCTCTTAATTGGCGTAAACAGATAAACAAGAATGTGGGACTTTATGCTAATTTCAGTATAGGAGATTCCAAGGTTAAGGTTACTAAATGGAACAACACCTCCAAGATTATAGGATATACAGGTGGTATCGTTACTGATGCAAATGCCAAGATGTATGCTTATGAAGGTGAAAATTGGGGTGATATATGGGGATTTGAGACAGACCGTTATTTCACAGAGGACGATTTCAATGGAAAAAATACTGATGGTTCTTGGAAGTATAAGTCAGGTATTGCAAATCAGACAGGTATACAGACTGATACTTTTGTATATGGTCCTGGTGATATAAAGTTCAAGGATTTAAATGGTGACGGAAAAATTGATGGTGGTAAAGGCACTGCCGAGGACCATGGAGACCTTAAAGTTATAGGAAACACGCTTCCTCGCTATGAATATAGTTTCCATTTGGGCGGAACATATTGTGGATTTGATATTGATTTCTTCTTTCAGGGAGTTGGTAAACGTGACATGTGGACATTGTCTTCTTTAGCATTTCCTGAAATGCGTGCTGCCGACCTTGCAATATATTCAAATCAGACAAGATATAATGTTTATGACCCGGCAAATAATGTAGTAAATATCAATCAGAGTAATGATTTTCCTTGCCTGTATGCAGGAAATGAAGGCGCTGGTAATGTTGCCGCACTTTCACAAATTGGCGGTGAGCATAATTACTACCCTCAGACAAAATATCTTGTTGATATGTCATATCTTAGATTGAAAAATATAACACTCGGTTATACCGTCCCTCAGTCAATCTTGAGACATATATACATTCAGAAGATACGTTTATATGGCAGTGTAAACAATCTTTGTCTTCTTCATAATGGATGTGGCAAACTTCCTATTGATCCAGAAATGAATGATGGACAAGGTGCTCTTACTTATGGCACATGGGGCCGTACATATCCTATCACGCGTTCTTGGTCAGTAGGCCTTGAAGTTACTTTCTGATTTATATAACTTATATAATAATTTCTATATATGAAAAAGATTATAATATATGCCTCTGTTGCATTCACATTGATGCTCTCTGGCTGCAATGATATGCTGGATAAGTCTCCTCGTGACACATTTACAAATAATACCACTTTCTGGAGCAATGCCAATGCGGTTGAGAGCTACAGCAACAAATTCTATGATAACTATATTGGTTATAATTCAAAGGGTGATTTTGGATGGTTTTATTTCAAAAGCTTTTCGGATGATCAGGTAAATCCAACCTTTGATGACTGGACTTATAAAACTATTCCTAGTGCCTCTACCGACTGGACTGCTGGCTCCAAAGAGATACGTCGTGTAAACTATCTCCTTCAGGGATTATCTTCTTCTACACTTACAAACGGAGAGAAAGCTCGCTTTATGGCGATAGGGCGATTAAATCGTGCATGGGAATATTATCAAATGGTAAGAAAGTTTGGTAATGTGCAGTGGATGCAAGATGTAATTACAGATCCTAATGACGATAGAATTTATGGTTCACGTACTGATCGTGATGTCGTAATTGATTCAGTGCTTAGTGATTTAAACTATGCTGCAGCCAATCTTGATGATGTAAGTGATAAGACGGCATGGAGCAAACAGATGGCATTGGCGATGAAGAGTGATGTATGCCTTTATGAGGGTACATTCTGCAAGTATCGTACGGCTAATGAAAATGGAAAGGCACCTGATTTGTCACGTGCGCAGAAATACCTTAACGAGTCAGTTGCTGCTTCCGAGGCAATCATGAACTCTGGTAAGTTTGC
>JAGPKZ010000043.1 GCA_018053665.1 Prevotella sp.
GCTTATCTCGGTATTGGCTGGCTCTTTAAAGAGGGTAAGGTTAAGGACGAGAACAACAACTTGATAACACTTGCATAATATTCCAAGTTGGATATTTGATAAAGGAAGGGAGCTGAGAATTTTATTTATCAGCCCCCTTCTTTTTGTTTATTAATAATGAAATGAATTACGATCAAGAGATATTGTGCTTTTTGTTGGAGGCTGGTGATGAAGGAATTTCTGTAAAGAAATTGGCACTTCATGTTCAAAATGCATGTAACAATTTATTTAACGTTGTCAACTTTGATGATGTTTATGTTTATGTTAGACAATATCTTATGCGTAATTCCAAGAATCCTAACTCTGTTATTGAACGTACTGACTCCCGTGGTATCTATCGTATTAATAAGAATGTAAGCGAGGGACAGCAACTTATGTTGCATTTTTGCAGTAACATGGAGGAAGATCTTGAAGACGAAAAACCAGATATAGACCAATCATTAAGCTTGTTTTGAAATAAGATTTATCAGAATCTGATACTTTAATAATAAAAAAAGGCATGAATGAAATAAATTTCATTCATGCCTTTTATATTGATCATGTTTATATTACATATTGCGTCCGTGGCAATTCTTGAATTTCTTGCCAGAACCACATGGACATAAATCGTTAGGACGTGGCATCTTGTCAGCAACATACGGAGTGTGATTTACTTCACCTGCTTCGCGTGTGTCTCTATTGGCTGCTGCATGCTGTGCTGCACGCATTACTTCTTCTGCAGAGTCAGCTTTTTGCTCAACATATCTTTGTGAATGTTGTTCTGGAGCAGCCTCATGAAGTTCATTCTGTACAACTGGCAGCTGACAACGCATCAATACACTTGCGATGCGGTTGTTCATGTCGTCAATCATATTATCCCAAAGTTTCACGCTTTCGAGTTTGAAAATCAACAATGGATCTTTTTGTTCATATGAAGCATTCTGAACACTGTGGCGTAGTTCGTCTAGCTGTCTCAGATTTTCTTTCCAATTGTCGTCAATAATTCTCAGCATTACTGTCTTCTCAAATTCCTTTACGACGCTTGCACCTTCTGTCTTATAAGCATTCTTTAAGTTGCAAGGTATCTGATACATATTTCTTCCATCAGTTATAGGAACAAGTATGCGCTCAAACATTTCACCTTGACTTTCCTGAACCTGCTTTATAACAGGGTAGGCGTCAGCCTGTATTCTTTCAGTATGGCGCTTGAACGCAGCCATAGCATCTTGGAAAGCACGCTCTTCGAGAGTATCTTTTGTGCTGTTTTCAAATTCCTCTTGATCGAAAGGACTTTCCATAGCAAGAACCTTCATGAATTCTTCTTTGACTCCTTCGTAATCATTTTTATCAAGAATGCTGATAATACGGTCCCAGATGACGTTGGTGATATCCATTCCGATACGTTCACCCATGAGAGCATGGCGACGTTTCTCGTAGATAACAGTACGCTGTTTGTTCATCACGTCATCATATTCAAGAAGATGCTTACGAATACCGAAGTTATTTTCCTCAACCTTCTTTTGGGCGCGCTCAATGCTCTTTGAAATCATTGGACTTTCAATTCGCTCTCCGTCTTCAAATCCAAGTCTGTCCATGACTTTGGCGATTCTTTCTGATGCGAATAGACGCATAAGCTTATCTTCAAGACTTACGTAGAATACAGAAGAACCTGGGTCTCCCTGACGACCAGCACGACCACGCAACTGACGGTCAACACGGCGGCTTTCATGACGTTCTGTACCGATAATGGCAAGACCACCAGCAGCCTTAACTTCGTCTGTAAGTTTAATGTCGGTACCACGACCTGCCATGTTGGTAGCAATGGTTACCGCACCTAGTCCGTTCTCAGAACGACCAGCCTCAGTAATAATTTGAGCCTCCTTTTGGTGGAGCTTTGCATTAAGTACATTGTGAGAAATCTTACGCATGTTAAGCATCTTACTCAGCAATTCACTGATTTCAACAGATGTTGTACCTACAAGGACAGGACGACCTATATTTCTCATCTCCTCAATTTCATCAATCACGGCTGCATATTTCTCACGTGCAGTCTTGTATACTCTGTCTTGAAGGTCATGACGTGTGATAGGACGGTTTGTAGGAATTACAACAACATCAAGTTTGTAAATATCCCAAAGCTCTCCAGCTTCAGTACTTGCAGTACCGGTCATACCAGAAAGTTTGTGGTACATACGGAAGTAATTCTGTAATGTAATAGTTGCGAATGTCTGTGTGGCTGCTTCTACCTTAACGTGCTCCTTGGCCTCAATAGCCTGATGAAGTCCGTCACTCCAGCGGCGACCGTCCATTATACGACCTGTTTGCTCATCAACAATTTTGACCTCACCGTCCATAACGACATATTCGTCGTCTTTATTGAACATTGTGTAACCCTTAAGAAGTTGTTGAAGAGTATGAACACGCTCACTCTGTACACCATAGTGTGCCATGAGTTCGTCTTTTCTATCAACACGTTCCTGATCAGACAAAGATTTTTCGTTTTCAAGTGCAGAAAGTTGTGAAGTAATGTCAGGCAAAACGAATAGGTTTTCGTTGCCTGTCTGCTTTGCAAGCCATTCTGTACCCTTGTCTGTAAGGTCTGCGCTATTTAGCTTTTCATCAACAACGAAAAACAAAGGTGCAATCGCCTTTGGCATTTCACGGTTGTTGTTTGCCATGTATGTTTCCTCGGTTCTCAGCATTCCTGCCTTAATTCCGTCTTCAGAAAGATACTTGATAAGTGGCTTATTCTTAGGAAGTGCCTTATATGATCTGTAAAGGGCAAGGAAACCTTCGTCAAGAAGTTGTTTGTTGTTTATCTTCTGTCCTTCGGTAATCTTTTGCTTTGCTTCTGCAAGAAGTTCTGTTGCCTGTTTGCGTTGTACTTCATAAAGTTTCTCTACTAGTGGCTGATACTCTTCAAACATCTGATCGTCACCCTTTGGAATAGGTCCTGATATAATAAGAGGTGTACGAGCGTCATCAATAAGCACAGAGTCGACCTCATCCACAATAGCGTAGTTATGCTTGCGCTGTACAAGGTCGCTTGGGTTTAATGCCATGTTGTCGCGAAGGTAGTCGAAACCAAACTCATTGTTTGTTCCGAATGTGATGTCAGCCTGATAAGCCTTGCGACGAGCTTCTGAATTTGGCTGATGTTTGTCGATGCAGTCAACAGAAAGACCGTTGAACATGTATAGAGGCCCCATCCATTCAGAGTCACGTTTTGCAAGATAATCATTTACGGTGACCATGTGTACACCATTACCTGTAAGTGCGTTCAGGAATACCGGTAGGGTAGCAACAAGAGTTTTACCTTCACCAGTTGCCATTTCGGCAATCTTACCTTGATGAAGTGCAATACCACCAAACAACTGTACATCATAGTGTACCATGTTCCATTTGATTTTCGTGCCACCGGCAGTCCATTCATTGTGGTATATAGCTTTGTCACCGTTTATTGTAACAAAATCATTTGCAGGATTTGATGCAAGTTCGCGGTCAAAATCTGTAGCTGTAACAACTGTATCGTCGTTTTCAGAGAATCGTCGTGCTGTATCTTTGATTATGTTGAAAGCTATTGGCATAACATCGTTCAAAGCCTTTTCGAATATTTCAAGAACCTCGTTTTCCAACTTGTCTATCTGGTTAAAAATATCTTCACGTTGGTCAATTGGAGTTTCCTCAATCTTACTCTTTAGTTCGGCAATCTGTTTTTCCTGCTCTTCTGCAGAATTCTGTACGTAGTGCTGTAGTTCTTTTGTCTTAGCACGCAATTCGTCGTTTGTCAGTTTCTGTATTTCAGGATAACTCTCTTTCACCTTCTCTACTAGAGGTTGAATGAGTTTCATATCACGAACAGATTTATCGCCAAACAATGACTTTAAAAAATTGTTTAAATTCATAATTCTATTTTGTTTTGTTATTTTTGTAATGTTTAATAGTGCAAAATTACGAAAATTAATCAGTAATATGCACAATGTCAATGAAAACTTTGGATACGCTCTATTATCCGATATTCTATAAGTATCAGAATAAAGGAATGTTTTCACATGCGTTTGGCGCTCTAATATGAATGCTTTTTGCAATGGTAGGCGCAATTCTGTCTACCGTTACAGGTGTTGTAATTCGCTCGGCTTTTATGCCCATTCCATATATAATGATAGGAAAGGGAATAACAGCCGTACGACTAGTATATGTTTCTTGTGTATTTTCGTTCAGCAGTTTCCAACCTGGGGTGACATCAATAACAATGTCTCCGCTTACGCTTGGACTGAATGCGTTACGTATTTTCTTTATGTCATCATTTCCTCCGGCAAGCAATTGCTCAGTAGTGTATACATTTGATACTCCGGCACTCTGGACAAGAATTTCCTTGCATCGGTTTTCTACATCACGAAGGCTCAAACGTTTCTGTTCGATTAATTTATGATTCAGATAGATTTGATTACCGAATACAGCATCAACGTAGTTGCCTTGTCCATAAATGGCACTTATATAAACATTTAGTAGATTGGCTGTCCTATTTATATAGAATGTTCCTGTAGGAACTCTGTATAAAGCATAATTATTGTCTTCATCAGTTTCTGCTCCGGTACTTGTAATTACAAATATCACATGTTCTTTGCCTATAGTCTTCTCTATAGATTTTACAAGATTACCAAGTGTGTTATCCAATTTAGTGTAAACACTTTGCATCCTGTTCTGCCAATTCCCTACTGCGTTATCAGAGGATGTTGCCGATAAGGTTATTGACAACATGTCCGTAATATTGTCTGTTCCCATCGAGGTCTTGCTGACAATTTCTCCGGCTTTTGTGGCTATGTCATCATTGCTTATATCGTGTGAGAATATTCCGGTGTTCAACCATTTTGGAGATGCGCCATAATATGGACTCGTTTGCCATTTTCTTCTTGTGCCGTCAAACCATATTGCGTTGTCAGCCGCATGACCTGCTGACAGTATGGCAGAACTTTTGTCTTCTGCGATACTGTAGACTATACTTGAACCTGCTGATGAAATCTTCATTTCATCGCTTACGGTTGATGTTTTAAGATTTGCTGGTGAAGCCCCGTATCTGTTGTCGTCTACACAGTAGATCTGTCTTAGTGTATTTCTGTCAAGCCATTGCGGTGAAACAATCCCGTGATAATAAGGTGTTGCTCCTGTAGCTATGGTTGCGATTGCCGAAGGCTCTGTAACAGATTTGAAAGGGTATGAAGCCGTTTCGTAAACCTTGCCTTCCTGCATAAGTTTTCGAAATCCGTCTTGACTGAATAGTGGTGAGAATGCCTCAATATAGTCAGAGCGCAGTTGGTCAATGGTAATATTGACCACAAGGCGTGGTGCAAGCTGGAAAGCTTGCATTTCTGCTGAAGTGAGCGCTGCTATTAATATGGCTATATATCTGTTCACTATTGTTGTTTCTTGCTTTTTAATAATTGTGATAATAAATCACGTTGGGATACAATAAGCAAAATAAATGCCAAATATTCCAAACCGTCAGCATAGCTCTGAATAAACGCTCCTAAAAGAAACAAAATCAAACATGCAAGTATAGTAAAATTATATTTTTTGTTGCGTGCCAATGCCGGAATAAGCATTCCTAGGTTGAGCGGGTTAAGAAGCAGTATCTGTAAATTTAGGCTAACTGTAGGGTGCTGGCTGAATATCATGGTTGTAATAATTATTCCGCAAAGTCCAGTCGTTAACCATACGCACCACATTATTATTTTATAAGGAAGTGGGTGTGTTGTCTTTTTCCAACTTGACAATAATATAATAACGATGATAGCACAGATAAGAGTATATGGATTGAAAATGTTTAAATCATTGGCGTTATTTTCTGTAGACGATGTATTATTGCCAATCAGATAATGTTCTTGACTAATAAAGGGGTAAGTTTTTCCATCTGCATATTTTATTTTTGCAGTTTTCCAGTCTTTGCTCAGATTATCCGGAAGAAATTGCAATTCATTTCCGTTAATACTTCTGTCTGCTTTCACTCCAAGCAGTAAATCGTTTCCCCAGCGAGCCCAACAATGATTCCAATTCCATTTGTGAATTTCCTTACGGTACGAGCTGTTAATATGCTGATTATCTTGTGTTTCAACAGTCCCACTAATGTTGTTAATTAAGATGTCACGTGCTCTTGTTGTACAATTATCATAAAAATAGTTGTATCTGTAAGTTCTGTTTTCTGGCAAGTAATTATTTTCTATTGCCATTGCAATTTTCATTTTGTCTTGCAATGTAATGTTTAACACCTGTTCTTTTACCCATCTTCTATCGCTTTCATATTCTTCCATGAAAGCATTAAAAGGCATAATTCCCATTTCGTAATCTGTAAGTCCGAATACGAAACGAAGTATGAAAAATCTTTGACTAAAAGAAAACATGCCATAGTTAATTACTAGGTCATTATTATTCTTCAAGTCATGAAACCTTATGGCCGTGTGTCCGTAGAGAGAATAAATTTCCTCACCAGGTCCACAAGTCAACAGACTTATTTGTATAGAGTCACTTTTGTTGTTCTGAGAATGTTGCTGTGCTTTAACATTACATGTTAAAGACAGTAAAAAAACAACTAAAGAGCTTATAAAAGTATATTTAAAACGTTTCACGATGCAAAAATAACTTATATTTCTGACTTAACGTGCATTTATTTCTATTTTTTTTGATAATTTTGCAAGCGATTATTTAGAAAAATATGAAAAAACTAATATTGTGCGCTGCTTTGATGGCTATATTATCATCAACAGCTTTAGCCCAAAGTGGCACGAATTCACCATATAGCCAATATGGTCTTGGTATATTATCTGATAATGGAACTGGATTCAGCCGTAGTATGAACGGGTTGGGTTTAGGTTTTCATGAACACAATCAGGTCAATACTCTTAACCCTGCTTCATATGCGTCAATTGATTCCTTGTCTTTTATATTTGACGCAGGATTCTCTGGACAGGTTACTAACTTTCAAGAAAATGGAGTTAAGAAGAACGCCAATAATGCTGATTTCGACTATGTTGTTGCAGGATTCCATCTTGCAAATCATTTGGGCGTGAGCTTTGGTGTTTTGCCTTATACCAATATTGGGTATAGCTATTCTTCTACTGGTAAACTCAATGTGTCGTCTAGCCCAACAACATTTACTAATACATATAATGGAACCGGTGGTCTTCATCAGATATATTTAGGTGCTGGTTGGGAACCGATTAAGGGGTTGTCTTTTGGTTTTAACGTCGGTTATCTGTGGGGAAACTACGAACGTTCTGTTATAAATTCATATAGCAACGCTTATATCAATACGCTGTCCAAATATTACACAGCCACAGTTAATAACTACAAGCTTGATTTAGGTATGCAATATACAGCAAAGATAAACCGTAATGATAATATTACTCTAGGTTTGGTTTATGGATTGGGGCATAAGTTGTCGGCTAATCCGAAATGTCAGATAATTTCTACAAATTCGAGTACAGGTGTGTCGGATACTACGGCAATCTCAATCTCAAACGGACTTGAAATACCTTCTACATATGGAGCCGGTTTAATGTACAATCATGCTAATAAACTAAAGTTGGGCGTAGATTATACTCTTATGAAATATACAGGAATTGGATATCCGATGTCTACACTTTCATCAGACGGTAAACAAAGTTATGAAATGATTAACGGAATCTACAAAAATCGCCAAAAACTAACTGTAGGAGCAACTTTCTGCCCTAATGAAAATGGACGTCATTTCATGGACCATGTAAGATACAATATCGGTGCATCTTACGCCACACCTTATTATAAAATAAACGGACAGGACGGTCCTAAAGAATATGGAGTGAGTGCTGGTTTCGGAATTCCAATCATTAACGGCTGGAATAATCGCTCTTATCTTAATATAAGTGGATCTTGGACAAGACAAGAGGCAGTGGGACTTATAAAAGAGAACACGTTTCGTATTAATATAGGATTCACCTTTAACGAGCGTTGGTTTGCTAAGTGGAAGGTTCAGTAAAATTCCATACACACAATTGAAATCAATATCATCAATTATATTATTGTCGGCAATGCTGTTCTTCGTGTCATGCGAGGAGCAGCATGAGCATACAGCACCGGCTATTCATGCACGTGACTCTGCTGCTGTAATGACAAGTTACGGAGTTAACACTCTTATTTCTGATTCCGGAGTCGCAAAATACAGAATTATAACAGAGGAGTGGGAGATAAATACAAATCTCCATCCGTCACGTTGGTTGTTTAAGAAGGGAGTCTTTCTAGAGCAGTTTGACGAAAAATTCCATGTTCAGTCATATATTCAGTGTGATACGGCTTATTACTATGATCAGATAAAACTGTGGGAACTTCGTTCACGAGTTCGAATATTGACAAAAGACGGAATACGTTTTTCAAGTCAACAGCTTTTTTGGGATGAAAACAAACACGAACTTTATTCTTATGTTTTTTCAAAACTCGTAACAAAGGAACGCACCCTACAGGGTAATTTCTTCCGAAGTGATGAGAAGATGACGAAATATATTGTTACAAATACAAGAGGTTCTTTCGAGAAAAATGATTTCAGTAGCGATGGAAGTACAACACCTGGTGTGAATACAGATTCAGCGCGTCGGGCGCAGGACTCTATAATGAAGTCACAGCATCCGCAGGCAACACCTCAACGTAGGAATACGTCAATACCTTTGATGCATTAAAATAATGACAGAAAATGTAGACATATTGCTAGTATTGGGCATACTAATAACTATGCTCTTATCAGCATTCTTCTCAGGAATGGAGATTGCCTTTGTATCAGGCAATAGAATGTTGTTTGAGATGGATAAGGAGAAAAATAATCTGTCAACTCGTATCACAGATTTATTTTATAGGCATCCTAATGACTTTGTCAGTACAATGCTTGTAGGTAATAACATTGTGTTGGTTGTATATGGTACTCTGATTGCTAATCTGTTCAATACTACTATATTCCATGGAATGGATGCAACTTTCACTATTCCTGCTGATACGGTGTTATCAACGCTTATCGTGTTGTTTACAGGGGAGTTTCTTCCAAAGACGCTTTTTAAGAGCAATCCAAATAGGTTGCTGAAATTTTTCTCTCCTTTAGCTTATTTGTTTTATGTCTTACTTTGGCCCATTAGCCGTTTTACTACATTCCTATCAAAATGTATTTTGCATGTTTTAGGCGTGAAGTTAAAAAAAGAGCATATTGGAGATGAGTTCTCGAAGGTTGACCTTGACTACCTTGTGCAGTCAAGTATAGACAATGCCAAGAACGATGACGATGTGGAAGACGAGGTGAAAATATTTCAGAACGCATTGGAATTTTCGGATACAAAGGTCCGTGATTGCATGATTCCACGAACGGAAATCAATGCTGTGGAATACGACTGTTCTAAAGAAGACTTGATGCAGACTTTTATTGAGAGTGGCAATAGTAAGATTATTGTCTACCATGATGATATCGACCATATCGACGGTTACATTCATTCGTCGGAAATGTTCCGGAATACAACTGGAGATTGGCATACGTCAATCTGTAAGATGCCTTTTGTTCCTGAAACAATGACAGCACGCAAACTGATGAAGATTTTTCTTCGCGACAAGAGAAGCCTTGGAATAGTAGTTGATGAATTCGGCGGAACAAGTGGAATAGTTTCGCTTGAAGACATTGTGGAAGAAATATTCGGAGATATTGAGGACGAACACGATAGCAATAAATATATTGCTCAAAAGATATCTGATGCCGAATACATGCTTTCTGCAAGGTTAGAAATTGAAAAAGTTAATGAGATGTTTGACTTGAAAATACCAGAAAGTGAAGAATATAAGACAGTCGGTGGTTTCATACTTTATCATTATCAGAGCTTCCCCAAACTTAATGAAGTTGTGAAAATCGGTAAATTCTCTTTCAAAATTGTAAAGGGCACAATGACAAAGATTGAACTCGTGAGGTTGAATATTAACTGATAACACTGTGAAAAGTATCTTAATCTACAAATTTTACATGAAAAATTGGGTCGTTTGCTATTTTATTGTTATTTTTGTAGGCACTTTGGGTATAAAGTAAAGAATATAAAATAACTAAAAATAAAAACAAATTTAAAGTAATGGCAGCATTAGGAAAAATTAGAAGCAGAGGCGTCATACTGATGTGTATCATCGGTTTCGGTCTTTTTGCGTTCATCGCTGAAGAGGCTTTCCGTTCTTGCGAGTCTTCTCGTAACAACGAACGCCAGCAGGTGGGTGAAGTCCTTGGAGAGAAAGTTAATGTTAACGACTTCCAGAAACTCGTTGATGAGTATAGTGATGTTATTAAGATGCAGCAAGGCACGCAGTCTCTTAATGACGAACAACTGAACCAGGTCAAGGACATGGTTTGGAATACTTATGTTCAGACAAAAATCGTAGAGAACGAAGCTAAGAAGCTTGGGCTTAAGGTTACTGACGCAGAAATGCAGAACATCCTTAAGGATGGAACCAATCCTATGCTTCTTCAGACTCCTTTCGTAAATCAGCAGACAGGACGTTTCGATGCAAACGCATTGCAGAAGTTCCTTGCTGAGTATGATTCGCAGAAGAACACAAACCCACAGGCAGCACAACAGTATGAGACAATATACAAGTATTGGACTTTCATAGAGAAGACACTTCGTCAGCAGACTCTTGCACAGAAGTATCAAGGTCTTCTTTCTCATTGTTTCCTTTCTAATCCTATCGAGGCTAAAATGGCTTTCAAGGATGAAAATCAGGAAAGCCAGATTCAGCTTGCTGCTTTCCCTTACAGTTCTATTCAGGACGATAAGGTGAAGATTACAGATGATGATTTGAAGGCAAAATATGATGAGTTAAAACCTCGTTTCAAGCAGTATGTTGAGAGTCGTGATATAAAGTATGTTGATGTTCAGGTTAAGGCTTCGGCTGCTGACCGCATGGCTTTGCAGAATCAGTTTGCTGGTTACGCTAAGGACTTGTCTACAGCCACAGACCCTGATGTTGTAGTTCGCAAGAGTACTTCTTCTATCAACTATCTAGGTATTCCTGTCGGTAAGACAGCTTTCCCTGCTGATATAGCAGCTAAACTTGCAACAATGACTGTTGGTCAGACAACAGGTGTGTTTGAGGATAAGGCTGACAACTCTCTTAACATAGTTCGTCTCGTAGCTAAGCAGCAACTTCCTGATTCAGTTCAGTACAGACAGATTCAGATTGGCGGTGCTAATCCGGCTGCAGCTCACAAGACTGCAGATTCAATTTATACAGCTTTGAAGAACGGTGCTGATTTTGAGGCTATCGCAAAGAAGTATCGTCAGGAAGGTCAGAAGACTTGGATGACAACTCAGCAGTATCAGAGTGCTCCTTCTATGGACAATGACACAAAGAACTTTATCAATAGTCTTAATACCATGGCTGCAAATGAGACCAAGAATATTGCGCTTACTCAGGGTAATATAATTCTTCAGGTTCTAGATCGCAAGGGAATGACTGATAAGTATACAGCAGCTGTGATCAAGAAGAACATAGAGTTCTCTAGAGATTCTTACAGCTCAGCTTATAACAAGTTTGCTTCTTTCGTTAGTGGAAACCAGACTGCCAATGATATTCTTAAGAATGCTGCTAAATTTGGTTACAGAGTTCAGGAAGCTGCCGATGTTACAACATCAACTCACTATCTTGTAAATATTCACAACACACGTGATGCTTTAAAGTGGTTGTTTGATGCCAAAGAGGGTGCACTTTCTCCAATGTATGAGTGTGGTGACAATAATCACTTACTAATATTAGCTCTTACAAAGATTAATGAAGTTGGTTACCGTTCACTCAACGATCCTCGTGTGAAAGAGATGGTAAAAGCTGAAGTTATGAAGGACAAGAAGGCCGAGATGCTTATGGCTAAGGCAAATGGAATAAATAATATCAGTGTCGCAAAAGCTAAGGGTGCACGTGTTGCTACCGTAAGTCAGGTTACTTTCGCAGCTCCTGTATTTGTTTCTCTAACTGGTGCAAGTGAGCCTGCTGTAAGTGGTGCTGTAGCAGCTACCGCAAATGGTAAGTTCTCTAGTAAGCCTGTTAAGGGCAATGCCGGTGTATATGTATTCCAGGTTGTAAACAGGGTCAATCGTGCGGCTAAGTTCGACGATAAGACAATGGAGCAGAAACTTCGTCAGAAAACAATGCAGTATGCTGGAAACTTCATGAACGAGCTTTATATAAAGGCAAATGTCGTAGACAACAGATATTTATTCTTCTAAGTTACTGAAGAGTTTTTAGTATCATAATGAAAGTCCCATCTGATTTATTTCAGGTGGGACTTTTTTGTAAACTCACATTCTTGATTTGTGTTTAACATGAAGACAACCAGAAAAAGTTTTTTAATGTCACTAATGTCATAATGTCACAAACCCTTTATTTATAAGGGCTGAGCGAGTGACATTAAGTGACATTATCGGTGCAAAAGTGGCATTATGCCCTCGAACGCACCTAGTTTTGGCGTTTTTTTTGCAATTATGGTATTTACATAATACATATTTTTGCCGATGGCGTTTTATCGAACATAATGGCTGATTTCCTGAATAGCATGGTTAATTCAAAAAAATCAACTTCATAGACATATAGACATGATGGCATGAATTTGAAGTATGCAAATATATATTGAAACTGAGTGCACAAACGATTACCTGAATTTCCGCAAGTTTTGTGTAATCCGATTACATCAGCATGTGTGTAACCCGATTACATAACGTGTGTAACCGTGTTACACAACGTGAACAACTCGATTACACACGTTAGGTAATTGAATTGCCTAACGTGAAAAAAGTGATTACTTAGCACAGGTTGTCTTTAGCCGGAATCGTGTTATTGAGGATGTTCCCCCCTAAAATGACGACGAACCTAACAATATCTGAAAAAGTAAATGTATAGTCATAGTTAGTGAAAATTTGGCACAAAAAAAGAGTTCATAATTAAATGAACTCCAGTTTTTATTTATATAAGCAATTATTTAAAAATCTTCATCGTCAGTTACTTCTAACGCCTCAGGGTCTAACGCCTCAGGGTCGGTATCATAAGTAGTACGATAGCTTTCTTCTGTGAGCTTATCCTCATCAAAAAGATCTTCTTCTTCGTCTGGATCGTTATAATGATCTTCAACTACAACATCTTCTTCGTCGTTATCATTATCTTCTTCAATTTCAAACTCGTCTTCATTTTTGTCAAACTCGCTTTCGGGCTCAATCTTATTCTTTGGTTTTTCAAATTCAGGCTTTTCCATAGCGAAAATAGCTTCAACCCAGTTACCTTTTGGAATTTCGAGAACTTCAAATCCGTCTTTTGTTTTTTTGTCGTACATTCCGCCGACTTTCTTTAGTCGGTCTTTTGGCAAAGTAGTTGTGCTTATGTCGAAACCACTCTCAATAATATCTTGAATGCTTTGTGAAAGGCTATCCCAGCCACCGCCGAAGTTACGTTCAATAACTTCAAGTAGCTTTGTAGCCGAAATGTGATGGATGTTTTCGTAGGTCAGGTCGGTGACTCTCATTATTGGACGTTTTTTTATTGCCCATTTCATCTTTGTGTTTTCGTCAATCTTAACGTAACCTATCTTGAATCCACGCTCTTCATATTTTGAAATAACGCTTGGATTGTCCGTTTTTATTTCTTCAATTTCGAATGCGCTTCTGATAATGTCAGTATATCTGCGCACATTATCCTTTAGGTCTGCTTCTTTTTCTGCAGCTTCCCACATTCTAAAAACGTCATTCTCCTGAATATCCCAAACGCTGCTCTTATTTAGAGTCTTGAAAGTTAGAACTTTTTGCTGTTTCATACGTGTAATTTATCTTTGCTGCAAAAGTAAATACTTTGTATCAAATTCACAAATTTTTAGCATATATTTTTTTGTTATATTGAACTAATTCCTTATTTTTGCATATAATTATGAGCGAACCATTAGCTGAAAGAATGCGTCCCCGCTCTCTTAACGACTATGTTGGACAGAAACATCTGGTAGGAGAGGGCGCTGTTTTGCGAAAAATGATAGATTCTGGACGGATTTCATCATTTATTTTATGGGGACCGCCTGGAGTTGGCAAAACAACTCTTGCGCAGATTATTGCCCAAAAACTTGATACTCCATTTTATACCCTTAGTGCGGTATCAAGTGGTGTTAAGGATGTACGTGAGGTTATTGATAAGGCAAAAAATGGCAGATTCTTCAGTTCTGCTTCTCCTATATTATTTATAGACGAGATACATCGTTTCAGTAAGTCACAGCAGGATTCTCTTCTTGGTGCGGTTGAGCGTGGAATAGTTACGCTTATCGGCGCGACCACAGAAAATCCATCGTTTGAGGTTATACGCCCGTTACTTTCTCGTTGTCAGCTATATGTACTAAAACCACTTGACAAGGATGATTTGCTGAATCTAGTGCATAGGGCTATGACCGAAGATGTGGAACTTAGCAAGCGTAAAATTACACTTACCGAGAGTGGTGCCCTGCTTAGATACAGTGGAGGTGATGCCCGCAAACTGCTCAATATTCTTGAACTCGTTGTAGAGTCATCAGGTGATAATGTAGAAGTTGAAATTAATGATGCTATTGTTGAGAGTAGGCTACAATCAAATCCGCTTGCCTATGACAAAGATGGAGAAATGCACTACGATATTATATCGGCTTTCATCAAGAGCATTCGCGGCAGTGACCCTGATGCTGCCTTATATTGGCTGGCAAGAATGATAGAGGGAGGAGAAGACCCACAGTTTATTGCTCGCAGACTTGTTATTAGTGCTGCTGAGGATATAGGACTTGCAAATCCAAATGCTCTTCTTATTGCCAATGCTGCTTTTGATGCAGTAATGAAGATAGGTTGGCCTGAAGGACGTATTCCGCTTGCCGAGGCTACTGTGTATCTAGCCACAAGCCAAAAAAGTAATTCTGCTTACCTTGGCGTAGACGCTGCTTTGGCTAAGGTGAGACAAAGCGGTAATCTTCCTGTACCGTTGCATTTGCGCAACGCTCCTACGAAACTTATGGCAGAATTGGGGTATCACGACGGTTACAAATATCCTCATGATTACCCTGGGCACTTCACCGAACAGCAGTATCTGCCTGATGATTTGAAGAATGATCGTTTTTGGAAAGGACAGCATAGTCCTGCTGAAGAAAAACTAAACAATTGGATGAATCAATGTTGGGAAGACAGATTTAAATAAGGTGGTGTTTACATTAAATATTGAAAATAATGAATATGAAAATAGTCGAGTTAGACGGATTTGGAGTAAATCCGGGTGATTTAAGTTGGGAAGCAATAAGCAAACTTGGAGATTTTAAACTTTATGACCGTACTTCGCCAGAAGATGTTGTATTGAGAGCTAAAGACGCAGATGTGATTCTTATTAATAAGGTTAACATTACAGACGACATAATGGCTGAGTTGCCAAAGCTGAAATATATAGGAGTTCTAGCCACGGGTTACAATGTTGTGGATATTGAGGCGGCAAGTAGACGTGGAATATTTGTTTCAAATATTCCTTCATATAGTACAGATAGTGTGGCCCAGATGACATTTGCTCACATCCTTAATATGGTGAACCGTGTGGAGCATTACGCCGACCTTAATCGTAGAGGACGTTGGAGCAGTAATCCTGATTTTTGCTATTGGGACACTCCGCTTATGGAAATAAGTGGAAAAACAATTGGTATTTTGGGACTTGGAAGTATCGGCAGTAAGGTTGCACGTATTGCACATGATTTCGGTATGGACGTATATGCTTTCACAAGCAAGAGTGCTACAGAACTTCCTTCTGGAATACAGAAGACGACTATAGATGGACTTCTTGCTGTTAGCGACATTCTTACATTGCATTGTCCGTTAAATGAGCAAACTAGAGAACTTATTAACAAGGAAACACTTAAAAAAATGAAGCATGGAGCATTGCTTGTAAATACAGGTCGTGGACAATTGGTGAACGAGCAGGATGTGGCAGACGCATTGAAGAGCGGACAGCTTGGCGGATATGGGGCAGACGTGATGTGTGCAGAACCTCCATCAGCAGACAATCCATTGTTTGCGCAGCCTAACGCTTTTATCACTCCGCATGTGGCATGGGCTACAATTGATGCACGTAAAAGACTTATGGACATTTTGGTCGAAAACTTGCAGTCATATTTTGGCGGAAATCCTCAGAATATAGTTAATAAAATAAAGCAATGATAAGTCCTAATCCAGAAGTTGCACACACTGTGCAACAGATTATCGAGTTTATAGGAACTTTTGCCTTCGCCATTTCTGGAATAAGAATGGCGGCAGTCAAGCATTTTGATTGGTTTGGCGGTTTTGTGTGTGGCTTTGCAGTAGCAATCGGCGGTGGAACTATTCGTGACGTTATGCTTGGGACAACTCCGTTTTGGATGACTTCCAGTATTTACGTAACCTGTACTGTTATAGCGTTATTGGTTTTTATCTTATTTGCCAAGTCGCTAAACAGACTTGAAAATGCGTGGTTGACATTTGACACATTGGGACTAGCACTTTTCACAATAGCCGGAATACAAAAGACACTTCAATTTGACTATCCTTTTTGGGTTGCAATAATTATGGGTTGCATTACAGGCGCCGCTGGAGGTGTTATACGTGATGTGTTGCTAAATAAAGAACCTGTGGTTTTTCAGAAAGACATTTATGCAATGGCTAGTGTTGCCGGTGGATTGGTATATTGGCTTATGATGACGCTAGGTATTAATATGGGACTCACAGCAATAGCTACTTTCCTCGTAATATGTGTTATCCGATTTATCGCAGTGAGATTTCATATATCGCTTCCAATACTTAGGGATGAACAATAAGAAAAAATATATATACATAAAACGGG
>JAGPKZ010000109.1 GCA_018053665.1 Prevotella sp.
AACTAAATAAATTATTAAACTATGAAGAAAATCGTTTTAAGTGCGTTTCTTATGGTAGCTGCCATCAGTTTCGCTAATGCTCAGAATGTTAAGCCTGCAGAAAAGAAATGCAATAAAGTTGAACAGTGTGCAAAAGCTAACAAGGCTGATGCTGATAAAGCTTGCAAAGCAGGAAAGGCTTGTTGCAAGAATGCAGCTGACGCTAAAAAGTGTTGCAAGAAAGATGCTAAGGCTTGCAAAAATGCAGCCAAGACTTGCAACAAAGCTGCTGCAAAGAAAATGGTTAAGGAGTAAGTTACTCTTCGATAATTTCACCGCCCGTTTATCTATGTTATTTTTCAACATTGGTAAACGGGCTATTTTTATGCCATATCATAAATACCCCATTGCGGTATTGAATGAGTTCATGTTTCTAGTAGATCAATTGGCGTAATTAATACTATCAATATATAGCAAAAGTACATCATGACGTATTTGATAAAAAAATTGCCTTAGCTGAAAACAAAACATCACACATTATATAATATGTGATGTTTTATTTGTTACGTATAATTGATTGTCAATTTATTGCACATCAAAATAAGTTTTAGCTAATTAGTAATTGGTTTCAATACTTTCAAAAGATGTAATTTTGCTTATTATTATATCCTTTTGTTCTTGCGTAATACTATTTCCAAAAATGGTTTTCGTATTTCTGATAAATTTAATCATTTTTTTTATCTATTTATTTGTATACAACATGGACATATGAATAAATAAATTCAACATTTAGAACAACTTATTTTCATTTTAACTACATTTTTTTAAAATAACTCCACAAACCTCAAAATGCGAATGTATTTTGAAGCTAATGTGGTTGTCTGCGAGAATCAGCGTGATCTGCGGGAGACATTGGGGTTCGCTCTGAGAAGAGACATCAGGGGGGACAGCGAGAAGCTGCACTAAGAAGAAAAGGAGTACGAAAGGTGTCTTAAATTATTTTAATTAATTCACTTATTTAGTGAATTACTAATATCTTTTTATTATATTTGTAGCCTAAAGATACCGAAAACATGGAAATAGTATTTGAAAAAGATTATCTGTGCGAACTGTATGAAGAAGGCAAGTGCAAGAATAAAAAGTTTAGATTTCAGCCGCAGGTAGTTAAAAAATATCAGAAGCGAGTGGATACACTTATTGGTGCTATGCGTATAGAAGACCTTTTCGTACTTAATTCTTTGAACTTCGAATCTTTAGAAAACTGTGAAGAATGCTCAATAAGAGTAGATGGAAAATATCGCTTGGAATTCCGAAAAAGAATCAATGATGGAGAGCAACAGATAACGGTATGTGAATTGACTGATTTGACAAATCATTATAAAAAATAAAGTTACTATGAACGAAATTAAACGATTACCAACTCACCCTGGGGATGTACTCAAAGAGGAACTTGAGAGTAGAGGAATCAGTCAGAAATATTATTCTGAACTGACAGGAGTTTCTTATACCATGCTTAATGAAATATTGAATGGTAAGCGTCCTGTAACTACCGATTTCGCTCTGTTAGTAGAGGCATCACTCGGTGTTAATCCAGAGATGCTTATCAATATGCAGACTCGTTACAATATGGCATTATCTTATAAAAACAACAAATTATCTGAACGTATTGATCATATCAGAAAGATTTGTGCCATGTTATAAATTTTCACGCTGAGGTAGCTGAGGAATACACGATATGGTGTTGAAGTATATATTAAATACTACTTTTCTTCAAGTTTAGATTTCACGATGTTTATAAATGCTTTGTCTTTGCCGATTAGCTGACGGACAAGTTTATATACCATGGTACAAGGGTTGTGGTCATGGAATTTATTATCAATAAATGTTTTTGATTGGCGTTCAGCATATTTGATAGCAAGGTTTTCATCGCACTTGCAATCACGTAATATTGAGCGCATTTTTGGATTGTTTTTAAGATAAGTATATTTTTTATTGCCGTTGCAATAACCAGCTCCACGTACACGTTTAGTGATAATGTCTTCGTAATCTTTGCGGCTCATAGATGTATTGCGATTATCAAAATGGTAAACGTACCATAGTTCAAATGCCTCATTGCTCCATGCACATCCTATTCCGTTTTGATTAGCTTTATTGATGGCCTTGTCAAAGGTGGTTGCTTTAAAATCGTCACGATCGAATACTGCCCAGACAGCATCGTAAGGTTTTTTAGCCTTTTCTGCTTCTTGTTTTAGGGCAATGGCTTTGTCTACTACCTGAGTAGTACTGATCTTACCTCCTTGAGTGTCTACTTGATAAACAAGACCACTTGAATTCTCCATCATACTGAATGAACGAAAATAATTAGGTTCTGTTTTTCACCTTCACATACGATCAAAATATGGCAACGGATATACCGCTTGTCGTCATTGGCAACTGGTTCCATAATAATTTTCGGTTGCAGTGATGCTATGTTAAGTTTCTTTGCCATTGTTATTCTGTATATTGACTGATATATGGAATACCGCCATAACGACCATTAATATAGTTGCGCCCGATATTACCATCACCACGTGGTTTAGAACCATCAGGTAATACTATCTGCATCATATTGTAGATATCTGTACGTTCTTGAGCATCTTTCTCTGTAAACCAGATTTGATCTCGACGGAGAAGATGGCTTGACAAAAGGTTGGTATCGTGAGTTGAGAAAATGAGCTGAGCACAATTTAAATTGCGGTTTGGATCATTAAACAATGATACTAATTCCTGTGAGATTAAAGGGTGCATCTTGGCATCAAGTTCATCAATAACGATGACAGAACCAGAGTTTAATGTATCGAAGATTGGACCTGCCATATCAAAAAGCTTACGAGTTCCTGCAGATTCCATTTCATCAAACTCAAAATTTTTAGTAGCGACCATTGTTCCATCTTCATTATAAATACCATGAGAAGAGAAAACCTTAATTTGTTTTTTCCCTTGCAAATCCTTTACAAGTTCTTCTCGAAGTTCATTTGGTATATCTTTTGGAAGATCATGAACGTCAATATCATGAACCATTGAAACAACATCTTTGAAACCAAGTTGTGCTCTTTTAAAGAAACTCTTCATTTCACCACATCCTGGAGCATTTTTGTTTAGATATGATTTAGTAAAAGAGTTGTAGGAATTTGTATCAAGACCTGATAATACGTTTATACCTTCTTGGAAAAAATGGATAACAGAGTTAGAAACTTTGCCGCCTAACTGTCCTACTAGAGAAATAAACAAGCGGTTGTTATTTGTTTTTTCCTCAAGATTCTCACCTTCATGAAATAGCTTTTCATTAACGCCTATGCCTTCAAGTGTGCGAATAAATAGATTACTTTCTCTACCAGATTTTTCCTTACGAACAAGCCATTCTTCACATATCTGTTTATCTGTATTTGAAAATCCATAGCGATAGCAGATTCCATTCGTTACGAACTCAACCTCGTATAGAGTTGGCTTATTAGCATTTGCTTCGTTGAGCAGGAATGGCTCATACTGCAATTCATCCTTATCATTCATCTTTATTGATGATTGTACAAGATGCGCCATTGTAGAGAGGCCTTGAATAAGATTACTTTTACCACTTGAATTTGCACCATAAATAGCAGTAGTGCGCAGATAATTTCCATTAGCATCTTTAACGATGTTAGCAGATGGCTCATCCTTTATTGATGTAGGGGTGAAAACCATTGTCTTCCGCTCTGCTATAGAGCGAAAGTTTTCTATTGTAAAGCGCAGTAATGTATACATATTACTTAATTTGGTAAATTACAGAAATTAGATTTATTTTCAAACTTTACTGCAAATATACGTGATAAATAATTGTTTTGATATTAAAAATGAGAAAAACTCTCAAATATTATATTTATTTAGCTATGAATAGCGTAAATATTCTCTCGCAGAGGAATGCAGCAGGCAGCATTTATTTCACAGATTATTTTGTTTGTGGTTATTGTGGTTCGTCTGCGAGAATCAGCGTTATCTGCGGGAGAATAAATCAGCTTTAGCAGATAGCGCAGAATTACACAGAGAAAAATACATCTGCGAGAAAACAGATATCAGATAGTATTCTCCTAATTTATACCATTCTTAAAGGGGGATGATTACATGTCTCCATAAAAAAAGTACTTTTATATTTTTTATTTTATTATATTATTTGTATATTATTACATATAGTATAACATAGCAAACTTATATAACATTATAAAAATAAATGGGAAATAAAGAACAAGAAGAAATGAGAGTTATTAATAGAGTTGTTGATAAGAAGATTGATAATTTAAGAAATGAGTTATTAAATAAAATTGAAAAACGGGATAAACGTTTAGAGAAAATTGAGAAGAGAATTCAGACGATTCATCAAGAATTGAATTTTTATATTGCTGAGAGTAAAGCAATCCTATTTTGTGAACAGCTGCACATGCTATGGAAGAATGCGCATGACATAGAGTGGATTGATGATACCGAACACATTACTATGATATGTATAAATGATCAATATGGAAGTCGGGCACGTGTCATTAGAGCTATAATTTTATTTATAGACGACATATATGTTACTAACCATAAACTACACTCTCAATTCTTGCACGATCTCGCTATCATACTGGGATTTAATGCTTCAGATCCAAAATCCTTTGCTATCTTTAGAAGTGCCTATAACCATGAATCTTTTAAAAATGGGAAGATGTAAAATGTATAAAAACAGCATGAAACATTCAAATGTATGAAATAACGAACATTTCAAATATTTATCAGTTGATACAAATATCTGATTTACAAGAACTTAGATTATAAAACAAAATGTAAAAATATGTTTAATCGCGAACATTCCATTGTTAGTTTTTATATTGTCTCTACCTTTGCAGTCAATAATCAATAACAAAAACATTTATAGCAATGAATAATCGTAAATACTATTGGAGTGGAACAAAGTCTGAACTTATAGAACTATGCTACGCACTTTATG
>JAGPKZ010000044.1 GCA_018053665.1 Prevotella sp.
TTCGTGCCAAACACAAATTCATGGATTACGTTATCGTTGATGAACACCAAAATGAATATTAAAGATTATAGCGTTCCTTTGCCAACAGATCAACGATATGCAATCAACTTATTTTATACTGACTACTTTCCTGGAACAGACAAATGGAAGTTGTCGCTTTCATTGAGTTATGCTGATGGTTTACCATTTTCCACTCCCCATAATGAATATGGCCGTAGCTCTTTTAGAGCTCCAGCATACAAAAGAGCCGATATTGGTATGAGTTACAGACTAGTGTCTAATGCAAACAAAGAAAAGCCAAATGTATTTAAAAACATTTGGCTTGGAATAGAGTGTCTTAATCTTTTTGGAATTAATAATGTTAATAGTTATTACTGGATAACAGATGTCACCAACCAGCAATACGCAGTACCTAATTATCTTTCCGGCAGATTGCTTAATACAAAGATTACATTTGAATTTTAACTGAAATACAAAAAGTATAACAGTACTAATATTCCTATCAAAACAACACCAATGATAGCCTTAATAAGGCAACCTGTAACCTTCTTAACAGTAATTATTCCTATTACTATTGCAATAAGTATAAAGATAAAATATCCAAAACTATGTACCATATATTCTATTTAAAAATGTGACGAAAATTATTAGGTATAGGAGTTTCAAAATCC
Organism: Prevotella sp.; assembly: GCA_018053665.1. Taxonomy (GTDB): domain Bacteria; phylum Bacteroidota; class Bacteroidia; order Bacteroidales; family Bacteroidaceae; genus Prevotella. The sequence continues at coordinate 672 of JAGPKZ010000044.1, forward strand.
ATCGGCTCATGCGTTATTGGATGATAAAATGATAATACATACGCATGTAGACATAATCTATTTATAGGATCTTCTCCATTACCATATTTTATATCTCCACATACTGGATGTCCCATATCAGCTGAATGTACTCTAATCTGATTTTTTCTACCTGTTTCCAGTTTATATTCAACAAGTGAATAATCTGTACTTCTTCTTAATACATGAAAATGTGTAACAGCATATTTTCCACCATTATCTACAGGAGATGAATATGTTATGTAAGCACTGTTATCTTTTAACCAATTAGCGATAGTTCCTTCATCTTCCTCCATTTCTCCACACACCACAGCTACGTATCTTCTGTCAAAGACAGTATGGTGCCAGTCTTCTTCAAGCAACATCTCAGTCTGCTTATCTTTAGCATATATCATCAGACCACTCGTGTCGCGATCAAGGCGATGAACTATATGAGCAGTGCATTTTTGACCACTCCTTTTAAAATAATCATCAAGAACGGTCTTTACATTTAGTGTTGAGTGACCAGCTGCCATTGATAATATACCGATATTCTTTTCTATAACAACAAGATATTGGTCTTCGTATACAACCTTAACATAGCGGCTTTTAAAAACATTATTATTTTGTTTAGTCTTGCTAAAAGATATTTTCATACCTGCTTTTAAAGGATAGTCAAACTTAGTTACTATCTTTTGTCCAACTCTAATACCACGACCCTGAAGAGTAGACTTAATTTTAGACTTACTCATGCTTTTGACATTTTCCAAAAGCCATTCTAATAACATACCTTCATGTTCAACAACATAATAGTCGTATTCACCGGGGCGATTATAATTGTTTTTTATCATCTTTACAATTTAATTTTCTTCTTAGCTATCTTACTTTCATTACTCATTCTATCAAGAGCAGTAACAATATATGTATATTTTGTTTTTCCGTCTTCATAAGGAAGTTTATAAAAAGTTTCAGCTGTAATATTTACTATTTTTGACGGATTGGAGATATTTATATTCTCTCCATTATTAAATCTGTATATAACATATTTCGCAGCTTTATCACCCCATTTCTTTCCTCTAGGAGAACGCCAGAAAAGCATGTAGCCATCTTTTGTCCAAACAGGTTTTACGCCACGAGGCTTCTTGGGAGCTTTTGCATCAATAAATGGCATTAAAGGTTGTAATGCAGGATTACGCCAATAAGTTGTACGCATAGTAGCTGCATAATTTCCTGTATTATCAACAAATGATTTTGCATACCATAACACCGTTCCATCAACATTCTTCATCTCGTCATGAAGACGTCTCTTATAAGGCAATTGATTGCTTTGTGGATTTTGTGGATCTGCATATTTTACTGTTCTTTCTACATCCTCACCAATATATAATGGCCTGTTACTTGCATATCTGTTCCACCATTTAATAAGTTCTTCATAATCGGCAGAACTATGGCCTACTTGCCAATATAATTGTGGAACACAATAATCTACCCAACCATTATTTACCCATAACAGAACGTCTGCATACAAGTCATCATAATTTTGCATTCCGCTAGTTTGGCTTCCAATAGTTGAGCTTTTTTTGTTTCTATAAATGCCGAAAGGCGACACACCAAACTTAACCCACGGTTTTACTGCATGTATGCTGTCAGACAATTGCTTAATGAAAAGATTAACGTTATATCTTCGCCAGTCTCCCCTATCTTTAATTCCATTATTGTATTTCTGAAATTCTTTATCATCTTGAATAGTCTGTCCTGGTGCAGGATATGGGTAGAAGTAATCATCTATATGAAAACCGTCTATATCATATCTACGAGTAATGTCAGTAGCTATCTTACAAATATATTCTCTATTTTCAGGTTGTCCAGGATTTAGAATGTATTGATCGTCATATTTAAATACACGTTCCGGATTTGTATTTGCAATATGACTGGATGCCAAAACAGATGTTGTTTTTGTTTTTGCTCTATATGGATTTATCCATGCATGAAGTTCCATTCCTCTTTTATGGCATTCATCTATCATCCATTTCAAAGGATCCCAATATGGTTGTGGGGCTACACCCTGTTGTCCTGTAAGGAATCTACTCCATGGCTCGTAATTACTTGGATACATTGCATCACATTCTGCTCTTACCTGAAAGATAACAGCATTTACGCCGTCACGTTGCAATTCATCAAGTTGACTTCTTAATGTCTGTTGCATACCTTCTGTGCCTAGCCCTATAAATTGCCCGTTAACACACTGTATCCATGCTCCACGGAATTCTCTTTTCGGTTGAGCTTGAAACACGGATATATTTAATACTGATAATAATAAAATAAATAGTAATCTGCGATTCATTATGTGATTATATTTTTATAATGCAAAAATACTAAAAAAAAGAAAGAATACAATCTATCTTCATTAAAAAGATGCATAAATTTGGTTATTTCAAGCCTTTTTTATATTTTTGTAGCTAAGATAAAATGAAAACACAATTATCCAACATATATATCAGATGTTTTACGGTAGTATTGATTATACTATATAGTACAATAGGTATCAAGGCAAGCGATAAAACTCGTCCTGATAAAATGTTGCTTAATAGAATTTTCAAATATGAAAATAGCATTGACACCGTAAACATATCAGAATACAGTACTTATACTTATACCAAATACTCTCTTTTCATAAAGAAACGTAATATCACTTTGCTTGCAGTTCCTACAATGTGGTCTGTTGCTCATGGAGGAAAGCGCAGATACCAAGGTGAAACTTACGAAAAGATTAATTTCAAGGGATTTAATAATTATAATGTAGAAAAGATTACTGAGTTGTCTACTATACCACATCATAGCAATACAATGACAACCGTATTGAAGTATCTCACCCCTGAAATATATAGTCCAACAATTTTCAATGGAGATATCCTTTCACCTTTTAATTCTTCAAACAGAATTTATTATAAGTACCTAGTTACCTTTTTATTAAACGGAACCGCTAAAGTAGAATTCAAGCCAAAGATGATCAATACCCAACTTATAAAGGGGCAGGCTTTGATAGATTATAATTCAGGTAAGATTATTAGTGCAAGCATGAAAGGGGAATATGATATGGTGGATTTCTCTCTTGATATTAAGATGGGTGAAGACGGAATCAAGTCATTACTTCCTACCGATGTAAAACTCTTATGCAGATTCAAATTCTTAGGCAACGTAACAGAAGGACAATTTCAGGCTTTCTATGGTCTGCCACAGACGGTTTTAGATAGCATAAAAGGTCAAAAGGAAATTATGGAACACGTACGCCCGGTACCGCTTACTGCTGACGAATCGCTACTTTACAAGATTGATACAGAAACAAATGCTAAGAAAGATTCTATTGATTCCACTGGCGTAAACAATAACGAGAATAAAGTCAAAAAAATTCTTTGGGATATCATTGGTGATAATGTTGTCAACAGAATAAAAAGCAATTTCGGAAAGAATAATGGAGGTTATCTTAGAATTAATCCCATCTTGAACCCTCTTTATATGGGATATGACCATAGGCGTGGATTCACTTACAAAATTGACGTCAGACTAAACTATATGTTTACACCTAACAGTTTGTTATCAACACGCTTTGGGGCTGGTTATTCATTTAAGCAAAAGCAATTGTATTATAACATTCCTACTTTTTTTTGGTATAATAAGAGAAAAAACGGTTTCTTGGAATTTGAATTCGGAAATGGTAACTGGATAAGCAATAGTAAGGTACTTAACAAGGCACAACAAGTGTTAGGTGATTCCATATTAAATAATCATGGAAAAATGATTTATTTCAGGGATAAATACATGAAGTTAGTCAATAATTATGATTTTAATGATTATATAGGTTTTCAGGCAGGACTTATTTTTCATAATAGATTAGCTGTTGATAAAGCTGGATACAAACTTGCAGGAATGCCTGAAGGATATACTTCTGTAGCACCACTTTTTGAATTGCAATATCGTCCAATAGGTTGGAACGGTCCTTGTGTAGTTGTTGACTACGAACGCGGAATAAAAGGATTTCTTAGTGGTGAAATCAATTATGAGAGAATGGAATGTGATGCACAATGGAAGTTGAAAATAAGACGACTTGAATGTCTGCAAATGCGAGTTGGTAGCGGTTTCTATACTTTGAAAGGCGAGCATACTTACTTTCTTGATTATAGTAATTTTAGGGAGAATCGTATTCCAGGTGGTTGGAATGATGATTGGAGTGGAGAGTTTGAACTACTGAACTCAAATAAATATAACGAATCAAAATGGTATGCACGTGCAAACATAACGTATGAGAATCAGTTGCTGTTTGGTGCACGCATTCCTTATTTTGGACATTTTATAGAAATGGAAAGAGTTTATGCTAGTATTCTTGGTTCACAAGATTGTAAACCATATATAGAATTGGGTTACGGATTCACCACACGACTCTTTTCTATGGGAGTATTTCTCAGCAACGATAGTGGTAAAATAAAAGAGTTTGGATGTAAATTTGGTTTTGAACTATTTAGACATTGGTAATGAAAAATTTAACTGTATATAGAGCCAGTGCAGGCTCAGGAAAGACTTTCACTTTAGCTTTGGAATATATTAAGCTATTAGTGGAAAATCCTCAATCTTTTAGGCAAACTCTTGCTGTAACTTTTACGAATAAAGCTACTGAAGAGATGAAAATGCGAATCCTTAGTGATTTATATGGCATTTCAAAAGGATTGAAGAATAGTGATGCGTTATTAGAAAAGATAAAAGAGTCTTCTGTATTTAGCGAGAAGCAAATCCGTGATCGTGCATGGCTTTCACTACAACTACTGATACACAATTACAATTATTTTCGTGTAGAGACTATAGATGCTTTTTTTCAGACAGTATTAAGAAATCTTGCTAAAGAACTTGATCTCTCTGCTAATCTGAAAATAGAACTCAATGATGCACAAGTTGAACAGCAAGCTGTTGACGAACTTATCGAGAGTCTTGATGAAACTTCGCTAATGTTATATTGGATACTTGAGTATATCCATGAAAATATTGAAGATGACAAATCGTGGAATGTGATTTCACAAATCAAGAATTTCGGCTTAAATATCTTCAAGGATTACTATAAGAAAAATCAGAAAGAACTTTCGCAAATTTTGGAACAAAAAGATTTCTTTAAGAACTATAGCCAAAAATTGAGAAACATAAGAAACAAAGCCAAGGCTCAACTTACTGAGCTTGCTGATAACTTCTTTGATACACTTGAGGCAAATGGCTTTGCTGTTGATGATTTCTCGCGCAAGTCTTCTGGTCCTTGTGGATATTTTATAAAATTGAAAAGTGGTGATTTTGTTGATGACGACAAAATATTTAATAAGACTGCGCAAGAAGCATCGTTTATACCAGAGAGATGGGTCATTAAGAAACTAGCCAAACCTGGTGAACCTATTTATGATTTCGTGTGTGATACATTGATGCAAATGCTTAATAATGCAGAGAACATCAGGGTAAAGCAGGTAAAATTATACAAGAGTGCCGACCTCACGCTGCGTCATCTCAGCCAGTTACGCCTTTTGGGATGTATAGGTGACAAAGTAACAGAGTTGAACAATGAGGTGAATCGTTTCATGCTTAGCGACACGCAAACATTGCTCAGTTCTATGATAGAAGATTCCGACTCACCGTTTATCTTTGAAAAGATAGGTACACAACTTGAAAACATAATGATTGATGAGTTTCAGGATACTAGCACTGTACAATGGGAGAACTTCAAGGTCTTGTTGAAAGAAACGATGAGCCGTGATGGTAATAATCTTATTGTAGGAGATGTTAAGCAAAGTATTTATAGATGGCGTTCTGGAGATTGGCGACTTCTAAATGATATTGACAAACAATTCGACGAAGGTAATGTTTCAGAGTGTAGTCTGGCTACCAATTACCGTTCATCAAAAAATATAATCAGATTCAATAATGAATTTTTCAAATGCGCAAGCGAGATAGAATACCAGGAGCTTTCTGAAATATGTGGTCAAGAAGCCGAACAGATGAAAAAGGCTTATGCTGATGTTGAACAGCAAATTCCAGAGAGTAAAATTAAAGAAGATGTCGGCAATGTTGAAATCAAGTTGCTACCTGATGAAGACTATACAGAAAATATGCTTTCACAAACATTAGAAAAAGTGAGAGAGCTTAAATTGTCTGGCGTCGCTGATAAGGATATCGCTATTCTGGTTAGGACAAATCCACTTATAAGACTTGTTGGTGACTATTTCATGCAGAATATGCCAGAAGCACAGTTGGTATCTGACGAGGCTTTTCATTTGGATGCGTCTCAGGCTGTTAATATCATGGTCTACGCGATGAAAGTCTTAGCTATGCCCGATGATGAAATAGCTTTAGCGTCATTAGTTAAAATATATGCCACGTCAATTAAGAGCAATACATTAAAAGATAATGATATATTTCTAAATTCAGAATATTCAGTGTCTCTTCTGCCAAAAGAATTCTTAAACAAGAAAGATGAACTTTTAGGATTACCTTTGATGGAATTGGCTGAAGCCTTATTCTCTATTTTTGATTTAAGTATTCTAGATAGCCAGAATGCATACATTTGTACATTCTATGACAAACTTGGTGAGTATATGCAGGACGGAATACCAGACCTTAGTAATTTCTTGGTTAAATGGGATGATAATATTCACAATTGCTCAATACAGAGCAGTAACGAGAATGGTATTAGACTAATTACAATTCATAAGAGCAAAGGATTGGAATTTAGATTTGTTATTATGCCGTTTTGCGATTGGAAACTTGAAAAGAATAATGTTATATGGTGCCAACCTAGCGTTTCGCCGTATAATGAATTGCCTTTAGTCCCGATTGATTTCAGTAAGAAACAGATGTTAGGGTCTATATATGAAGCCGATTATACCCATGAGCACTTACAGAATATGGTAGACAATCTAAATTTGCTCTATGTTGCATTCACAAGAGCTGAAATTGGTCTATATATATTTGGTAAGCGTGATAAAAACGGCACAACGAGATCTGCGATAATAGAAGAATGTATAGATAGCGTTAGCAATATACTTGGCGCTAATGTTTTGGGTGATAGTGCAGATTACAACCAACCAATAGAGTTTGAATTTGGCAAATTGCCACAAGACCTATTAGTAAAGGAAAAAAATGATGATGGTAATATATTTAGAACGGTTTCCAAAAACGAAACACTAAGCATCATAAATTATGAAAATAATGTAAAATTCAGACAGAGTAATAAGAGCGATGAATTTATAAAGTCTGGTATAGAAGATGAACAAGCTATACAGAAAAATGAATTTATACATGTGGGTAATGTTATGCACTCCATTCTTTCTGAAATACAGACAGAAGAAGATATAGATAATTCATTAAGGAAGTTAGAAGAGGAAGGCATTGTTTACGACAATAATATCACTGCTGAAAAATTGCAGAAAATGCTTCGTGACAGCTTTAATATCAAAATAGTTAAAGATTGGTTTTCTGACAAATGGCAAGTTTTTAACGAGTGTTCTATTCTGAAAGTAAATCCTGACAATAACAAAGTTGAGGTAAAGCGTCCAGATAGAGTTATGACAGACGGCAAACAAATGATTGTCGTAGATTTTAAATTTGCCGCACCTAAAGAAGAGCATAAGTCACAAGTCAAGGAGTATATGCAACTTCTAAATGATATGGGATATTCAAATATACATGGCTACTTGTGGTATGTTTACTCTAAAAATATAATTGAAATAAAATGAAATCATTTTTACACTTTGTTGCAAAAGACATCATAAAAAAATATGGAACCAACCTGTCACGTATAGCTGTTGTGTTCCCTAATAAACGTGCTGCATTGTTTCTTAACGAGGAACTTGCACGATTAGTTGACAAACCTATATGGAGTCCTACTTATATCACAATAAGTGATTTGTTTCGCAACCATTCCGACAAGACTGTTGGTGAGCAGATAAAACTTATCTGTGACTTGCATAAGACTTATAATGAATGTACCGGAATGGATGAATCATTAGATCTTTTCTATGGTTGGGGACAACTCATGTTGGCTGATTTTGATGATATAGATAAGAATATGGCAGATTCACAAAAAGTATTTGCCAATCTCAAAGACATTCATGAATTTGATGATCTGTCATATCTCACAGATTCTCAGAAAGATATATTAAAAAAGTTCTTTAGTAACTTTAATGAAGATCAAGACTCTGAAATTAAACGTAAGTTCCTAACATTATGGAGTAATTTTGGTAATATCTATAGCAATTATAAAAAGCGACTTGCATTGCAGAATATCGCCTATGAAGGTGCGCTCTATCGCGAAGTAGTTGAAACGGAAAATCTAGACTTCAAATATGATAATTATCTGTTTGTAGGTTTCAATATGATGCAGAAGGTAGAGCAGGAACTATGTAGTAGACTTTTGAAATTAGGACGTGCAAAATTCTATTGGGATTTTGATGAATATTATATGAAATCTCATCATATAGTTCATCATGAAGCTGGTACATATATCAAACAGTATCTAAAATACTTTCCTAACGAACTTGACATTTCTGATTCTGAGATATATAATAACTTGGAAGACAAAAAAGATATTAAGTATCTTAGTGCTACGACAGAAAACATACAAGCCAGATACATATCTAAATGGTTGACGGATAACAATAGATATAAGGATGGCAAACTTACAGCGATTGTATTAGCTGATGAAAAGCTCTTACAAACTGTCATACACTGCATTCCTTCTGAAGTTGAAAACGTTAATATAACAACAGGTTATCCGCTGCAGCAGTCTCCTGTATCTTCTTTTGTAAAGATGCTTATATCGCTGAGAACGATGGGCTATCGCTCTGATATAGGCAAATATAGAATGAAATGGTGTGAGACATTGCTACGACATCCATATTTTAAATATGTATCTGACAAAGCTCAGCTCATACTTGAAAACTATAAGCAAAATCGCACCTTTTATCAGTCTACTGCAGATCTGTCTAAGGATGAAGGACTTGCTTTGATTTTCAAAGAAGATAATCTGAATATTCTTTCTTTAAATAGTTGGTTGACAGAAGTTTTGCAGCTTGTCGGTAATAATTTCTCACAAGAAAAAGAATCAGATCCTTTAACGCAAGAATCATTATTCAGAATGTATACTTTGCTTAATAGATTAGGAGATTTGATAAAGTCAGGCGATCTTGAAGCTGATGTAAAAACATATACCAAACTTATAAACCAACTTATATCAACAACAAGCATACCTTTTCATGGAGAACCCGTTGTTGGTATTCAGATTATGGGAGTACTTGAAACTCGTAATCTTGATTTTGACCACGTTTTGGTATTGTCATGCAATGAGGGCAATATGCCTAAAGGTGTAAACGATTCCTCTTTTATCCCCTATTCTATCAGAAAGGCTTATGGACTAACAACCATTGATAATAAGGTAGCTATCTACTCGTATTATTTTCACAGTCTGCTACAAAGGGCCACTGATATCACGTTGATGTATAATAAGTCTACAAGCAACACCAATACAGGCGAAATGAGCCGCTTTATGATGCAACTTATGGTTGAAAGTAATCACATTATAAAAAAGGCAAACATAAATGCAAATCAAAATCCTATCAGACATATTAAGGAAGCCATTAATAAAGACGAAAAGGTAATGGATGTGATAAATTCAATCGAAAGGATGTCACCTACCGCCTTCTCTATATATTTGAGATGTCAGTTACAATATTATTATAGGTATATAGCCTCAATAAAACAACCTGATAACGAAGATGATGAAATAGATAACCGCATATTCGGTAATATTTTTCACAAGGCAGCAGAATTGTTTTATCGAAAATATATGAACGGTACTATTGTTCATCAGTGTGATCTGGAGGATGATATAAAGAATGATGTGCAACTTAGGAGAATAATTGATATTGCATTCAAGGAAGAACTTTTTAATATTCCGGAAAATTCTAGAATAGATTATAATGGACTTCAAATCATTAACCGCCAAGTTATTCTTGATTATCTTAAACAGATGATTACTATAGATATAAAATTGGCACCTTTCAGTATATTGGGGCTCGAAAAAATGGTAAGAATGAATTTAGACGTAAATACTGAAAACGGAGAAAAGACTATACAGTTGTATGGAAACATAGACAGAATTGATGAAATAGAAGAAGCAGGAAATAGTAGAATAAGAATAATTGATTATAAAACAGGCAGTAACAACAAGACAATCGTAAACTCTATTGATGATATTTTCGATCCTACAAAAATCAATAATCATACTAACTATTTTTTGCAATCGATGCTATATGCCCTGATTGTAAGGGATGACAATACTATCAACCCTGAAAATATCAGAGTAAGCCCTGCTCTACTTTTCATTCAGCACAGTCTTTCCAAGGACTACGACCCAACATTGTTTCTTAACAAAGAAAAGATTATGGATATAGCCCATTATAAAGAAGAATTTGTTGCTGGACTGAAACGATTAACAGAAGATATTTTAGATCCATCGAAACCATTTCTTCCAACTGAGGATAAAAGCCGATGTGAAACATGCATCTATAAGTCAATATGTGGATAATTGATTTGCAGCATTCGTAAATGTTTACATTTATCAATGGTTGCAAAGAAATATTCAACATACTTTTAGACTGATATAAATTGCTAAATGCATGAAAGTTAAACACTTCTGAAAAAAAAGAGTGTAAGAATTCGCAAAAAAGTAGCAATAAATTTTTATATGAAACGAAAAACTTGTATATTTGCAAACCTGAAAAGGTAAAGTGTATAAAAATATACAACAAAATAATAATAAATACAGATATACAAATGACTAAATCGGATATCATTAACGAAATCACTTTAGCAACAGGAGTACAGAAGAAAGATGTAACAGCTGTTGTTGAAGGTTTCATGGAGACTATCAAAACCAGTTTACTTGAAAAAAAAGAAAATGTATACCTGCGTGGGTTCGGTAGTTTTGTCATCAAGCACAGAGCAGCCAAAACCGCTCGCAATATTCTAAAGAATACTACGATGACTATTGACGCTCACGATTTGCCTAGCTTTAAACCAGCTAAGACTTTTATTGAGTTGATGAAGAATGAATAATTAAATCATTATATTTTAAAAAATTTAAAATTATGCCAAACGGAAAGAAGAAGAAGGGCCACAAGATGGCTACTCACAAGCGTAAGAAAAGATTACGTAAGAATAGACATAAGAGCAAGTAAGTGCTCGACAGCCTATTAGGACTTAGGGGCATGTCAATGAATCCACTAGGAAGCTGTGACATGCCCTCTTTGTATAACTTAAGAAAAGATTAACAGAAAAATGACCAGCGAAGTTGTAATTGATGTTAGGGAAAAAGAGATTTCGATTGCTCTGCTGGAGGACAGAAACCTTGTAGAGTATCAGAATGAGCCTAGACAGGCATCTTTTTCTGTAGGTAACATCTATGCTGCAAAAGTTAAGAAACTCATGCCGGGACTTAACGCTTGCTTTGTAGATGTAGGTTATGAACGCGACGCTTTTCTTCATTATCTTGACTTAGGTAGTCAATTTAACTCTTATAGTAAATACCTTAAACAGGTAGACAGCGACAGAAAGAAACTTTTCCTATTCAATAAAGCATCAAAGCAACCTGATTTGAAAAAAGACGGTAGCATTCAACAGATATTAACTGTTGGACAAGATGTTTTAGTGCAAATCGTAAAAGAACCAATTTCAACAAAAGGACCAAGACTCACTGGAGAATTGTCTTTTGCTGGAAGATTTTTAGTTCTTATTCCATTTAGTGATAAAGTTTCAGTATCGTCAAAAATTAAAAGTGGCGAAGAGCGTGCCAGATTAAAACAGCTCATCTACAGCATTAAACCTAAAAACTGCGGGGTCATTGTTAGAACCGTAGCGGAAGGTAAAAGGGTTGCTGAACTTGATACAGAATTGAAAGTGCTTGCAAAGCGTTGGGAGGACACTATTGCAAGAGCTCAAAAAAATCAAAAGCGACCACAGTTAGCATTTGAAGAAACAGGAAGAGCCATCGCAATGATACGTGACTTGTTTAATCCTAGTTTCGAAAATATTTATGTTAATGACGAAGATGTATTTGAAGAGGTAAAACATTATGTAACACTTATCTCACCTGATAAGGCTAGCATTGTTAAACTTTACACTGGTAAAGTTCCTATCTTCGACAACTTCAACGTTACAAAACAGATTAAGTCAAGCTTTGGTAAGACCGTAAATTATAAGCATGGTGCTTATCTTATTATTGAACATACCGAGGCATTGCATGTTGTAGATGTGAATAGTGGAAATCGTTCTAGATCTGATAATGGACAGGAAGCTAATGCCTTGGATGTAAACCTTGGAGCAGCCGATGAACTTGCAAGACAATTGCGACTAAGAGATATGGGAGGAATCATAGTCGTCGATTTTATTGACATGAATTTGGCTGAAGATAGACAAATGCTTTACGAACGTATGTGTAAAAACATGCAGAAAGATAGAGCTAGGCACAACATTCTTCCGCTAAGCAAATTCGGTTTGATGCAGATTACTCGTCAGCGAGTGCGTCCAGCAATGGATGTTAATGTTGATGAGACTTGTCCTACATGTAATGGATCTGGCAAAATAAAATCTAGCATTTTGTTTACAGATCAACTTGAGAGAAAAATAGACAACCTAATCAACAAGATTGGCGTCTCTAAATTCTATTTGCATGTTCATCCATATGTTGCAGCATATATCGACAAGGGAGTAATTTCCCTGAAACGTAAATGGCAATTAAAATATGGATTTGGTGTGCATATCATTCCTTCTCAAAAACTGGCTTTCTTGCAATATGAATTTTATGATAGCAAGGGTGAGTTTATTGATATGAAAGAAGAAATAGAAACAAAATAAAAATAAGCGTTGCAGATTATCTGTGACGCTTATTTTTTTTTATATTCAATAATGGCATTATTTCAAACTAGCCTATCAAGTCTTTCTTTCAGCAACTCAAAATATTGCTTTTGCAGTTCTTCACTCAAAAAGGAATTAAAAATATAATCTTTAAACTTAGGCAAAAGCTTAACATATTTATTGATAAGACGCTCAACTATGATATTTTCTATGCCTAGACTTTCTGCGCATTTTAGAAAATCATCTTTCTTCAGCTTTTTCTTTCGCCCGTTCAATGTCAAAGCCACCTCTTCGTCGTCCTTAGGATTGATAATAATTGCATTTAGCAAATCATAAGCTGGAGTTAAACGAATAACATCATCTTGTGGTTCATATAGCGAAAAGTTCTTCAGATGCATATCGTTATTACCAATTAGCCATGAGAACAACACTATTTCAAAGAAATTGGTTACATCCATCATAGGAACAGAAGAATACTGGAGCACAGCTTTTCCTATGCGCTCATAACTACTCTTATACTTATGTTCAGTCTGTCTCTCCGTGAGTTGACACATGTCTTCCATGGCCAACTTTTCACCATCAGGAGTTCGGTCAATACGCCGCGTTAGATAACAGAGAGATTCGTCAGCCATATGCATCAGCGTATGAGGTACTACTTGAATCCGGGCCAACTCTGCAAGATGCATTGTTAGATCCTCTACTTCTGGCATTTGCTCATAGGTTGTTGTCTGTGGTTTACAAATATAGCCTCCCCATAACCCAACTATCGTAAGTCGATTACTACCCTCATGCTCATTCAAATTCAAAGACAATTTTGACTGAACACCAGTAAGAGATGTTTGGTCTTGTATCACCTGCTTTGCAAGTTCTTCCAAATGCTCAGTTGTATAATCTAAAGTTGGCATAACAGTAGTTCCGAAAAACTTTGCTATACAACCAGGATGCATATCTTTTTCTCCTTTATTAAGTGGCTTATAACAATACAAACATTTACACATGATTTTCCTCCTTTTCTTGAATAGCTTCAATGCTTACAGCTCCGATACAATCCTTGCAGCAAAGCAATAAGAGAGACATACGGTCTAGTATACTGATATCCATATTACGAGTGGCAATATCAAGCAACCATCCTTCGGGTATCAATCCATCAAAGAATGGAAACAACACACTACTCTTAAATATCTGTTCCTGCAATGGTAATGTCAAGCTCACTGGCTTCGCATTTTCCAACGACAAATAGTCTGAAAGGTAACAGAATTCATAACCTTCATCGTTTTCTGTCAATACTCCAGACAACATATCTTTATAATACACATTGGCTTGTCTCATAATTTTAAGGCTTTACTTTTGGGGTTGCTGTCACTTCATAGTTGAAGAAATTAAGCAACTGATTAACTTTGTCCAAACGCAACGATACTTTGCCTTGTTCCAAATCTCGAACAAAGCGCAAACCAACACCCGACTTCAACGAAAGTTCTTCCTGTGTTATGTTATACTGCTTTCGCAGTGATTTTACTATAGGTGATAAATTATTCATAACCTTATATTATATCATTTCGGGTACAAATATACAAGTTATTTTTGATTTTATACCACAATGGGTATATTTTATTATATATTTCATAATAATATACCCGAAATGATATATTATTAGACAAACTTACTGATATAAGAAGAGCTTGCTGTTAAAAGTCAATCAATTGAAATCAACAACATAATATTGCACTTCCCTCCTCTCCTATTTGTTCGTATAAGGCAGGAAACCCTACCATTTATTTCTATGTATCATATCCTCTATATCCTTCCTAGGCCTTTGTTTTGGATTCTCATCTGAATACCCAATCGTTATTATTCCAACAACATATTTATCGTTTGGTATTCCTAATAATGGTCTTATTTCTTTTTGCTCATACCATGCTACCCAACAAGTCCCTAATCCCTGTTCTGTTGCCTCTATAACTAAATGTTCTATAGATATTGCTGTATCCCTAATTATTTGTTTTAATTCAAAAAGACTTGTTTCCTCATCCAGATTTATTTTCTCAGTTTCTTTTACTCTACAGTTAATGTCTGCAACACATACAATAAAAACAGGAGCAGTATTCATCCATTTTTGATTATGACAAACAATTGATATTTCCTTTTTGGATTCAAGATTATCAACAATAATAAAATTCCAAGGTTGTGTATTATTTCCTGAAGGTGCTAGTGATGCATTTCTAATTATTTCAAGAAGCAATTTTTCCTCAATTGGTTGGTCTTTGTATTTTCTTATGCTTCTTCTATTCTCGATTGCTTTCATATTCATCCTTAATTCCGCAGTGTTTTTATTTATAAATAGCGCAAGTGTTTGATAAGCAAAAGTTTACAAACACTTGGCATGTCAGAAATTTCACCTATCTTAGTGCTGCGAAATAAACTAATATAGCAAACAACTGACATGGCAAAAGTAGCAACAAAATCTGAAAACATACCTCTTTTGGAGGAATTTTTCACGTAATAATCACATTTTCTGACGATAGCGCTGTATCAGTACCAAGTTTTTTAGTTCTGCCTTACTTTGTGCAAAGATAAGTGGTTTAACTTAATGGACAGAACCAAAATGAACGTTGGTACCAATTCAAGTGATACTGTGGTGCCGATTTGCCGATACTATCAAAATTATTTTAAAATCCATTTTGCGCAGATAATATTATGTTATACATTTGCAGAAAGAATTATAAACAAATTAAAATGGATACAAGAACTGAAACGATGCAGCCCTGCACAATAGCTTATATGAGAAGAACCGGAGCTTATGGCATAGAATGCAAAGCTGTGATGGAACAATTAAAGTTGTGGGCAAAACAAACAAATAATCTGAACGACGATTCTATTGTATTAGGTATTGCTTTAGACAATCCTGGGGAAACAGCACCTGATAGTTGTCGTTATGATGCATGTTTAGTTGTTTCAAATGATTTTCATACAGATGATACCAGTATTCTTACCAGGGAACTTAATGGTGGTAAATACTGTGTATTTACTGTTGTTCACACCACAGAATCCATACAAAAGGCTTGGTCTACAATGTTTACGGAGATATCAACACTTGGATATAATCTAGATTTTTCAAGACCTATTATTGAGCGATATGCTATGAAAATGATTAGAAAGCACTTATGCGA
>JAGPKZ010000008.1:0-7582 GCA_018053665.1 Prevotella sp.
TATTAAAATTCAATCCGCGTAATCTTTCAGCTTTACTGTATAGGGCTTATGTGAATGTACAACTGTTAAGATACAATTTTGCACGACTGGATTATCAGAATTTGTTGACTATCGTTCCTGGTAATTTCGAGGCACAGTTGGGACTGGCTTTACTAAATGAAAAAGATAAGCATTATACTGAGGCTTATGATGGTATTAATCGTCTGATTAGTCAATGCCCTGATAGTGCTATTGCTTATGCTGCACGTGCAAATATGGAAGTTGAACGCAAAATGTATGATTTAGCAGAGGATGATTATTCTAAGGCAATAAGTCTGGATAATGATAATAAGGATTATTTGCTTAATCGTGCAGATATTTATATCCGAAAAAAGAAAAAGGACTTGGCTATTGCTGATTTGGACAGAATGATACTTCTTGGTACACCACGAGCATCACTAAAAAATTATTATCAAAAAGCGTATAAAATCAAATAGAATACATATAATATTATAAGGTTATGAAAATATTGAATCCCTCTTTTGAGATATGGCAACAAGAAGACGGAATTGCTGGTGCCTATAAACTGATTGAAAAGGCAGGAAGAGTGTGTTATAAAAGTGAAAAGAATACAACTGATACATCAGCCAAACCTTTTGTTGATCGCATGATTGCATCTCAGCATACTGCTATGCTTGAACATGGCACTATATATCTTACTGCGCCAAAAGGTATGATTTATGACAAGTATAACTACAACCGTTTCTCTATTGCCGCAACTGATGATAAGAGTGATTATGTAACAACAAATCTTCGTGTCATTGTTGAAAATAAATGGTTGGATGATTTGGAATATACTTCTGCTCCTACTGATAACCACGAAATTCGTGTAACGGTTCATTTTACTACGCAGGTTGGAATTACACGCGAGTTTAATCGTCATCGTGCGAATTCTATGGCAGAGCAGTCTACACGTTATTGTAATTATACAAAGGATAAGTTTGGAAGTGAAATATCAGTAAATGTTCCAAAATGGGTTAAGGATGATTCTGATTTTGTCAATCTCCCTTCTCAAATGGACATGGATCTTTTCAAAAAACTTTGTAAAGAAATAGCTACTGAAGACAATAAGTCATGGAATGCAATTGATAATTGGTTGTTTGCAAATCTTGCAGCTGAATTTTCATATATGAATCTGATCTCAATGGGAAAGAAACCTCAGGAGGCTAGGGTGGTATTGCCTTTAGATATCAATACCGAACTTGTTCATACTGCATTTTTGAAAGATTGGAAACATTTCTTTGATTTACGTGCTATAGGTACTACAGGTGAGCCTCATCCAGATGCAAAGGCTATAGCTATTCCGCTATATGATGAATTTAAGAATATTGGTCTTATTAAGTAATAAATAAAAAATGGGAAACATCAAAGATGTCTCCCATTTTTTTATGATATTTAATCCTTATTACTCGAAGTAGTAAAGGAATGTTGCCTCACCTTCAAGCGCAGGTTTCTTTTGCCCCTCTATCTCAATTTTGAATCCAATCTGAGTCTTGCATATACCTCTTAGATTCTCTATTGCGTTAAGTGTTGTTACAAGTCTAACCTTGCTTCCTGTTATTACAGGCTTTCCAAAGCGCATTTTATCCATGCCATAGTTCACCATCATCTTAAGATTGTTAACCTCAATAATCTGGTTCCACATGTATGGTAGTAGTGATAGTGTCAGATATCCATGAGCGATAGTGCTCTTGTATGGACTTTCCTCTTTGGCGCGATCCACATCAACATGAATCCATTGGTGGTCCAATGTTGCGTCAGCAAATTTATTTATACGGTCCTGATCAACCAATAACCACTCTGATATACCAAGTTGTTCACCTAGGTGAGACGCAAACTCGTCATACGAATTAACTACTAATTTTGCCATTTCCTTATTAATCTAGATTTAAACTTTTCTTTATTGCAGCAACTTTCTCAGAACTCTTTGCATCAAGAGCATCATATTCAGATGCTGACTTCATTGTTCCCTTAATTTCAAGATAGAACTTTATTTTAGGTTCAGTTCCTGAAGGACGAACACTAACCTTAGTGTCATCGTCACAGAACCACTGAAGTACATTACTTGTATCAGGCATATCTAACTTAGTCTTTTTACCATCAACTGTTGTTGCTTCCAAACTAAGGAAATCCTTAACGAGAACAACCTTGCTTCCACCCAATTCCTTAGGAGGATTGTTGCGGAAATCAGTCATCATCTGCTTGATTTCGTCAGCACCAGTCTTTCCTGGACGTACAACATTAACGGTGAACTCTTTAGAGAAACCATATTCCAAATAGATGTCCATTAATATGTCGTAAAGAGTCTTACCTTGATTTTTAGCCCATGCACAAATCTCAGCCAATAAACTCATTGCAGATACGGCATCCTTATCACGAACAAAGTCTTGAGCAAGGAATCCGTAACTTTCTTCACCACCACCGATATATTTCTGCTTGCCTTCTGAAATACGAATTTCACGAGCAATCCACTTGAAACCTGTGTAGCAGTCACGCATCTCGATGTTAGCCTTGTCTGCAACCTTCTTTATTACTTCAGTCGTAACGATTGTCTTTACAATAAAATCAGTAGGTTTTAGTAAACCTTTAGCTTTACGGTTTGTAATGATATAATAAAGGAACAAGAGACATGTCTGATTACCATTGATAAGTACCCATTCGCCCTTATCGTTTTTGCAAGCCATACCTACACGGTCTGCATCTGGATCACTTGCCATAACGATATCAGCATCTATTTCTTTTGCGTCACGGAGAGCCAATGTAAGGGCTTCGCCATTTTCAGGGTTAGGACTTACTACAGTAGGAAAATTACCGTCTTTAACCATCTGCTCTTTAACACAATGTACGTTGTCAAATCCCCACAATTTCA
The DNA here is from genome assembly GCA_018053665.1 of Prevotella sp. GTDB lineage: Bacteria > Bacteroidota > Bacteroidia > Bacteroidales > Bacteroidaceae > Prevotella. Next base: position 2,909 of record JAGPKZ010000008.1, read on the forward strand.
AAGAACGTGGAATAGACATCATACCTGTACCGTGAAGTGGAGTATAGACAATTTTCAAGTCGTGCTGTTTCTTGATAACTTCAGGGTCAATGCTAAGAGTAAGAATCTCGTCAAGATAAATTTTATCAATATCTTCACCGATAATCTCGATAAGTTGCTTGTTGCCAGTGAACTTTACATCTTCAACTTTAACATTGTTAACCTCGTCTATAATACCTGTGTCGTGTGGAGCTAAAACCTGAGCTCCGTCTTCCCAATAAGCCTTGTAACCGTTGTATTCCTTAGGATTGTGGCTTGCTGTGATATTTACACCAGCCTGACATCCAAGATGACGTATTGCGAAAGAGCACTCTGGTGTAGGGCGCATATCATCAAAAAGATATACTTTTATGTCATTTGCTGAGAATATGTCAGCAACAGTTTCTGCAAACTTGCGGCTGTTGTTACGGCAGTCGTGACATACAACAACAGCAATATCGTTCTTGCCCTTGAAATTCTTCTTCAGATAGTTGGCAAAGCCTTGTGTTGCCATACCTACTGTATAAATGTTCATGCGATTTGAACCAGCTCCCATGATACCACGTAGACCACCTGTTCCAAATTCCAAATCCTTGTAGAAACTTTCTATAAGTTCGGTTTTGTCTTCAGTAGCAAGTTTTGATTCAACTTCCTTGCGTGTCTCTTCGTCAAAGGATGGTGTTAACCATTGCTTAGCCTTTGCCTCACATTGTGAAATTAGTTGTGCGTTATTTGCCATAAGTTATATATAAGTTGTTTATATCTATATGCAAAGATAGTGCAATTCGAAGACAATACAAAATAAATTTATTTATTTTTATTGTTGATGTGCAGCTTATATTATTTTTTGTAACTTTGCACCCATAGAATAATTCAATAAATTAAATTATGTATTTTACAGGCATCATTATAGCTCTGATTACTTTCTTAATAATAGGGGTATTTCATCCTATTGTAATCAAGACTGAGTATTATTTTGGAACTCGCCCTTGGTGGTTGTTCCTTGTAACAGGTATCTTGTCTATTATAGGCTCCCTTTGTGTTGACAACGTTATATTCTCATCAATATTCGGTGTACTTGGAGCTACGCTTTTGTGGAGCATTGGTGAGCTTTTTGAACAGAAAAAAAGGGTAGAGAAGGGATGGTTCCCCAAAAATCCTAATAAAAAATGAAGACGACATTAGTATTGATAGGAAAGACTGTCAACAAGCATTTCATTGCTAATATTAATGATTATTGTGAGCGTATTTCCCATTATATGCCGTTTGATATTAATGTTATCCCTGAAATCAAGAACACAAAGAACCTGACAGAGCAACAACAGAAAGAGCGTGAAGGAGAAATGATATTAAAGTCTGTCAACACCTCTGATACAGTCGTTATTCTTGATGAGCATGGAGATGATTTTCGTTCTGTTGAGTTTGCTAGTTGGTTACAGAAAAAGCAAAGTACTGCTCGTAGGCTTGTGTTTGTTGTTGGTGGACCTTATGGTTTTTCGCAAGCTGTTTATAAGCGTGCAAATGAAAAAATATCACTTTCAAAAATGACATACAGTCACCAAATGGTGCGTGTGATTTTCACAGAACAGATTTATCGTGCGTGTACGATTATAAAAGGAGAACCCTATCATCATGAATAGGGTTCTTATTAAAATATTTCTTAATTCTTTATCTTTAACGAATAATGCCCGGCATTGAATTCCATTCGCATTATATGTTTTTCGGTCATCTTTCGTGTAAGGTCTAATGCCACATGTCCCATAGTTCTCCTTAGGTTTAGTTCCACGCATGGATGTATCTTACCTCCGTTTACAATCATCATGTCGATGCCGAATGGACCGGAATATATTCCTCTTAGTTTGCCATTCATTATGAATGTAATAGTATTTCTTATTTCAACAAGAATTTCTGCATTTATATATCTTGAAAGCAATTTTTCTTTTTCTTCTTCAGTGGTTAGTATATTTCCCATGTAAGCACCGTTTAAGGTGCTGAATACGGATAGTCCGAGATATTCTATTTCGCCATTGGTATGAGCAATGAACTCCATTCCGAAATCGCGTATCTTGTTATAATAAGGTTCTACCATGACCTGTCCTTGTTTCCTTATTACATTTTTTATCCACCCTTGCAGGTGTTCATTTATTCCTTCGTTTTGCAGGTCTACATATCTCAACCCACGACCACTACTGCTCCAAGGAGCTTTTAACACGTATTGATAAGCAAGTCCGTTATCAACTTTATCCAATACATTTATCAGTTTATTGTAATCATCCATGGCTACAGATTCACCTACACATGTTTTGTCGCAATTCAGTAAATTAGTTAATAAGTTTTCTGAAGCCCAGTTTCTTCCACTTATCTCTCTTATCTTTTCAAGTTGCATAGCATCAGGCATGTAACCATCCAACTTTCCTTCAGAGGCAATACTCAACTTATATCTTATCATCTTGTCCCATCCCCAAGGTGATACTTCAAGTTTTTCTTTATCTATTTCTCGTAAATCATTCCAATTGATGTATTTTACGTTATGTATGTAACGTCTATATTCATTATTTGAAATTGTATTATTTGGGTCATCAACAAGTATATAATCACAATTATCTGCCCATAAAGCAGGGATAAATCCTAAATCAGTCTGCATTTGTCTTACTGCATGTGGGGCTGTCATCTTCTCGTCATTAGCAGCCAATGCAATGTCGTGTCCAGGATTAAATATGTGTAATTTCATTATCTTCTATGTTATCTTCATCTTGTAGACGCATCGTTCCAGCCCTGTTAATCATGTCCTTTACAACTTCTCCGCCAATAATCAACCCTGCTGCTGCTGGAACCCATGCGTTACTTGCCGGAATTGTTCTTCTTTCGGTACACTTTCTCATGTCCTTGTTAGGGCAGATGCAATGAAATCTGCAACTGATGTCTTGATCGTCTATTGGTGTTAACGGCGGTTCCTCACTATATACGACTTTTAGTTTTGGAATATTCAGTTTCTTAAGTTTCTTTCTAATCACTTTTGCCAGTGGATCCATTTTCGTTTTGTTGATATCCGCTATCTTAAACCCTGTCGCATCAAGTTTGTTTGCTGCGCCCATACATGATATGATAGGTATGTTTAATTGATGGCAACGCTTTATAAGTTCTAGTTTAGCGCTTACTGTGTCAATACAGTCAACAACATAATCAAACTGGCTCAAATCTATAGTGTCGGCGTTTTGTGGTAGGTAAAACATCTGATGCTTATTTACGACGCATTTCTTGTTAATATCATGAATGTGCTCTTCAGCTATGTCAACCTTATATTTACCAACGGTTGATAGTAATGCGTAGATTTGTCTGTTTACATTTGTTAAGCACACTCTATCATCGTCAAAAACATCCAACTGTCCAACACCACTGCGTGCTAGTACTTCTACAGTGTATCCCCCAACACCACCTATTCCAAATACGGCTACACGTGATCCTGTAAGTGTTCCTATCGCTTCTTTTCCCAACAATAATTGGGTACGTGAAAATTGATTTTGCATTTATATTAATATCTACTTTTTCTAATTTTTTGCAAAGATAACGATTTTCGCAAATTAAGCCTATGATTTTTATTTTTTTTAGTTTTAAAACAAAAACATCTGATTATGGAAACAAATAAAAGGTTAATCAGGCAGGATGCACTGATATTTTAATAATGAACCAACCCTTTGGCGGAATAAGGACAATAACAAATTTATGCTTAAGAAGTTACACATATCCTTGATTTCTTTCATTTGCTATAACAAGACACATACTTAAATACAGAGAATCCTCCCTAGCTTTTTTTTAAAATAGCTACGTTATTTATTGCGTTTTACGAAGTAATGCAGTGCAATATGATAACAAACGCAATGCAAGACATCGTATATTACAATGCATTGCTTCGTAAAATGCATCCTAATGCTTCGTAAAACGCAAAAAGTAAATTGAAAATTGATTTTTTTCTGTAATTATTCAATCTGCATGCTTGTTAATTTACAATTCTCTACATAGGGTTTTCGAAAAAGTAAGCGTCTAAATGACTATGGTCTGTCTATCAGAAAGTTAACTTGCCTTTTGTCATTTTTGTAGTGTCGAAGAAACGTCGTATTTAATAAAATCAGCTATAAAGTAAAACCGTTTTTGCATTTCATCGTAGAAACACCAATTTTAACGACACTTAAACGTCATTATATATCACTAAAAATGGCTTCTAATCGTCTGGTTATCAACGAGTCGACACTTAGACGCTAAAAAAAGCAGAAAAGTACATGCGTGCGCGAGAGCGTACATTATATATTTAGATATATTTTTAAGCATTATCATGTTTGATAAGTATAAAATCAGCTATTTTTGCATTTTATCAGCTCATTACTTGTTTTTCCAAGAACTTACATATCAAAATATTATCAATGCATGACTCCATCAATTGATTTGTCGGATGAACCTTAAATATACACTCATTTAATTCCGCCAACGAGTTGAACCATTATTATAAGCCAAGCTGCACTTTGAAAAAGCAAAGAAAAAATTGATTTTCCTTTGCTTTTCGGCTCGTTTGCACTATCTTTGTATAAAATAGGCTGCATTCGGGAAAACAAAGAAAAAAATGATTTTCCTTTGCTTTTCCACTCGTTTGCACTATCTTTG
>JAGPKZ010000008.1:7682-48920 GCA_018053665.1 Prevotella sp.
CTCGTTTGCACTATCTTTGTATAAAATAGGCTGCATTCGGGAAAACAAAGAAAAAAATGATTTTCCTTTGCTTTTCCACTCGTTTGCACTATCTTTGCAAAAGAATTACGTAATTATGGGAATTTTCGGACTATTTAATAAAAAGAAAAAAGAGACTCTTGATAAGGGACTCGAAAAAACTAAAGAGAGTGTTTTTAGTAAGCTGACTCGTGCTGTAGCCGGTAAATCTAAAGTTGATGATGAAGTACTTGACAATTTGGAAGAGGTACTAATCACCAGTGACGTTGGTGTTGATACAACATTGAAAATCATTGAACGAATAGAAGAAAGAGTAGCACGTGATAAATATGTATCAACTTCAGAACTCAATGAAATATTGCGTGAAGAGATTGCGGATTTGTTGGCTGAAAACAATACTGATGATAGTGACAGTTGGGATTTACCGGCTGGCCATAAACCTTATGTTATACTTGTTGTAGGTGTAAACGGAGTTGGAAAGACAACTACTATTGGTAAGTTGGCTTATCAGTTTAAGAATGCTGGTAAGAAAGTATATATTGGAGCTGCTGATACATTCCGTGCTGCGGCCGTAGAACAGATTTCTATATGGGGTGAACGTGTTGGTGTTCCTGTAATTAAGCAACAAATGGGATCCGACCCAGCTAGTGTGGCTTTTGATACTCTTCAAAGTGCAAAAGCTAATGGCGCAGATATTGTCATTATTGATACTGCCGGTCGTCTGCACAATAAATTAGGATTAATGAACGAGTTGAAGAAGATTAAGGATGTTATGAAAAAAGTTCTTCCTGAAGCTCCTGATGAAGTTATGCTCGTTTTGGATGGTAGTACAGGACAGAATGCTTTTGAACAGGCGAAGCAATTTTCTGCTGTTACTAATATTTCAAGTCTTGCAATTACAAAACTTGATGGTACGGCAAAGGGTGGTGTTGTTATCGGTATCAGCGACCAGTTGAAAGTACCGGTTAAATATATCGGACTTGGTGAACAAATGGAAGATTTACAGCTGTTTAATCGTAAAGAATTTGTAGACTCATTGTTTGCCTAAGCCAATTGAAATATTCATATGAAGAAAAATCAGATAGATATAATTACTATGGGCTGTTCTAAGAATCTCGTTGATAGCGAACTTCTTATGAAACAGTTTGAAGCAAATGGTTATCATTGTGTTCATGATAGTAAACGTCCAGAAGGAGAGATAGCCGTTATTAATACATGTGGATTTATTGAAACAGCTAAAGAGGAAAGTATCAATACGATACTAGAATTCGTTAAAGCAAAAGAAGAAGGTAGTCTGAATAAACTTTATGTCATGGGATGCTTATCTCAAAGATATAAGGATGAACTAGAAAAAGAAATTCCTGAGGTTGATAAATTTTATGGTAAGTTTAATTACAAGCAGTTGCTTTCAGACCTAGGAAAGGCAGAAGTAGCTTCTTGCAGTGGCAGACGTCATCTTACAACTCCACATCATTATGCTTATCTTAAGATAGCAGAAGGTTGTGACAGACATTGTGCATATTGTGCCATTCCTATTATTACTGGTAAGCATGTTAGCCGTCCTAAAGACGAGATATTGCAGGAAGTTAAGGAAATGGTTGCCTATGGAGTGAAAGAATTTCAGATTATAGCTCAGGAACTTACTTATTATGGAGTAGATATTGACGGGCATAGGCATATAGCTGACTTAATAAGTGATATAGCTGATATAAAAGGGGTAAAATGGATTCGTCTGCATTATGCATACCCTAATCAATTTCCTTTAGATTTATTGGATGTAATACGTGATAAACCAAACGTATGTAAGTATCTAGATATAGCTTTGCAGCATATTTCCAATAATGTGCTTGATGCCATGCACCGCAATGTTAGTAAGGAAGAAACCATGGACCTAATCAAGAAAATACGTGAGGTTGTACCTGGTATTCATATACGCACAACATTGATGGTTGGATTCCCTGGTGAAACCGATGAGGACTTTGATGAATTGGTGAATTTTGTTAAATGGGCTCGCTTTGAGCGTATGGGCGCTTTTGCATATTCTGAGGAAGAAGGCACATATAGCGCAGAACATTATGATGACAATCTGTCTGAAGATGTAAAACAGAGTCGTCTTGATACTCTTATGGCTGTTCAGCAGGATATAAGTGCAGAAATTGAAGCTGAAAAGGTTGGTCAGGTGATGAAAGTCATCATTGATCGCAAGGAAGGTGAATACTATATTGGAAGAACAGAATATTGTTCCCCTGAAGTTGATCCTGAGGTGCTGATAAAAGTTGCTGACAAGAAACTACGTGTGGGATGTTTCTATAACGCCAAGATAACGTCAAGTGAAGAATTTGACCTTTATGGAGAAATAGTATAAATCAACATGAATAACAAGGAATTTATTGCAGAATTAGCGCAACGTAGCGGTTACACGCAAGCCGATACCCAAAAGCTTGTAAATACAGTAATCGCTAGTATGGGAGATGCCTTTGAAGGAGGAGAAAACGTCGCATTGGCAGGTTTTGGTTCCTTTGAAGTGAAGAAACGTATGGAACGAGTCGTTATAAATCCTGTTACAGGACTTAAAATGCTTGTTCCACCAAAGTTAGTGCTTGGATTTAAGCCTATTGCAGCTATAAAGGAAAAACTTAAAAATGGAGGAGAGGTACATGAGTAATGTAAAAGACTTATCCCGTATCCTTGCTGATAAACGGAAACTTAGTGTTGCGGATGCTGAGAAATTCGTATCGTTGATGATTGATGTCATTAATGATGGGTTGAATAATAATAAACTTCTGAAAATTAAGGGACTTGGCACGTTTAAGGTAACTAGTGTAAGTCCTCGCGAGAGTGTTGATGTTAATACTGGAGAGCGCATACTTATAGATGGTAGGGAAAAGATTTCTTTCTCACCTGATAATGCGATGAAAGAACTTGTGAATCGTCCGTTCTCTCAGTTTGAAACTGTTGTAATAAATGATGGTGTTGATTTTGGACAGGTAGAACAGACAAATGAAGATTCGCTTGATGAAAGTTCAGAAGATGTCTCTGATGACATTTCTAACATAGAAGAAACCGTTGAACCAATAGACGATCGGAAGGTTGTAAAGGATGTTGTAACTAATGTTGAAAATATAGTTGAGCATGATATAATTGATAACATAGAATCAACTTCAAATAATACTATTAAAGAAAAAGTTAAAGAAGACGTAGAGGATCATGTTGTGCAGAAGACAGAAGAACCTGCTGAACATAAAACAGAAGAATCTGTTGATTCTGAAAAGGAAGATGAAACGGTAGAAATTAAGATAGAAGAAGTTGCATCTGAAGCAGAGCCGATAGTAGAATTTGTTGACGAAAAGGTTGCAGAACAGCATAGTCAACATGAGATTGAAAATACTGAAGATATTAAAAGTAACGATGAAAATATTGATGAATCAGAACCTGTTAAACATAATACAGGAATAAATAAATTCTTGGTGATTTCAATATTTGCAATTTTTATATTGTCAGCTGGCGCATTGTGCTATATGTATAAAGAACTCACCGAACGTAACTGTCGTATAGATAGTTTGATGAGTCGTTTGGAGGAACGGAAAGTTAAACCGATAGCAAAGCCTGTAAAATATGTGGCAGTAAAGCCTTCTCCTGTTGTAAAAAAGCCAATAGGTAAGACCCATAGTGCTGATAGTATCAGTAAAAAGAAAGAAATAAAAGTCGCGGTTGTAGATAAATACGCGGCAATGAACAATAGTGATGCCCGTGTACGCACTGGTGCATATAGAATAGTAGGAGTGCAAAAGACATTAAAGGTTAAAGCTGGTCAGACATTGAACTCAATAAGCAGATTGTATTTCGGTTCCGGAATGGAATGTTACTTAGAGGTCATGAATGGCAAAAGCGAATTGAAGGAAGGTGAAATTATAAAGATTCCTGAACTGAAGAATAAGCATTCTAGATAAAGTTTGCGCATTTCAATGACGGTAATATATTTCGATATATTAAAAAATTTGCTGAATTCGATTTTATATTGTAATTTTGTGCTCGATTTAAACGTTTGAATATGATTCTTAAGAAGAAAAAATGGCATTGCCTGCCTGGTCAGCCAATTACTGAACTTGATCAGCAAGTGATGTCTTGGGAAAAGAAAGGTAAGGAAGTGCCTAGTCGTGACCTCATAAAAACTCCGGAACAAATAGAAGGCATTCGTAAAAGCGGTGTCGTAAATACTGGTTGTCTTGACGAGGTGGCTAAGAATATTCATGCAGGTATGAATACTCAAGAGATTGATGATATCTGCATGGCTTATTGTAAGGAGCATGATGCCACACCTGCATGTTTGAATTATGAAGGTTATCCTAAAAGTGTTTGCACTAGTATAAACGAGGTCGTATGCCATGGTATTCCTAAAGAAGAGGATGTACTTGAAGAAGGCGATATCGTAAATGTAGACATGACAACGATCCTTGACGGATATTATGCTGACGCTAGCAGAATGTTTATCATTGGTAAGACAACTCCTGAAAAGGAACAGCTCGTAAGAGTTGCGAAGGAATGTCTTGAAATTGGTGCCGAAGCTGCAAAACCATATAGTTTTGTTGGTGATATCGGGCACGCAATACAGAATTATGCCGAGAAATATCATTATGGAGTGGTACGTGATTTATGCGGTCATGGTGTAGGATTGGATTTCCATGAGGAACCTGATGTTCTGCATTATGGACATAAAGGCTCAGGAATGTTGCTTGTGCCTGGTATGGTATTCACGATAGAACCGATGATAAATCAAGGTACATGGAAAGTCTTTCTTGATGCTGATGATCCTTATGAGTGGGAAATTGTTACTGGCGACGAATTGCCAAGCGCTCAATGGGAACATACATTTGTTATGACTGAGCATGGTGTTGAAATCCTTACATACTAATAGTAAAGAAGAAATTGAAAGTCTAAATATATGGAGAATAAAGATATTTATATATTAGGTATAGAGTCTTCGTGCGATGATACCTCAGCCGCAGTGTTGAAAAATGGCGTGATTCTTTCTAATGTCACAGCTTCGCAGGATGTTCATAAAGCTTACGGTGGTGTTGTTCCTGAGTTAGCTTCACGTGCGCATCAGCAGAATGTCGTTCCTGTAGTTGATCAGGCTATAAAACGCGCTGGAATCAAAAAAGAGATGTTGAGTGCTATAGCTTTTACCCGTGGTCCAGGTTTGATGGGCTCTCTTCTTGTAGGAGTGAATTTTGCTAAAGGATTTGCACGATCATTGAATATTCCTTTGATAGATGTTAATCATCTTCAAGGTCATGTTATGGCTCATTTCATAAAGGAAAGTGATGATGACGTAAGTGCACCGTCATTCCCGTTTATCTGTCTGTTGGTTTCAGGTGGAAATTCACAGATTGTTAAGGTAAATGCATATAATGATATGCAGGTGCTTGGACAAACTATTGATGATGCTGCTGGCGAGGCGATAGATAAGTGTTCGAAGGTTATGGGATTGGGATATCCTGGTGGTCCTATTATAGATAAACTTGCTCGTCAGGGAAATCCAAAGGCTTATAAATTTTCAGAACCTCATATTCCAGGATTGAATTATTCTTTCTCTGGATTGAAAACATCTTTCCTTTACAATCTTCGAGAGTGGGTTAGTGAGGATCCTGATTTCGTAGAGCATCATAAGCAGGATTTGGCTGCAAGTTTGGAATTTACTATTGTTGACATTCTTATGAAGAAATTACGTAAGGCAGTTGATGATACTAAAATCACTCATGTTGCTGTCGCAGGTGGAGTATCAGCCAACAATGGACTTCGTAATGCCTTCCATGAGCATGCAGATAAATATGGTTGGACGATATACATACCTAAATTCAGTTATACAACGGATAATGCCGCAATGATAGCATGTGTAGGTAATTTTAAATATCAGGATAAGGATTTCGGCTCTATTGATATGCCGGCTTTCTCAAAAGTAACCTTTAAGTAAATAATATGGAATTAGAAAGTAAAGTATTAAGTAAAGAAATACAGCAACATTTGTATGATAACGACCTTACTCTCGGAACTGCTGAAAGTTGTACTGGTGGACGTATTGCGGAAGCTATAATCGCAGTACCTGGAGCAAGTAATTATTTCAAGGGTGGAATAATTTGTTATACAAATGAAATTAAGGAAAACCTATTGCATGTTTCTCACGATACGTTGGAAGAGAAGACTGCAGTTTGTGAAGATGTTGCCAAGCAAATGGTTGCTGGTGCATGCGATGCTCTGAATGTTGACTATGCTATTTCTGCAACAGGTGTAGCTGGACCAGCTGGAGGAACACCTTCAATACCTGTTGGAACTATATGGATAGGATATGGTTGCAAAGATGATATACGCACGTTTAAGTTGGAAGAAGACTTTGGACGTGATATAAATCTTGCCATAGCAACAAGAAAAGCTTTGAGACTATTTTTGGACTTTTTGAAAGAAAAGAATCCGAAAGAATAGTTCAAAACAAAAAAATACTTAAATATCAATATTCTTTAGGGAAATATTTTGCATAATTCAAAAATAATTGTAATTTTGCACCCTGTTTGGAATAAGTATCAAAAAACGAAAACAAAAATTAAAGATAGTAATGTCTAAGATTTGTCAGATTACAGGAAAGAAGGCACAGTTAGGTTGTAATGTGTCTCACTCAAAGCACCACACCAAGAGAAGCTTTGATGTTAACCTCTTCAGCAAAAAATTCTACTATGTAGAAGAGAATTGTTGGATTAGCCTTAAGACCAGTGCTGCTGGTCTTCGTCTCATTAATAAAGTCGGTCTTGACGCTGCCTTAAAGAAGGCTGTTTCTAAGGGTTATTGCGAATGGAAAGACATTAAAGTAATAGGAGAATAATTATCATGGCAAAGAAAGCTAAAGGAAATAGAGTGCAGGTCATTCTTGAATGCACTGAAATGAAGAATAGCGGACTTCCAGGAACAAGCCGTTACGTAACAACAAAAAATCGTAAGAATTCTCCTGAGCGTCTTGAATTGATGAAATTCAACTCAGTCCTTAAGAAGATGACTCTTCACAAGGAGATTAAGTAATAACCCTTTTAATTCATATAAGATATGGCAAAGAAAGCGGTCGCTACCCTCCATGAAGGTTCTTCGGAAGGTCGCGCATTTTCAAAGGTAATAAATATGGTAAAGAGCCCAAAGACTGGTGCTTATGTATTTGATGAGCACATGGTCCCTAATGAGGCTGTTAAGGATTTCTTCAAGAAGTAATTCTATAAAGAACTAAATAAAAAAGGTTGTAAAGTTTAACTTTACAACCTTTTTATTTATTATATGATTTACTACATTGATTTCGAAGTATTATATTGTAAGTCTTGAAATTTAAGATGATAGTTTCTAAGTCAATATTACTATGTACAAAGTTTCTCTGATACAAAGTTGAAAATATGATTTTTGTAAGGATAACAATGTAATAAAGAGATTTATTAAGATTTACATAATGGTATTTACTATTTGAAAAATTTAGTATATTCGTTTTCAAAGTTTGGTGTGAAAATATTTTTGCCTATATTGTTTAATATCTCATCACGGCTCCAAAACTTTCCACCATCCAGTTCTTCCTTGCTTGGTTGTATGTCTCTATCGTATGTAGTTTTATGAACATACACCAATTCTTTTTCGCGTAGGCTCTCAAAAACATAATGGCCCATATCTTGTGGTGTGAAATCGGTTATTCCAAGTTCTTCGCTTACTTCACGTTTAAGAGCTTTTTTTACATCTTCCCCCAGGTCAACATGTCCCCCACAGGCAGTGTCCCATTTTGATGGTTGGATATCTTTCCAGGCAGGACGTTTTTGAAGGTATAGATCTCCATTACTGTTGAAAACATGCAGATGCACTACTGGATGTAGCTTTTTGCTTCCGTCGTGTGCCTCTCCGCGACTTATGGCACCGATAATGTTTCCTTGTTCATCAACGAGAGGAAACATCTCGTCTTTATTATCTTTCATATTTTATAGTTTGGCTTTAAATGTAAAGCAATCCGGGAAAAGACTATCGAGTTCTTTTGGTTCTTCTTCGAATAAACCATAGAGGCAACTTCCGCTACCACTCATCTGGGCATAAACGGCACCATTTTCATAAAGTTTGTTCTTTATATTACTTAGTTCTGGATGATTTGTGAAAATAGATGATTCGAAATCATTAATTAAAAGCTCTTTCCATGTAGAAATAGGTTTGTGAACGATGTCTCTACAACAAATTTCTGGGGTACTTGGTATAATGTTAGCAAAAGCCTCTTTTGTAGAAACAGCAATATCAGGTTTTACTAAAAATATGTAGTATCCACTCAGATTGCCTTTTGGTCCGTCTGCAGGAATTAGTTGGTCACCGATACCTGTTGCGTATGATGGTTCGCAACTAATGAAGAATGCACAATCAGCCCCTAACTTTGCAGCATATCTTTCCATTTCAGCATTACCTATGTTGAGTCTGAAACGTTCATCAATTAGTTTTATCATGTGGGCTGCATCACTGGAACCACCACCCAAACCAGCTTGTGAAGGTATTCGTTTGTAAAGATGAGCATGCACGCGAGGCAGTTTGTAATCTTCTGCTATTAACTTGTAGGCTTTTACAACGAGATTGTTGTTTTCGTCACATTCGATAGCGTTACCGCTAACTTTTAAGTCACAATCATTTTCAGATGGAAATTTCTCATCCATATATTTTATTTCCAAAGCATCATATAATGGAATAGGGTAGAATACTGTTTCCAGATTGTGATAACCATCGGAACGTTTGCTTACGATGTTCAGTCCAAGATTAATTTTGGCACATGGAAATTTAATCATAGTTATTATTATAAATTATGTATGCAAAGATATTGCAACCGAGAGCAGAATCATCAAGTTTGGTTGAATGTTATGTCAAGTTCAGTTGTATCTTATGCAAAAATACAAAAAATCTAATAACCATAATATTATATCAACAAAAAAATTATTACCTTTGTCAGAAATCATTAATTTATGGCAGAAAACAATAGCAATAATACTAAAAAGCGTAAGACTTCTACACCTATAGATACTACTTATGGTCATCTTCAACCGCAAGCTACAGACATTGAGAGAGCTGTACTTGGCGCTTTGATGATAGATAAGGACGCATTTTCGATGATTTCAGAGATTATACGTCCTGAGACATTCTATGAACCAAGAAATCAAAAAATATATCAGGCTATTCAAAACCTGAATATGAGTGAACGTCCTGTTGATATTATGACCGTTACCGAAGAATTGAAAAAGGAAGGTAATATTGATGACATAGGAGGTACTGGTTATGTGCTGGATATTAGTGCTCATGTTGCATCTTCAGCTAATGTGGAATATCATGCACACATCTTGGCACAGAAATACCTTGCTCGTCAGCTTATTCAGTTTGCGAGTAGGATTGAGGAAAAAGCTTTTGATGATACTGTTGACGTTGATGCCTTGATGCAGGAGGCTGAAGGCACGTTATTTGAGATATCACAGAAAAATATGAAGCAGGATTATACTCAGATAGATCCAATTATAGAACAGGCTGTGAATATCTTGCAAAATGCTTCAGCAAATACAGGTGGATTGACTGGTGTGCCTACAGGATATACACAGCTAGACGACATGACGAGTGGTTGGCAGCAGAGTGACCTTGTTATTATAGCAGGACGTCCAGCCATGGGTAAGACTTCTTTCGCACTTAGTTTAGCCAAGAATATTGCTGTTGATTATAGAATTCCTACTGCATTCTTCTCTCTGGAAATGAACAACGTTCAGCTTGTTAACCGTTTGATTTCAAATACTTGTGAGATTGCTGGTAACAAAATGCTGAACGGACAGCTTACTCCTGATGAATGGGAACGTCTTGATAAAAATCTTAGAAAGTTGACAGGTGCTCCTGTTTATGTGGATGATACTCCTGGATTATCGGTATTTGAACTTAGAACTAAAGCCCGTAGGTTGGCGCGTGAAAAAGGAGTTAAGATTATTATGATTGACTACCTTCAGTTGATGAATGCCAACGGTATGAAGTTTGGTAGCCGTCAGGAGGAGGTTTCTACAATATCTAGATCATTAAAGGGATTAGCAAAGGAATTGAATATTCCAATACTTGCACTTTCCCAGTTGAATCGTACTGTTGAAAACCGTGACGGACTTGAAGGTAAGCGCCCACAGCTTAGTGACTTGCGTGAATCCGGAGCCATCGAGCAGGATGCAGATATGGTGCTTTTCGTGCATCGTCCTGAATACTATCATATTTTCAATGATGAAAAGGGTAATGACCTTCACGGAAAAGCCCAAATCATTATTGCAAAGCATAGAAAGGGTGCTACCGGTGACGTTTTGCTTACATTTAAGGGTGAATATACTAGATTCCAGAATCCAGAAGAGTCTTATGGTATGCCACAGGGCGGTGGTGAGATTATCGGTTCGAAGATGAACAATGGTGATGGTGCTCCGCAAGATAATCCTTTTGGGGATATGCCACCTATTCCTCAAGGCGACAATATGCCTTTCTGATTTAAAACAGATAATAGAAACGATGTAAAAAGTTATCAAAAGTAGTAATATGAAACATTTTTATCTAAAAATGTTTTAATTTCTTTGTGTATTTAGAAATATATCATTACCTTTGCACTTGTAAATACGAAAAAGATATGATTACATCTATAAACATATTGAGCATTATTATTAGTATTCGACTTCAAAAAGTGAGTGGAAGTGGTAAGGTGCGCATATAGATGATGTAAAAAGATATTTGAAGCCTTTCTCACTTTCATGTAAGTGTGAAAGGCTTTTTCATTGGAGATAATAAATATAAATACACAAATATATGAGTGACAGATTGTTTGTTTTTGATACCACTCTTAGAGATGGTGAGCAGGTGCCGGGATGCCAGTTGAATACTGTAGAAAAAATTCAGGTAGCTAAGGCTCTTGAGCAGTTGGGTGTAGATGTTATTGAAGCTGGTTTTCCTATATCATCTCCTGGTGATTTTAATTCAGTTGTTGAAATTTCCAAAGCTGTAACATGGCCAACTATATGTGCCTTGACAAGAGCAGTTCAAAAGGATATAGACTGTGCTGTTGATGCGCTAAAATATGCAAAACATAAGCGTATTCATACAGGAATAGGAACTAGTGATTCTCACATTAAGTATAAATTCAATTCTAACAGAGATGAGATAATCGAACGTGCAGTTGCTGCCGTCAGTTATGCTAAGAAATATGTAGAAGATGTTGAGTTTTATGCAGAAGATGCAGGCAGAACAGACAATGAATATCTTGCAAGAGTGGTAGAGGCTGTCGTTAAAGCTGGTGCCACTGTTGTTAATATTCCTGATACAACAGGTTATTGCCTTCCTGATGAATATGGAAATAAGATAAAGTATCTTATGGAGCATGTAGATGGTATGGATAAGGCAATCCTTTCTACTCATTGTCATAACGATTTAGGTATGGCTACTGCAAATACTCTTCAGGGAGTGTTGAATGGCGCACGTCAGGTTGAAGTAACAATAAATGGAATAGGAGAGCGAGCCGGAAACACCTCTCTTGAAGAAATTGCTATGATACTGAAATGTCATAAGGGTATTGACATTGATACTAATATCAATACAACTAAGATTGTTCCAATGTCAAGAATGGTATCTAGTTTGATGAATATGCCAGTACAGCCTAACAAGGCTATTGTGGGACGTAATGCATTTGCACATTCGAGCGGTATTCATCAAGATGGTATATTAAAGAATGTCCAGACTTATGAAATAATTAATCCAAAGGATGTAGGATTGGATGATAATTCGATAGTATTGACAGCTCGTTCAGGAAGGGCAGCTTTGAAATATCGTCTGCGTGTAAATGGTATTGATATAGAAGACGAGGAAAAACTTGATAAGATATATAAAAAATTCTTGCAGTTAGCTGATAAGAAGAAAGAAGTTAGTGATGAGGACGTTTTGATGTTGGCTGGTGCCGACCAGACTGATGCTCATGGTGTGAAACTCGATTATTTACAGGTTACAACAGGTCTGGGCGTAAAGAGCGTGGCAAGTATAGGACTTGACTTATCTGGGCAGAAGTTTGAGGAAGCATCATCTGGTAACGGACCTGTCGATGCTGCTATAAAAGCATTGAAGAAAATAGTACAGAAGCAGATGACCTTGAAGGAATTTACTATTCAAGCAATTGACAAAGGGTCTGATGATGTGGGTAAAGTTCACATGCAGGTGGAATACGATGGTCATTTATATTATGGCTTTGGCGCAGACACCGATATTGTAACTGCCAGTGTAGAGGCATATATTGATTGCATCAATAAGTTTAAGATTCGCTAATTTAGATAAAAATAATAAATACACATATTTATGAATACATTATTTGACAAGATTTGGGACAAACATGTTGTGCAGATCGTTAACGATGGTCCTACGCAACTTTATATAGATCGTCTTTATTGTCATGAAGTAACTTCTCCGCAGGCTTTCGCTGGAATGCGTGCAAGAGGATTGAAGTGCTTTAGATCTGACAAGATATATTGTATGCCTGATCATAATACACCTACACACGATCAGGATAAGCTTGTTGATGATCCTATTTCACGCAAACAACTTGACACACTTGACAAGAACTGCACTGACTTTGGATTGAAGGAGTTTAAGATGAATACCAAAGATAACGGTATAATTCATGTGGTTGGTCCTGAGAAGGGACTATCTTTGCCAGGAATGACTATTGTATGTGGAGACTCTCATACTTCAACTCACGGTGCTATGGGGGCAGTTGCTTTCGGTATCGGTACATCTGAGGTAGAAATGGTTATGGCTTCTCAATGTATTCTTCAGCAGAAGCCAAAGAGCATGAGGATAAATATCAATGGAAAACTTAATCCTAATATTGTAGCCAAGGATGTTGCTCTTTATCTTATGAGTAAACTTACTACGAGTGGCGCAACGGGTTATTTTGTTGAATATAGTGGTCAGGTTGTACGTGACATGACTATGGAAGGTAGATTGACATTGTGTAATCTGACTATTGAGATGGGTGCACGTGGTGGATTTGTCGCTCCTGACGAGAAGACGTTTGAATATATAAAAGGTCGTGAATATGCTCCAAAGGGAGAAGAATGGAACAAGGCTTTGGCTTATTGGAAAACTCTAAAGAGCGGTGACGATGCTATATTTGATAAGGAGCTGAACTTTAAAGCTTCTGATATTGCACCACGTATAACTTATGGTACGAATCCAGGAATGGGTATTGCCATTGACGGAACAATACCTACTCTTGACACAATGGATGAGAAAGAGCAGGCTTCGTTTATGAAGAGTCTTGAGTATATGGGGTTCAAACCAGGAGAGAAGCTTCTTGGTCACGTCGTTGACTATGTTTTCCTTGGTGCATGTACTAATGGGCGAATCGAGGATTTTCGTGTTTTCGCAGATATTGTTAAAGGTAAGAAGAAGGCGGATAATGTAACTGCTTGGCTTGTTCCTGGTTCATGGCTTGTTGATAAGCAGATTCGTGAAGAGGGTATAGACAAGATTGTTGAAGCTGCTGGTTTTGAAATTCGTCAACCTGGATGTTCTGCATGTCTAGCAATGAATGATGATAAGATTCCTGCCGGAAAATATTCTGTTTCGACAAGTAATCGTAACTTTGAAGGACGACAGGGACCTGGTTCACGTACTATACTTGCTTCTCCGCTAGTAGCAGCTGCAGCTGCTATAACTGGTAAAATTACAGATCCACGAACTCTTTAATATAATAATTATGAGACAGAAATTTAACGTTATAACATCAACATGTATTCCATTGCCATTAGAAAACGTGGATACAGACCAGATAATTCCGGCTCGTTTTTTAAAAGCAACAGACAAAGAAGGCTTTGGCGATAATTTATTTCGTGATTGGCGATATAATAAGGATGGTTCTTTAAAGAAAGATTTTGTATTGAACGATTCAAGATATAGTGGAGTGATACTTGTTGCTGGTAAGAACTTTGGCTCAGGTTCATCTCGTGAACATGCGGCTTGGGCTATTGCAGGATATGGATTTAGAGTTGTAATAAGTTCTTTTTTTGCTGATATACATAAAAATAATGAACTTAACAACTTTGTACTTCCTGTTGTTGTGTCAGAGGTCTTCCTTCAGGAACTCTTCGATAGTATAAAGGAAGATAACAAAATGGAGGTGAAGGTAGATTTGCCTAATCAGGTTGTTACCAATGTCAAGACAGGGAAGAGTGAACGCTTTGAGATAAACGGTTATAAGAAACATTGTCTTATGAATGGACTTGATGATGTTGATTTCCTTGTGCAGAATTGTGATAAGGTTGAATCATGGGAGAAAGCAAACAAATAGAAATAATGGATTGCACGCTTCGTGACGGAGAACAGACCAATGGTGTGTCTTTTCTCCCTCATGAAAAGTTGATGATAGCTCGTGCTCTATTGTCTGATGTAAAGGTTGATCGCATTGAGATTGCTTCTGCACGTGTGTCTGAAGGTGAAAAGAATGCAGTACGTATGATTTCCCGTTATGCCGAACTTAACGGGATACTGAATAAGGTTGAGGTTCTTGGTTTTGTTGATGGTAACAAGTCTGTTGATTGGATACATGATTGTGGTTGTCGGGTTATAAATTTGTTAGCTAAAGGCAGTTTAAAGCATTGCACATTGCAGTTAAAGAAAACAGCCGAGGAACATATTCATGATATTGTAGAAGTACTTGATTATGCCAAAAGCTTGAACATGCAAGTAAATCTATATCTTGAGGATTGGTCTTCTGGTATGAAAGATTCTCCTGAATATGTGTTTAAATTAATAGATTCTCTTCATGATAAGAACATCTGCCGTTTTCTTTTGCCTGATACATTGGGAATATTGAGCCCTACTCAGACAATAGATTATATCAGTCAGGTTGTGGAACGTTATCCTGATGTGCATTTTGATTTTCATGCCCATAATGACTATGATATGGCTGTGGCTAATTCACTTGCGGCAGTTAAGGGTGGAGTTCATGGATTACATGTTACTGTAAACGGATTGGGCGAGAGATGTGGTAATGCTCCATTGTCATCAATGCATGTAGTATTGAAGGATATGTATGATTTTTCAACGAATATTGAAGAGTCTTCATTGGTATATATCACCCATCTTGTTGAGGGGTACAGTGGTATTGCCGTAGCACCAAATACTCCTATCGTTGGTGAGAATGTTTTTACTCAGGTTGCTGGTGTTCATGCCGACGGCGACAATAAAGACAAATTGTATTGTAATGATTTGGTTCCTGAAAGATTTGGGCGTCATCGTGAATATGCCCTTGGCAAGAATTCAGGTAAAGCGAATATTACTCAAAATCTTAATGAACTAGGACTTGTGCTCACTCAGGAACAGACTAAAGCGGTGACACAGCGCATTACCCAACTTGGTGACAGAAAAGAATTAGTTACTCAGGAAGACTTGCCGTATATTGTCTCTGATGTTTTGAAACATAGTATTCCTGATGATAATGTAAGGTTGGTAAGTTACATGGTTTCAACGTCTTATGGCATGCGACCTATAGCAAGTCTTAAAGTGTCTATAAACGGTGTCTGCTATGAAGCTGATTCTACTGGTGACGGACAATATGATGCCTTTGTAAAGGCGTTGCGTAAAGTCTACAAGAATAATCTCAATAGGGAGTTTCCTCTGCTGGATAATTATCAGGTAAGCATTCCGCCAGGTGGACGTACTGATGCTTTGGTGCAGACAATTATTACATGGATTAAGAGTGATGGTAAGATGTTCCGAACAAGAGGACTTGATGCTGATCAGACGGAGGCTGCTATTAAGGCAACTATAAAGATGCTAAATATGATTGAGAATCCTGAAAATAAATAATTTTTTAAAATATAATATAATGAATTTAAAGATTGCTGTTTTGGCCGGTGATGGTATAGGACCGGAGATAATGAAACAAGGTATTGCTGTATTAAATGAGGTAGCAGATAAGTTTAACCACAAGTTTACATATACTGAGGCTCTTTGTGGTGCCCATGCTATTGACTCAGTTGGAGATCCTTTCCCTGACGATACGTTTAAGGTTTGTATGGATGCTGATGCTGTGTTGTTTGCCGCTGTAGGCGACCCTAAGTTTGATAATAATCCAACTGCTAAGGTTCGTCCAGAACAGGGACTGCTTGCAATGCGTAAGAAGTTGGGGCTTTTCGCCAATGTTCGTCCTGTTGCTACTTTTGATTGTCTTCTTCACAAGTCTCCTTTGAAGGATGAACTGTTGAAGGGTGCTGACTTTGTCGTAATTCGTGAACTTACTGGTGGTATGTATTTTGGTGAAAAGTATCAGGATAATGATATGGCTTATGATACTGATATCTATACACGTCCTGAAATCGAACGAATCTTGAAGGTAGCTTTTGATACAGCAATGAGACGCAATAAGCATTTGACAGTTGTAGACAAGGCAAATGTTCTTGCTTCTAGTCGCCTTTGGAGATTGATTGCAAAGGAGATGGAAAAATCTTATCCTGAAGTAAATACTGATTACATGTTCATCGACAATGCATCAATGCGTGTTCTTACAGAACCTACTTTCTTTGATGTTATAGTTACAGAAAATACTTTTGGCGACATTCTTACAGACGAAACTAGTTGTATTACTGGTTCTATGGGACTTCAGCCATCAGCAAGTCTGGGAGAACATACTCCATTGTTTGAACCTGTTCATGGAAGTTGGCCTCAGGCAACTGGCAAGAATATTGCTAATCCTATTGCTCAGATTCTTTCTTCAGCCATGCTTCTTGAGCATTTTGGGCTTAACGCTGAGGGACAACTTATCCGCAAGGCTGTCAATGCAAGTCTTGACGCCAATGTTCGTACTCCTGAAATTCAGGTTGAAGGTGGTAATACTTACGGAACTGCAGAAGTTGGAAAATGGATTGTAGACTATATCGGTTCTTCGTCAATTTAAGGGGAGATATCCTCAATAAATGGACTTGACACCAGAAAAAGTTTTTTTAATGTCACTAATGTCATAATGTCACAAACCCTTTGTTTATAAGGGCTGGGCGAGTGACATTAAGTGACATTATCGGTGTAAAAGTGGCATTATACCCTTGTGTACACCTGTTTTTAGCGTTTTTTTCGCAATTATGCTATTTACATAATACATATTTATGATGATGTAGTTTTATCGAACATAAATACGGGCTTCCTGAATAGCATAGATAATACAAAAAGCAACTCCATACATATATAGATGTGATAGAATGAATTTGTAAGTCTGCAAATATCTTTTGAAACAGTGTGCACAAAAGATTACCTAAAATTCCTCTAGTTTTGTGTAATTTGATTACATCAGCATGTGTGTAATTTGATTACATCAGTATGTATGTAACCCGATTACACAACGTGTGTAACCGTGTTACACAACGTGAACAACTCGATTACACAACGTGTGTAACCGTATTACCTAACGTGAAAAAAGTGATTACTTAGCACAGGTAAACAAATGATGATCAAGAAGATTACAAGAATAAGATCGATGGCTATTACCATTATTTACAGTAGGGTTTTGAGATAACTTGCAAAGTATAGCGCTCATAATGGCGAGTACAGACCATCATAAACGAAGTAAGTGTCTATAAATGTACTGCATATTTCTGGTAGTTATTATTAACATCGTTCAAAAGACAATTATTTGTTATTATTGCTGTTAATAAATCATTTTAATACACCTCGTTTATAACGTGTGCTTAGAAATGAACTTATTGAATTCACCTCGATAACCATTGAATACATTTATGTCAACGTTGCTGTGTATCCCCTTGACTTTTCCGTCAGGACATAACTGCCAATATACAAGATGCACATCAGGTTTGTATTCTCCATATCTTGCAATCCATACAAGGTAATCTCTTTCCAAGTCAGGTGCTAATGGAAGGTATTTGTTTACGAATGACTGACTGATATATAGAATTGGTTTCATTCCTGTCTGTTTCTCCACTATTCTAAGCCATATTCTTATATTATTGAATAATATTCCAGCACCACCTATCTTTTTTATCTGTGAAGGTAATGGTTCTACATCAAGTACAGGAGGTAAATCTCCCTTTCTGATATATGAGCGTTTAAGGAAATTGTATGCTTGAAGTCTTGCAGGTATGCTAGGGGTGAAAAAATGGTACGTTCCTGTATGTAGACCTTTGGCTCTGGCTGAATGATAATCTTTTTTATAGTAAGGATTGAATAGTCTTTTTCCTTCAGTGCTTTTAATATATATGAAACTGATAGGATAGTTAATCTTTCCAGTAACTCGCTTCTTGCTTAACGTTCCAAGACTAGTTATACGTAATTGATTCCAGTTTATTCCATATCTTTTTCTGCCAACGATATGCTGATATTTTGATATGTCTATTCCGTATATTCGTTCACTGGTATAATAAGGACGCTCACCTTTGTAATTATTGTTTTTCCATTCACCAATCTTTAGTTTATTATTGGCAAATATAGCCATGCCGAATCCATCTTTTTTATCATTCTTCCAGCGTCCTTCATACATGAATCCTTCATTAGATTTGAAAACGCCATGTCCAGAAGCTTTACCATTTGCACTTAACTGTCCGATATATACTCCAAGTGAATCAACGCGTGTCCCGCTAGTTAAGGTATCATTATGCCAGATGCCGGTAAATGTTCGTTTAAGGGAATCTGTAAATACTCCTTTGCCATTTTTAACGCCTTTATTTACAGCACCTTTATATATGGAATTGCCTTCTTTAATGATTCCGTAACTGAAATTTTTACCAACACTCATTTCTCCACATGCAGAGCATAGTAGAGTGAATGATATTCCAATATATATATATAATTTTTTCAATTTCTATTTATTATTAATAAAAGAATATATCTGTTCTCTCCAAATAATGCCGTTAGAAGTTTTTATTCCGCTAAATAGTCCTTTGTGGAAAAGTGTTTCTGTATATATACTTGAACCGTTATCAGCTATTTCTTCAGGGCACGGAGTGTCAAATCTAAAACATACAGCCATAACTTTTTTCTTCTTGTCACTTTTCCATGGCATTATGCTTACTGCATTAACGTTATCTGGCATAGTATTATTGAAGTTTCTTAACAGCTGTATTCTGTTGTCAGAAGACTTCTTTATCAAATAGCAAACTTGCTTTATGTTTTGTTTCTTTTTGTTTTTACATGTTGCTATATATTGATCTTTAATATATATCTTGATGTGCTTGGATTTCTTAATTTCCTTTAGTATAGCTAATTCTTTGTTTATAGAGTCCTTATATGCATGTATTTTTGTAGCATACTTCGCCACCATGTTATATCCTTCATCTTGGACACCATGAACTTTGAGATAGTATTTAAGTTCGCTTTGTTTCTGAGTTATACTTATATTTTCTTTTTTGAGATACACAATCTCTCTTTCAGTAAAGCCTTCTGGTGTTATATTCTTTATTATAAGATCAGTCGTATCACTGACAGACGATATTATTTTTCCTTCACATGACGGGTATAACCAACTTTGATTTATCCAAAATCCTTCAGATTCTGTTTCGTTGTTGATAATATTTTCTTTATTCCATGTAAGTCCTTCCATAAGACTGTCAGAATTGATAAATGCAAAAAATAGATTGTGTCCATTGGCATCACTTAAGACATAATGGCGCTTACAATCTATTTTAACTACAGAAGCCAATGAGCTTTTATTATCATCAGGCCATATTCTGGAAATTATCCATATAGCTAAAACTGTCACTATGACAGGTAAAGCTATATAGATAATAATGTTTTTTAATCTCATTTTCATCTCAAGTCGATGATTTCAGCCTTTGGATAGTCCTTTGAATTAAAAGAGAATATATCGTTACTCAGATTATTTGCCTTAAAGTTGGAAATATTAATTATTGTCCAGTTCTTACCTTGCAACATTCTTACATTACTAGGATTGTATGTTCTCTTGTTGATAGTTATGTAAAGTTCCTGAAGACTGCGCTGCTTATTTTGTGCAGTCATGTGAATTTGATAAGAATTACCAACAGATTTCATGCTTAGATTATATCCAGTCTTGTATATAGTGATAAACTTATATGGATTCATTTGTGCCTGTTTAGCCTCATTAGGATTCGTTACATTAACTTCATTTGTAGTGTTCATGTATGTCCATTGCGTCTTGCCATTGAACCATACTGTGGTCTTAGGAGTGTTGGCATAAAACTTATTACCTTTAATGGCAATAGTTCCAGATGTAGCACCAAGGCTTTTGCCGCTGACAGAAAAGTTAGCACTTGCACCTCCTTTACGCCCAATAACACCTGCTGTTTTGTCTAGTATTCTTGCTGCCTGAGCAGCACCTTGAGCTGACACACATAAAGTGAGTAGCATCATTAATGAAATAAGAGTAAATTTTTTCATTATTTTTTTATTTATGTTTTGTTTTGTGCAAAGTTATATAATTAAAATAGGATTTAAATGATTCTGTAGAAATTTTATCTAACTTTTGAAACATTTAAATCCTATTTAAATAATCTATTCACTTCGTAGTTGACGGATTAGTGTATTAAGTTGATTCTCGTCTTGGATTAAAACCTCACGAGGTTTACTTCCTTGAGCGGAACCGACAATACCAACATGTTCAAGTTGGTCCATCAGTCGTCCTGCTCTGTTATATCCTATTGAGAAGCGTCTTTGTATCATACTTGTTGAACCCTGTTGCGAAAGAACGATTGCATGTGCTGCCTCCTCAAAATATGGATCCAGATTAGATATGTCTGTATTACCATTGCCTATAGTGCAATTATTACCGTCATCAACAGGTTCTGGAAGTTCCATCGGCTCAATAGGACCAGGTTGTCCACAAATGTACTCATTGATGCGCTCAATTTCAGGAGTGTCTACAAATGCACATTGTACACGAACAGGTTCATTTCCGTTTAGGAATAACAAGTCTCCTCGTCCTATAAGTTGGTTAGCTCCAGAACGGTCAAGGATAGTGCGTGAGTCAATCTGTGAACTTACACGGAAGGCCATTCGTCCAGGGAAGTTGGCTTTGATATTACCAGTGATAATCTTTGTCGTAGGTCTTTGTGTTGCAATAACCATGTGAATACCAACTGCACGAGCCAACTGTGCTATACGGGCGATAGGTAATTCAATTTCCTTACCAGCAGTCATAATCAAGTCGCCAAACTCATCTATTATCACGACTATATATGGCATGTATTCATGTCCCTTTGTGAGATCTAGCCTATGATTTACAAATTTGGCATTATATTCTTTTATATTTTTTGCTCCAGCAATCTTCAGTAAATCATATCTGTGATCCATAAGTGCGCATAGACTGTTAAGTGTTCTTACAACCTTTGTGACATCTGTGATTATTGGTTCTTCTTCGTTTTCATCCAGACAAGCCAAGAAATAGTTTGATATCTTATGATACACGCTGAATTCAACCTTCTTAGGATCAACAAGGACGAATTTAAGTTCGTTTGGATGCTTCTTATAGAGTAGGGAGGTTATTATTGCATTCAGACCTACAGATTTACCTTGTCCAGTTGCACCTGCAACAAGCAAGTGAGGTATCTTAGCCAAATCCACCATAAATACTTCGTTGGTAATGGTTTTACCAAGTGCAAGCGGTAATTCCATTTTAGTCTCCATAAACTTTTTAGAATTAAGGATGCTTTCCATAGAAACAATCTGTGGCTTGTTGTTAGGTACTTCAATACCTATAGTTCCTTTGCCAGGGATTGGGGCAATTATACGGATGCCAAGAGCTGAAAGACTTAGTGCAATATCATCTTCAAGATTTCTAATCTTTGATATTCTCACACCTTCAGCTGGTGTTATCTCGTACAAAGTAATAGTAGGACCTACTGTGGCTTTAATCTCCTTGATTGAGACTCCGAAGCTGTTAAGGACCTCAACTATTCTTGCATTGTTTGCCTTTATTTCTTCCATGTCAACATTTGGCTTTCCGTCGTTGTCATACTTCTTTAGAAGTTCAAGGGTTGGTCTTTTGTATTTAGTGAAAGGCTCCAATGGATCTATAGGTGTACTTAGTATTTCTTCAATATTGACTTTGTTGCTATCAGCTTTTTCTTCATCCTTAGCTACTTCAATAGTTAACTTGTTAGTATTTGAATCTTTATCAATTATTGGCGCAACAATAGCTGTTGGAGATATATTTTCAGGCAAGTTGTCGGTCTTGGCACTTATCGTATTTCCAAAATCAGTGAGATCAACAATAGGTGAAGGTATATCCTCTGGCATTGTCTCCGGTATTTCAACAGCCTCAAGAGGTTTTTCTTCTACTTCAGCCTCATCATTATTCTCTGTATCTATTTCTGGATTTCCATTTTTTTGTTCGTGATTTGTTACAGTGAATTTAACTTTAGAAGTGAGATATTTTACTGGATTCATCGCTTTTTTAACCACTTCAATAGTCTCTGCACTCAGATATGTAAGGAAGGCAATTGCTGTAAAAAATAATATTACGGTAAGTCCTGGAGGACCAACAATGTTTTCCAAATGCTGCACACAATAAAGACCATGATTTCCACCAGGGTTGAAAACAAAATCGCCCATAATAGGAGTTAAGAACTTAGCGAAAGTCACAGAACTCCAAATCATAACAAGCATTGTTCCGAAAAACCATTTCCATAGATTTATTTTGTATATAGCCATCATCTTTAGTCCTGCAAGTATTATAAAGGCAGGTATTAAAAAAGAAGGTAAACCAAAGTTAACGTACATTAGCTCATATGCGACAATGGCACCAATAGAACTGCCATAATTGGCAAATTCTCGGTTTGTGTTAATCCATTCACCAGGACGTAAATCGTCAAGCAAACTTTGATCAGATTGACCTGTTGACAAATATGATACCATTACAATAATAGTATATATTGCCAATAATAACAAAACTAGTCCTATAAGGAAGTCTGTTTTTTCACTGTTGAAAATATTTCTAAAGCCAACTGCTTCTCCTATGTTTTTTGGTTTGCGGTCAGATTTTTTTCTTGTCATGTGCTTTTTATATAGAATTTAATGCAAAATTAGCTGAAAAATCCGAGAAACGGCATGCTTTTCATAACTTTTTTTTAAATTTGCACTTAGATATGTATTTAAAGATGAAAAAAACTATTTATAGTAAATTTGATAAGAAGCTTATATCAGATCTTCCTGCTGTTCTTTTTACAGGTAGGATAATCACTGTTATAAGTGAGGTTGATGCTGATAAAGCTGTGGATTATTTGCTATCATGCGATATTCTCGGCGTTGATACAGAAACTCGTCCCACATTTCATAAAGGGGATCAACATAAAGTTGCACTTCTTCAAGTGTCATCAAGAGACACTTGTTTCCTTTTTAGGTTAAATTGCATTGGTTTGACACCTTCAATCATTCGCCTGTTAGAAGATAAAACTGTACCCAAAATTGGACTTTCATGGCATGATGATATACTTTCATTGCATCGTAGAGTAGATTTCAAACCTGGTTTTTTCATTGATTTGCAAAATATTGTGGGAAATGTAGGAGTAAAAGATTTAAGTCTACAAAAGCTTTACGCAAATTTATTCCATCAGAAAATCAGTAAGAGGCAAAGACTTACAAACTGGGAAGCTGATGTTTTGAACGATAAGCAGAAGCAATACGCGGCTACTGATGCGTGGACATGTATTAATCTATATGAGGAGATTGTTAGATTGAATGCTTCAAAAGAATATGAACTGGTTACGTTAGAAGAACCTAAGTCGGAAAATATTTCACAGAGTGTGGAAGTGACATCAATGTAATTGAATTTTAATTATGCATATAGTGAAGTTCTTTTAACTTTAAATATGTGCTTACTTTATTAATAATAAAAATTATGTATAAATCAATATACCTTAAAAAAGGTAAGGAAGAGTCTTTAAAACGCTTTCATCCTTGGATTTTCTCAGGAGCAATTCATCATATGGATGACGGTATTAATGAGGGAGAAATAGTAAGAGTTATTACTGTTTCTGGTGATTTTATAGCTGTAGGGCACTATCAGATTGGTTCTATTACAGTTAGAGTGCTTTCTTTTAAGGATATAGAAATTAACCATGAATTTTGGTGCTCTAGACTTAAAAGTGCATTTGAGGTACGAAAAAGTATCAATATTGCTGATAATTCTTCAAATAACACCTATCGACTAGTTCATGGTGAAGGTGATAATTTGCCAGGATTGATTATTGATTGTTATGGCGATACTGCTGTAATGCAGGCTCATAGCGTAGGTATGCATCTGTGTAGAAATGAGGTTTCTAAGGCACTTATTGAAGTTATTGGCGATAGAATTAAGAATATCTATTATAAGAGTGAAACTACGCTCCCATTTAAAGCTGATTTAGGACAGGAAAATGGATTTATCTACGGTTCGACCGATGATGATATAGCTGTTGAAAATGGATTAAAGTTTCATGTTGATTGGTTACGTGGACAAAAAACCGGATTTTTTGTTGATCAAAGAGAAAGTAGAAGTCTGTTGGAGAAATACGCGAAGGGGCGTAGTGTACTTAATATGTTTTGCTATACCGGTGGCTTTTCTGTTTATGCCATGCGTGGACAGGCTGAGTTGGTGCATTCTGTAGATAGTAGTGCCAAGGCTATAGAACTTACAAATAATAATGTAGAACTTAATTTTCCTGGTGATACCCGTCACGAGGCTTTTTGTGAAGACGCATTTAAGTATCTTGAGAGTAATGATGATAAGTATGATCTTATTATTCTTGACCCTCCTGCTTTTGCAAAGCACCGTTCGGCATTGCATAATGCCTTGAAGGGATATACTCGATTGAATGTAAAAGGTTTCCAAAAAATCAAGCATGGTGGTATTTTATTCACATTTAGTTGCTCACAGGTTGTTACTAAAGATAATTTCCGCAATGCTGTGTTTACAGCTGCAGCACAAGCAGGACGCAAGGTAAGAATCCTTCATCAACTCCATCAACCGGCTGATCATCCTATTAATATCTACCATCCAGAAGGTGAGTATCTTAAAGGATTCGTACTTTATGTTGAATAAGTTTGCTCTGCGTGTTAAGCGATATGTCGAGATAAATCATTTGCTTAGTGCTAATGGGCGTTATCTTGTAGCTTTAAGCGGAGGAAGCGACAGTGTTGCTCTTCTTCGTGCGATGATTGATTTGGGATATTGCATTGAAGCTATGCATTGCAATTTTCATCTTCGTGGTGAAGAGTCGGATAGAGATGAAAAGTTTTGCGAGAATTTATGTAATGAGCATAATATACCATTTCACCGTGTCCATTTTGATACAAAGTCTTATGCAGCATTGCACAAGGTTAGTATCGAAATGGCAGCTCGTGAACTCAGATATAATTATTTTGAGCAATTGCGCACTGATTTGTCTGCTGATGCAATATTAGTTGCACATCATCGTGATGATAGTGTTGAAACGCTTCTTATAAACCTTATTCGTGGAACTGGTTTACATGGACTACAAGGTATTTCATGTAAGAATGGTTATATTATTAGACCACTTCTTGATGTCAGTCGTAGTGATATTCTTGATTACCTGAATTTTGCCAAACAAAACTATGTTACTGATAGTTCCAATAATGTTGACGATGTTACACGCAACAAGATAAGGCTTAATATTATTCCATTATTAAATCAGATCAATCCATCAGCAAGTGCTGATATCGCGAAAACTGCTAATAGAATAAGGCAAGCTGCTTATATTTTCGATGAAGCGATAAAGAAAAGTGTAGACGAAGTTATCGTTAAAAAGACAGATTCTTGCATATATATTGATATTGCTAGACTGAAATCAATGATTTCATCGGAGTATATTTTATATTCCATTATTCATGATTATTCATTTACTCCATCACAGATAGAGCAGATTTCTGAAAATTTAGATGCTAATTCGGGTAAAATGTGGAAGTCAAAATCGCATAACTTGTTGATTGACAGAGGAATGATTATCATTAATAGTGTAGGTCTTGACGATTCTCATAATAAGACAATGAAGATTCCTGAGACAGGCAACTATTTTTATAATGAAGGCTTGGAATTTTGTTTTAAGATGTCTGACATCAGTTCTGATTTCAAACCAAGTAAAATAGCTGAAGTCGTTACATTGGATGCTGATAAAGTAAAATTTCCACTTATTATTCGTCATATAAAAACTGCCGATAGATTCGTCCCTTTTGGAATGAAGGGCAGTAAATTACTTAGTGATTTCCTAACTGATAATAAGTTGACTATTTTTGATAAGCAGGCACAGCTTGTTATAGAAGATGCAAACGAACATTTAATTTGGGTTGCCGGACTTAGAACAGATAATAGGTTTAGGATAATGAATGAGTCAAGACACTGTTTAACGATAGAAATGCGCAGTCATGTTTGAAACGTTTACAAGATATACCAATTAATGGTATGCTTTATAATAGCATAAAAATCCCCATCATTTTAACTTTTAAATGATGGGGATTTTCTATAAAGCTTCATCTTCAGGTTTCTGAATAGAATGTTTCTTTATTTTTGTAAATTGCTTTTTCTTAAGCCATATTGCTTTCCGCTCTTCATAGTCAAGGCGTTTGCGCTCAAGATAATTGTCTGCCATTGTGAGTCTATTTAAATTTACTGTATACTACAGTTATCTTTATAGGTGTGTTTCCTCCTACAAGTTTCGTACTCTTAATGGACATATCGTGATAAATGCCTGTAAGATATGTATTATTACTTATTGTCATTGTAGAAGTAGTGACAGGGATTAGAACAACTTTATTCCAATTATTTGATGCCTTTCGACTTTGTTTGTTATCATACATAGTCTTTATCATCGAACCTATATTGTTGAATGTATATGCGTTTGAACTTAGGTTGGCAATAAATGAATTCTTATAGTTAACAACATCGTGATTCTCAAAAAACGATTTAATGCTGTCGGCTGGAATCATAATCAGTTGACTAGGAGCTGCCAATCCATATTCGCTAGAATTCTGGTTGTTAATTCTTTGTAGTGTTACCTTGGCTGTATTTATTGTATAGTTCTCTTTACCTTTAACTATATCCTCAACAGGTATTGTCATTTCTGTAAAGATACCTGCAGGAGTCTTTACGTAAGTGCAACTATTGTCAGCAGCCATATTCTTTATAGTAGAATCATCATTTTTGATGTTAGTAGTCTGCATGACTTCCTCTGTACCTCCAAACGTAGCAGCTACATTATATGTAGAATCTTTTGAGGTGTATCTGAAGTGAACATACATAATTGCATTGTAGATATTTGCCATAGCTCCAATTCCATTTGTCGACTTAAAGTAGAATCCAGGTGCAATTTCATGAATGAAATTATATGAGTTCTTAAAAGATGCTGGATTCTCATAATACTTGCGCATGATGTATGTACCGTAGTTTTTATAAGTTTTTCCGTTTTTATCCGTATATTCTTTGTTTAGCGGAATGCGAATAGATGCATTATAATCTCCGCTAGAACGTTCATCAATAGTATAATTCAAATCGGCTAAGGTATAGGGCTTGTCTACTACCAGTCCATTTGCACGTACATATCCATCTTTTTCTGGATCAAAGTTTGAATAGTAGTCGGCATCCTCAACCGGCTTTCCTAATTCATAAGCTCTAAGTTTCATTGGTGCAAGAGAGTCACCAATTGTATTTGAATGATATAGGCGAATTTCGCATGAGTCTGCATAAGCTAAACCGTCTGTTTTGCTTATAATACTGTCAATCTTGGGGAAAGTGTAGTTTTCAAGTACACTAAATTGAGTCATAAAGTTACTTGTTATATATGCACCTGTCTCTGGGTCACGGAATTTGCCTAGGTAACCGGTTGTATTGCGTGAAAGAACAGAATCTGCTACAATGGATTTTGTACTTACATAGAATGTGTCAGTGCTTATATCCAAGTTATCTCTGTTGTCGGTAAGTGATGTTCCTATTCCATCAGTGGTATCATCACAAGAAATTATAGTGAATGATGCAAGTATAATGCATGCAAGACCAAAACTTTTAAATTTCATATTGCTTTGTTTGGGATAAAATTATTATTCTTCTTCAGTAGGGCAAATCTTTTCATAAAGCTCCTTGTAAGCTCCAATGAAATCTTCACCAGGATAATTTAAAACTGGAATATTCTTGTTGTTTGCGTATTTTAAGAGATTATTATTTACATCCTTATTTGCTTCTATAACGCAGTCACTGTAGTCAAGTGCTAACTTTCCTAATTCAAGGAAATCAAACTTTTCGTTATAACATTTCATAAGTTCAAGTTTGGCATCTCTAAAAGCGACGATATCGCGGAACTTACTTCCAAGTTCACCTTTTGGCTGTTCGTGGAATAGTGATGTTACAATTTTTGTATTTGCAAAAGAAGGCTCATCATGATAAGCAGTCTTAATATAAAGAGGTACAACTGCACTCATCCATCCTTGACAATGTATAATGTCTGGAACCCAACGTAGTTTCTTTACTGTTTCCAAAACACCGCGCGCAAAGAAAATGGCACGCTCACCGTTATCGGCATATTCGTTACCTTCTTCATCAATTGTCATCTGACGTTTGGTGAAATAGTCGTCGTTATCTATAAAGTAAACTTGAATTCTTGATTGTGGAATAGAAGCAACTTTGATAATCAGTGGATGATCAGTGTCATCGATAATAAGATTCATTCCCGAGAGACGTATCACCTCATGAAGTTGTCCGCGACGCTCATTAATGTTTCCCCATTTAGGCATAAAAGTACGAATCTCTAATCCGGCTTCTTGTGCTTTTTGTGGTAGTTCTTTGCCCATGATAGACATATTAGTCTCTGGTACGAACGGTGTAATCTCTTGGTTGATGAATAATACTTTCTTTGCCATGTTTATTTTCAGATTGAATACTGCAAAGGTACAAAAAACTATTGAAAATGAGCTATAAATGTAATAAAACAAACAAATATGGTCGTTAATTCGCATAATTTTATAATAATTCTTTCTTATTTAAGAAAAAAGTTGTTATTTTGCACATCAATTGGAATTAAAGAATAATGAAAGTTTTTAATAAGGTTGTAGATTTGCAGAACGAGCTTTTTTATGCTCGTAAAGAAGGTAAGAGTATTGGTTTAGTGCCAACAATGGGGGCATTACACGAAGGACACGCTTCATTAGTGAAGCGCAGCGTTAAAGACAACGATGTAACGATCGTATCTGTTTTCTTAAATCCAACACAGTTTAATGACAAAGGAGATTTGGATAGATATCCACGAACTTTGGATGATGATTGCAAGTTAATTGAGAATTGTGGTGCAGACTATGTATTCGCTCCATCTGTTGAAGAGATGTATCCATTAGGGGAGAAACGCCATTTTGAGTTTCCTCCTGTTTCTACAGTTATGGAAGGTGCTAGACGCCCAGGACATTTTAATGGTGTCTGTCAAGTTGTTAGTAGACTCTTCTATATAACACGTCCTAATCGTGCCTATTTTGGAGAAAAAGACTGGCAGCAGATTGCTGTAATAAAACAACTGGTAAAGTATATCGGGAGTGACGTAAATATTATAGAATGTCCGATAGTTAGAGAAAGTGACGGACTTGCAAAAAGCAGCCGCAACGCTCTGTTGTCTGATGGAGAAAGATTCATTGCTCCTGCTATTTTCAAATCTCTTAGTGCCAGTGTTGAATATGCTGCGAGTCACAGTGTTTCTGATACTCATGATAACGTAGTTCAGGAAATTAACTCTGTTGAAGGACTAGATGTAGAATACTTCGAAATCGTTGACGGTAATACTCTCCAAAATGTAAAAGAATGGAGTGATAGCGATTACATTGTTGGTTGCATAACTGTTAATTGTGGAAGGACTCCTATCCGTTTGATAGATCATATTAAATATAAAGAACACAATATTTGACGATGTACATTAACGTATTAAAAAGTAAATTACATTGCGCTAAGGTTACCGAAGCTAACCTTAATTATATGGGTAGCATTACAATAGATGAAGATTTATTGGATGCTGCAAATATGATTGCAGGTGAAAAAGTGCAGATTGTAAACAATAATAATGGCGAGCGTTTTGAAACCTATATTATTAAAGGTGAAAGAGGCTCTGGATGCATTTGTCTTAATGGAGCTGCAGCAAGGAAGGCCTTGGTAGGTGACATTGTGATAATAATATCTTATGCGCTAATGGATTTTGAAGAGGCTAAATCATTTGAGCCAAAAGTCATATTCCCAAAAGAAGGAAACAAACTCTAAAAATATAATAGGCCGTATTGCGCATAATTATAATATGAAGCTTTATTTATAAATAAAATACTCAAAAAGCTTTGTTTTGTGCAATAATTGAGCTAACTTTGTAGGAAATTTCAAGATAACTATATGAAACAAACGAAAATTGTTGCTTCGATAAGTGATCGCAGATGCGATCAGGATTTCATCAGAAAATTATTTTTTGCTGGTATGAATGTTGTTCGTATGAATACAGCTCATGCCACAGAAGAGGGTATACGTAATATCGTAAAGAATGTTAGGGCAGTATCTCCTCATATTGGTATTATGATTGATACCAAAGGACCAGAAGTTAGAACAACTGGGGTAGACGAACCCCTTGAATATAAAACTGGCGATGTAGTTAAGATTTTTGGTCGCCCTGAAATGGATAGCTCTCATGATATTGTTAATGTTTCATATTCAGACATAACTAAAGATGTTAAGGTTGGCGACGATATTTTGTTTGACGATGGAGAATTGGATATGCAGGTTATTGAGAACATTGGCCCAATGCTTATTGCTAAGGTTCAGAATGACGGAACTCTTGGGGCGCACAAAAGTGTGAATATACCAGGTGAGCATATTGATCTCCCTGCATTGACAGAACGTGATAGACACAATATACTTTTAGCTATTGAGTTAGATATTGATTTTATTGCTCATTCTTTTGTTAGAAATGCGGCTGATATTCTGGAAGTTCAGAAAATCCTAGACGAACATAATAGCGATATCAAGATTATATCAAAAATTGAAAACCAAGAAGGTGTAGATAATATTGAAGAGATTATTGACGCTTCTTATGGTATAATGGTTGCTCGTGGTGACCTAGGTATAGAAGTGCCGATTGAGAAAATACCTGGTATTCAGCGTTCCATAATCCGTAGTTGCATTTGTAAGAAGAAGCCTGTTATTGTAGCTACGCAAATGTTGCATACTATGATAAATAATCCTCGTCCTACACGTGCTGAAGTTACTGATATAGCTAATGCTATTTATTACAGAACAGATGCTCTAATGCTTAGTGGTGAGACAGCTAGTGGAAAATATCCTTTGGAAGCTGTGCAGACAATGGCTCGCATTGCTGAACAAGCTGAGAAAGATAAAATGCGTGAGAATGATAATATTGAGGTTCCAACTAAGGGTGATTGCGATTTGAGGGAGTTTCTAGCACATGCAGCTATTGATTCAACAAAGAAAGCTGGTGTAGCAGGCATCATAACTGATAGTGAGACTGGAAGAACAGCTCGTAATCTGGCAGCGTTTCGTGGTCCAGTTCCTGTCTTGGCTATATGTTATAAGGAAAAGACTCAACGTTGGCTTAATCTTAGTTATGGAGTAATTCCAATTTATCAGAGAGAACAGGTAAGTCCGCAATATATGTTTTTTGCAGCTTTGAGAATGCTCCGTCAAAAAGGATATATAAAAGATGAAAATAAGATAGCATACCTTAGTGGAAGTTTTGGTGAAGGTGGAGGAACAACTTTCCTTGAAATCAATAATGTCAAGGAAGTATTTGACAGAAGTTATCAGTTCCATCTTCCTGGGAGTGCAAAGATTGATGACGATAAATAATATTTACTAATCGTTTATTATTATAAAAATATGGGAAAGCAAACAGTTTTCCCATATTTTTTCATTTAATGCAAGTATGTATAAAACAAAATAGGAAGAAGACTCTATAAATTGTCTTCTTCCTATTTTTATCTTTCAGCTATTTATTTGTTGAAAGTTATTGTAATAATAATTATTCAATAACAACCAAAGGATCCTCTTCGAGGACGCTCTGACCAACTTTTACGCAGATAGCGGTAATCTTGCCATCTTTTTCTGCCTCAATATTATTAGCCATTTTCATTGCTTCAAGAACAACAACAGCGTCACCAGCCTTAACTTCCTGTCCAACTTCAACATTGATTGCTGTGATTGTACCTGGTAGTGGTGCTTTAACTGCATTGTTTGTATTTACATTTGCTGCAGGAGTGGCCTCGTTATCAGTAGAGTTATCGGCTGGTTTTCCCAAAATAACTTTCTTTTTTTCAGGTTCAGCCTCTTTTTCCATCTGAACATTGTAGTCATTTCCGTTAACACTAATGCTAGCTACATTGTTCTCGTCTATCTCGCCAATGGTAACATTATATTCTTTACCATCGATAGTATATTTAAACTCTTTCATATCTTTTTATGGTTTCTTTGTTAATGACAGGAATTTAGCGTTCCAAAGTGTATGCCTTGGTTTAATTGTTATGATGCTCGGTTCCTTATCGTGAGCATTATTGCCTGCAAACTCATATAGAGCCATGGCAATTGCTGCATATACATTTTTTTCCATTTTATATAATGTTTAAATGTTTTACATCGGCATACATCCATGCTTTTTAGCAGGAAGACTGTCGCGTTTTGTAGCTAGCTGCGCCAAACCACGGCATATGCGGAAACGAGTATTACGAGGTTCTATGATATCATCAATATATCCGAATTGCGCTGCCTGATATGGATTAGCAAATTTATCGGTATATTCTTCTTCCTTCTCAGCAAGGAAAGCCTTAACATCTTCTCCAGCTTCTTTCTTAGCTTTAGCTTCTTTTGCGCAAAGTATTGCAACAGCACCACTTCCTCCCATAACGGCAATCTCTGCAGAAGGCCATGCGAAGTTCAAGTCTGAACGAAGTTGCTTACATCCCATAACGATATGTGAACCACCATAACTCTTGCGAAGAGTGATTGTTATCTTTGGAACAGTAGCTTCACCATAAGCATAAAGCAACTGTGCACCATGCTGAATTACAGCATTATACTCCTGACCTGTTCCTGGGAGAAATCCTGGTACGTCAACAAGGCTGACGATAGGAATATTAAATGCGTCACAGAATCTAACGAATCTTGCTCCCTTGCGGCTAGCATTAACGTCAAGCACACCCGCATAAGCTGCTGGTTGATTTGCAACGATACCAACACTCTGACCATTGAAACGAGCAAAACCTGTAATGATGTTCTTTGCAAATTTTGGTTGAACCTCAAAGAATTCGCCATTATCAGTTACTGCTGCAATGACCTTATACATATCGTATGCCTGATTTGGATCTTCAGGAATTATTTCATTAAGAATGTCTTCCTTGCGATCAATAGGATCAGTGCATTCTGTTCTAGGAGCTTCTTCTGTATTGTTAGAAGGAATATAAGAAAGAAGAGTCTTAATAAGTTCCATGCACTCTTCCTCTGTTTTAGCTGTAAAATGTGTAACACCGCTCTTGCTTGCGTGTACACTGGCACCACCAAGATGTTCGGCATCAATATCTTCACCTGTTACAGTCTTTACAACCTTAGGACCTGTAAGGAACATATAAGATGTACCTTCAGTCATAAAGATGAAGTCAGTTAATGCAGGTGAATATACAGCACCACCGGCACAAGGGCCCATTATTGCGCTAATTTGTGGTATAACACCACTTGCAAGAATGTTGCGTTCGAAAATTTCACCATAGCCAGCTAGAGAAGATATACCTTCCTGAATACGTGCACCACCAGAGTCATTCATGCAAATGAATGGAGCGCCCATCTTCATGGACATATCCATAACTTTACATATCTTCTGAGCCATAGTCTCTGAAAGAGAACCTCCGTTTACGGTGAAGTCTTGAGCATATAGGTATACGAGTCTGCCACAGATAGTTGCAGAACCAGCAACAACTCCGTCACCAAGGTATTGCTTCTTTTCCATACCGAAGTTGTGGCAACGATGTAGTTTGAACATATCATATTCTTCAAAACTATCTTCGTCTACCAACATTTCAATACGTTCGCGAGCTGTGTATTTGCCACGTGCATGCTGCTTGTCGATAGCCTTTTCACCACCACCAAGATAAGCCTGTTCGCGCTTTGCGATTAGCTCCTTGATTTTTTCTACTTGCTTACTCATAATTTATTTATTAATTTTATTGTCTTACTATTTCTGAATTAATGTATAATTCATCTTTTTCAGCATGCAAAGATACTAATAAATATCGAAAACATAAAACTCCTTATTGTAAATTTTGTTATTAGTATGTGAAAACAATACTTTGATTTACGGATATTGGTCTTTATGTGCCTTATAACTTTACCTATCCGCTAAAATATTAAAATGGGCTGACTACATATTAGTCAACCCATTTTGATGGTTTTATATTTGTTCCTTAATTTATAAATTTCTTAATGCAGCAAGTAATTCTTGATTTTCAGATTTTGTGCCTATTGTTATGCGAAGGCAATTTCCACAAAGACTTATCCTCGTGCGGTTTCTTACTACAATGCCTTTGTTGACAAGGTAATCGTATGTCTTTTGGGCATTTTGCATTTTTGCCAAGAAGAAGTTGGCGTCAGTATTATAAACCTTTTCACATATCGGTAGGTCTTTGAATGCTTGCATCATACGTAAACGTTCCTGTAATATTATTTTCACCCATTTATCTACTTCGTATGGATCTTTTAGTGCTTCTAAAGCTTGTTTTTGCGTAAGGCTGTTTACATTATAAGGATATTTCACCTTATTAAATATATTGATAATCTCCTTGCTTGCAAAAGCCATTCCCAAACGTATTGCAGCACATCCCCATGCCTTACTGAATGTATTTAGTACAATCATGTTTGGATGTTTCTCAAATTCATCTCTAAAAGGCTTTTGAGAAGAAAAGTCTGAATAAGCTTCGTCAACTATAACCAATCCATCAAAGGCATCAACCAATTTCGCGATTTCATCATGGTTTATATTATTGCCGGTAGGGTTGTTTGGTGAGCATACCCATATAACTTTAGTATTTTTATCTGTGGCTTTCAATAGCTTTTCAGCTGTTATCTGGTAGTTTTCATCAAGTAATACAGGTCTGTATTCAACATCATTTATGTCTGCACATACCTTATACATACCGTATGTTGGTTCTATAGCTACGACGTTGTCTATTCCTGGGCGGCAGAAACAACGATAAGGTAAATCTATTGCTTCATCACTGCCATTACCAAGAAAAATCTGTTCAGGGCTAACACGTTTTATAACAGCTAGCTTTGCTTTTACATCTTCTTGTAGAGGGTCAGGATAGCGATTAAATGGTTTGTTATATGGATTCTCGTTTGCATCAAGAAATACTTTTGCAGTATGACCGCTATATTCGTTTCTAGCACTGCTATATGGGGCTAATGACCAAATATTTGGTCTTGTCAATTCTTCTAATGATTTCATTCTGCCTTATTTTTTAATGCTTGTAGACGAACTGTCATCGCATTTTTGTGAGCTATTAATTGTTCGTTTTCTGCCATAATCTCTACAGCTGGCCCTATGTTCTTTACACCTTCTTTGGTGATGTGTTGGAATGTTACCTTGCGGTTATAGCTATCTAGATTTACGCCATTATATGCCAGTGCATAGCCATGTGTCGGCAATGTGTGGTTTGTTCCGCTAGCATAGTCGCCAGCACTTTCACATGCGTATTGACCTAAGAATACACTACCAGCGTTTACAACTTTCTCTGATAGTATATCATAATCATTTGTAGATATTATAAGATGCTCCGGAGCATAAGTGTTACTTAGTTCCATAGCCTCTTCTTTGTCTTTTACCAACACAAATTTACTGTTATCCAAAGCCTTAGATGCTATGTCTTTACGTGGTAATTGATCAAGTTGTACTTTAACTTCGTCATTAACTTTATATAGAAAGTTCTCTGATGTTGTAATGAGAATTACCTGTGAGTCAATACCGTGTTCTGCTTGAGATAAAAGGTCAGCTGCTACAAACACAGGATTACTTGTTTCGTCAGCTATAACGCAAACTTCAGATGGTCCTGCCGGCATGTCTATTGCTACGTCATGCAGTGAAACTTGTTGCTTGGCAGCCATTACATATTGATTACCAGGTCCAAAAATCTTGTAAACCTTTGGCACAGATTCTGTTCCATAAGCCATTGCGCCAATAGCTTGTACACCTCCAACTTTATAAATCTTATCTACTCCGGCTATTTTTGCAGCAACCAATATAGCAGGATTAACCTTTCCTTCACGGTTGGGTGGGGTACATAGTGCTATCTCCTCGCATCCTGCAATTTTTGCAGGAGTTGCAAGCATTAATACTGTACTGAACAGTGGCGCCGTTCCTCCAGGAATATATAATCCAACTTTCTGTATAGGAATAGATTTTTGCCAACATGTAACACCAGGTTGTGTTTCAATTTTAGAACTATCAAATTTCTGAGATTCGTGAAATACAGCAATGTTATGATGTGCTAGAATCAATGCATGATATAGTTCGTCACTGATAAGGTTTTCTGCTTCATTCATTTCCTCTTTAGAAACAGACAAAGATTTCAGATTGACGTGATCGAACTTTGATTCAAATTCAATAACAGCAGCATCGCCTTCGCTCTTGATTTTTTCAAGTACGCTTTGCACTGTCGCATTAAGTTGTGATACATCCAAATGTGGCCGTTCCACAATTACGCTCCATTCACTCCTCTTCGGATATTTGATAATGTTCATTTTCTTATAATATCATTTTTTCTATTGGAGTAACTAAAATACCTTGAGCACCAAGTTCTTTTAGCTTTCCTATTATTTCCCAAAAACACTTTTCATCAAGGACAGTGTGTATAGAGCACCAATTCTCGTCAGCAAGAGGTATAATAGTAGGGCTTTTAATGCCTGGTAATACAGCTGTTATTTCCTTAATCATATCTTTTGGGGCATTCATCATGACATATTTTTTGTCTTGAGCTGAACGAACAGCTTCAAATCTGAATAACATCTCGTTAAGAATCTGATGTTTGTTTTCATCCATATTCCAATTACCAACGAGCAGGGCTTCGCTCTTCATTACCAATTCAACCTCATGAAGGTTGTTGCTAATTAACGTGCTTCCAGAACTGACAATATCAAAGATACCGTCTGCCAAGCCAATACCAGGACTGATTTCAACACTACCAGTTATTACATGAATTTCAGCATTGATATTATGCTGCTTCATGAACTTGCGAAGAATTCCTGGGTAAGAAGTTGCTATTTTTTTCCCATTAAACCATTCCAAACCGGTATAGTTTATTTCTTTTGGAATTGCAAGGGATAATCTGCATTTACTAAATCCTAGTCTACTAATAATCTGAGCATTCTCATTGCGCTCAATAAATTCATTCTCGCCAACTACACCTATATCAGCAACACCGCTAGCTACACTCTGTGGTATATCGTCATCCCTTAGATAAAGAATTTCCAATGGGAAGTTTGACGATTGAACCAATAGTGTGCGCTTATTGGCACTAACTTTGATATCTGCCTCGGTAAGTAAGTTCATTGTGTCATCAAATAGACGACCTTTTGATTGTACAGCTATACGTAACATATAATTCTAATTTTCTTAAAAATGCAATGCAAAAATACTCTTTTTTAAGGATATCTGCAAATAATGTTGTAATTTTGTGCCCCAAAGGCATATATGCCTCATAAATATAAAGAATTCACATTCGTATTATGCGATATTTATACATCCTTATATATATAATACTCTTTGGAGTTTGTGTTACGTCATGCAGTGATAAGAAGAAAGTTGAAATCACACCATGGGGAGAGGAAATTGGTAACGATTCCATTAAAGAAAACAAGAGCTTTACATTTAATGATATTGTAACTAATGGTGAACTTATCATGCTTACCATGTCTGGACCTGAGACTTACTATGACTATCATGGTCATGGTATGGGACTGCAGTATATGTTAGCTGAAAAATTTGCTCAAAAGTTAGGGGTGTCTTTACGTGTGGAAGTGTGCAAAGATACTTTAGAAATGTTGAAAAGACTAAAGGCTGGTGATGCCGATATTATTGCATTTCCACTTGCTAGAGGATATAAGAATGTTGAATATTGTGGTGTTATGGCTGATTCACTGCATGCGCAATGGGCTGTGCAAAAAGGTAATGACGAATTAGCAGACTCCTTAAATAATTGGTTTAGACCAGGAATGATAGCTTCCATAAAAAAGGAAGAAAGATTTTTGCTTTCAACAAATAGTGTTATTCACCATGTCTATTCCCCAATGCTTAGTAGGTCGGGTGGTGTAATATCTCGTTATGATAATCACTTTAAGACTTATGCTCCTCTTGCTATGTTTGATTGGCGTTTGCTTGCTGCACAATGTTATCAGGAATCAACTTTTGATTCTGGTGCACATTCTTGGGCTGGTGCTTGTGGATTAATGCAGATCATGCCTGGGACGGCAGATCACTTAGGACTTCCTCGTTCAGAAATGTATGATCCAGAAAAGAATATTGCTGCTGCTGCAAAATATATTAGTGAACTTCATTCACATTTTAGAGATATACAAAATCCTTTAGAGCGAAGTTATTTTGTATTAGCAAGTTATAATGGTGGCTTTTTCCATGTACGTGATGCTATGGCGCTTGCACGTAAATTTGGTAAAAATCCATATCATTGGGCTGATGTACAGGAATTTGTGTTGAAATTGCGTGTCCCTGCATATTATAACGATCCCGTGGTAAAACATGGTTATATGCGCGGTGATGAAACTGTGGATTACGTCGCTCGTATATGCAATCGTTGGGGACAATATCGTGGATTTGCGCATTCTTTTGGTGGTGGATTCAGTGGCGGATTTAGCGGTGGTTTTGAAAATATGACGCCGTCAAGGGCAAAACACAGAAACAAGTTTAAAATATAAGTCATAAAAAAAGCGATGACCTTCTCAGGCAACCGCTCCAAATCTTCAATTAGGTATTAGTTTCTTTTAAGGTAAAAAGATTGTTTTCAGGATAACGTTTGCAAAGATATAAGCAATTTTTTAAATTACCAAATAATTTGCAAACTTTTTTTAAAAATATCATTTGTGTGGGCACACATGCTAAAAATAGTTCATT
This sequence comes from Prevotella sp., assembly GCA_018053665.1. Taxonomy (GTDB): domain Bacteria; phylum Bacteroidota; class Bacteroidia; order Bacteroidales; family Bacteroidaceae; genus Prevotella. The sequence goes on from JAGPKZ010000008.1 coordinate 46,889, forward strand.
TTTTCTTATAATGCATGCCTTTAGTTTCTATTTGATAATCATCTTTTTATTATTTATAATATAAATACCCTTTTGAAGTGACGAAATTGAATCCCCAATATAACGTCCGTCAATTGTATAAATTCGTATGGTGTTATTCTTGTTATCAGTATATATATTATTAATATTTGTTGTGAAATCATTTACATAATCAAATGTAATAGTACCATCTTTCTCAGTAATGTTTTTAAGTGCCTTGTTCACTTTATAATAACTATTATTAAATGTTGCCTTTTCATTACTTGTATCTTCTGTGTACCAATAGAAGTTTGGTAGGCCAAGAGTATCATTTAGTACCGTTATGTTACTTGTTCCTGGAAATAAATCACCTTTGTGTTGCTCTTCATATGCTGTATCGCTAGTTCTTAGGTATGAAGACATTGAATTTCCGTCAGCAGGAACAATGCCCATTCCTGGTTTTCCTGGTGTGTCATTTAGATGTGTGTCTAAATTTATACTATCTTGATCATTTACATGATAAATTTGTAGACCGTGATATTGCGCGCCTGAATTCCAGCCTGTTTGCTGTATGTTTTCGATTAGAAAATATTCATTCGCTTTTTTACTGTTTTGTATTTTGTATACAGAGCCGCCTTCCTCTGTAGTTTTATTCATAATTATGGTTTTACTTTCGTTTAAGTCAACAATATCTACATTCCAGTCCATCTGTTTTTTTTCCCATGCAGTATAAGGGGTAGGAGTATAGCTATTGTTGGCATATTCACCGCCGTCCATTAGGTCCCACAACTCCATTTCCTGATTATCTATGTGAGCGCTATTTGCTATAGGATATATGTCTGGCAATCCTAAAGCATGAGTTAATTCATGGCATGCTACGCCTATACCGTTTATCTGCATTCTTGTCTTTTCTTTATCTACATATGCTGGATATAACTCTGAAGACAGACTGAACCAGCCTACTTTCTTCCCTCCAAAAGTTCCATATGTAGTTCCTGTACAAGCCCAAACGCAACTGCCAGTTCCACCGTTATTTTGTCCAAGATAAGCTGATATGATGCAAACGCAATCTATATATCCGTCGCCATCAGAGTCATATTCAGATGCGTCTGATATTGAGTCGCTCAACTGTGCCAATGCGTCTGCTACCAGCTTGTGTATATTCTCGTCATTGTTAGAAGTTGTCATGCTTCCTCCATACACCTTCATTGAATTTGGTAGATTTATTGGACCATGAACGTCAAATATAGGAGAAAAGGCATTTGTGCTCATTTTTTCAAAATACTGTTTTACGCTCCCGTAATTCAGTTTATTACCATTGCCATAATCCGTAAATCCATTTTCGCTATTGAAAAATTCATTGAATGCATTTTTGGGGCTATTAACACTAAAGGGTATGTCTTTGAAGTTTGCCAGAATAACTAGTATTTTATGGTTTCCGTTATGCGGAAGGTAATTAAGACTTGATGTCACAATAGCTCTGGTGCGAGTGTCATAATATGAGTCTTTACGAGGAAAAATTGAATTTGCTTCAATACTCCCATATACAGGGATGGGCATCATTTTCCCGTTTGTTCCCATTATGGAATCATTGTTATCAGCCATTGCATGACATACACTCATAGTTAATAATGCAGCAATCAAAAACTTTTTCATATCAAATTAGAGTGTTATTTGTTATTTAAAAAAATATTGTCCTTTTCCCTTTGTTCTTCTTCCATATTCTATGGCATGATGCGGACAGTGGTGGTAACAAGTGAAACAAGCCAGACAGATATCTTGATGCTTCCATTGTGGAATTTTTCCTAATCCGCCTTCGATATCATTTACAGGGCATACATTCGCGCAGATGCCGCATTTTACACATTTTTCTGTATTAACATGGAATGGTTTGTCTGTAATAAGCCATTTTACGAATATTTCGCCAATGACCTTGCTGTTTATCCAAGGCCAGTTGCTTCGATGTAAGATATTTATTCCACGTTCTCGATCATAGATTTTTTCTACAAAATCTTGTAGCATAATTGCAGCTTCT
>JAGPKZ010000110.1 GCA_018053665.1 Prevotella sp.
CATATAAGTTGTGCATAATTGAGCTGTATATTAATAGTTTGATCACCATTAAAATACTAATAATCAATGATATGCACAACTTATTTCCTGACATTTTTTAGTGAATTAATTCCGCCAACGGGTTATGAAAATATAAAATCAGACAATAGTATGAGCCCATTTGCAATATTTGCTTTTGTACTTACATTCGGGTATGTAATCTACTTTGCAGTTATGATTACACTCGACCTCCATGCTAAGCCTATCGATGCTCAGAATAGCGAAGAGGAAGACATCGATGTGCAGGGAATTGCTGGTGCTGGTATTGAAGAGCCTAAAGTCATCATTGAAGATCCAGATCTCTAAGGTGGCAGAATGACCTATACTGATATATTGCTGTCAGTATTGATTTCTTGCTTTAGCCTATTTAGGATTGTCAAACCATCCATATCAGGTGAAACCTCAAGAAAATGTTTTTTCTGATCTTTTTCAATTAAATATATGACATTATCATTCGACCATTCAAATGACATTTGATTGTATCTAAAACGAATAGAGTAACCAAAATATATTTCATCTGTTATGTGAGTATTTGAAACACAAACTTCATCAGAAACAGAAATCATATTTTGAATTTGAGAATTTCTTCTACGTTCCCATTGTTCAGGTACTTCATTGTCTGTTTTCCAATCAAGAAGAATGCCATCATGTTTCCTCCATCCATAGAAATATCTTCCTAAACTTACACGATAATTTGAATATCTTGAAGTAATGATTTTAATAAATTTATTCTCAAATAATCTGTCTCGAATAATACGCTCACAAATTTGTCCTTCCTCAAAATCCGCAATCTCAACATCAAGTGATTGTGCTTCAAGAATATAATCCAAAGGTTCAGCATACAATGTATTTAGAAGAACAGGAAGTTTCCAATCGTTCTTATCGAAAATAAAACGATCGTGAATTTGATCCCACCTATTACAACGCTTTAATAATGCCGAAACTAAATTGGCTGAATAAATTTCCTTAATTCCATCATCGCCAAAATATAAATTAGCATTAAACCATTTGGTGCAGAAGGTACTCCATTTGATATTATTGTTACGATCATGGAATAAAAACCTTATGGCTCCAGCAAAGCATCGCTTGCTTTCTGCAGTAACAATAACATCATACCAACAACTCCATTGACCGCCAATAGATTCGTTCCAATCTGCTGGACAAATATCATTTGGATTTAATATTTGTTGAGCTTTATCAATCTCCTCCTGCAACTGAGAATTAGCATTTTGATAACTGTAACTACAGTCCGCTAAATCCAATATGCTTAAGAATGATAAGATAGAATCTTTGCCTTTAGCCAATCCATCTATCAACTTGATTGCCTGCTTAAATGAAGAACGGTCAACGCTAATATTTTCTACCAGATTCCAGATAACACGTATCCAGTCTTCATTTGTAGATGATTGCGCAGCATAATAAACAAGCAATGGCTGATAGAATCTTTGTATTATCTCATTATTTCCGCTTGCAAAATACGGAATTCTTGGAAGATTGCTTTTTGTCCATTTAGGAATCAAGTATGAGCATGAATCTTTGCCTTGTATCTCCAATGCTGAGAAAAAGATACTACATAGCTGATAAAATTTAGTTGTTTCAACTCTGTTATCCTGAAGCCAATTTGAAAGTTTATACGTATTCGTACACTTATCAGAGTAGCCAGAACAATCCAATGCCAGTTCTACGATACTCAACATTTGAGCATCAACCTTATTTATCTTTTCAGTATCCTTTTCACTCTGTGATGGTATTTTATACCACATCAATTCATACCATCTTTGTATTTTTTCTGGCCAGATGGCTTTAAGGTCATCAGGTAAGAATTCATCTAAGACAGCATTTACATTATCCCATTCTGTAAGTTCTCTTCCTCTCGAATTCATTTTCAAGAAGATATGATCATACGACTTCTTACTAACATCAAGATAGTTTAAAAGAAAAACAATAGAATTCATGTTGAGATCCTGTTTTGTAGATACGTTCAATAGTTTATCATACAACGAATCCAGCATTTCAATCATTCCAGAGATGCCTGGATCACATAACCAAGACTCATGAAACCAAGATAAATTGTAGATATATTCTCTACATAATGATGGATAATCCTTATTCTTCTCCTTTGCTTTCCTTTTTAGTATTTCATAGTTATCAGGTTTCACCAACTGAGGAGGTGCATCTGCTAACAATTTCTTGATAAACTCTTCTGTGGATCTACGAGATTCATATCTAAAATTCCAGTTGGGTTTAGATAAGCCACATAACCACGACAACAGTAATAATGTTGTCAATCGCTGTTGTCCATCTAAAGGATAGAAAGTGTTTTTATTATTTACTGTATCTATGCCATAAACAAAGTCAAGTAACAACGGGGATGAATTCGAAACGCTACCCACTAAACTACTTGCAAAACCAGAGAGACATTTCTCTCCTCTTTTGTCAAGACGCCCTTGAACATACAAACGTTGGATTTTTGGAACAATCACATTGTAATTATCCATAAAGTCAGGAAAACTGATCGGATTAAAGAATCTGCGAGAGTTCAGATTATGTACCACCTCTTTTGATTGGTTGACTTCCAAAGGCACTCCAGCATTTTCAGTTTCTTTTCTCAGATTATTAATATCTTGTGCTTTTACATCATCACCGATATTCGTATCAAAATTCATAAATTCCTTAAACCAGGAATCCATAACATGATAATAGCCATTGTAATCTGCATTTTGCCATGATGTAATTCTACTTGCAGATTTAGTATAAAACTTTGTAAATGCCTTAACTGTACAAGGTGGAATAAACTCAGAACCTGAATTTACATGATTTATTATAGCCTTTCTTTTCAATGGGAAAATATCATTCTTATAGCTTCTGTTAATACTAAGATTTAGCAGAGCCAAGTTGCCCAATTTATCAGAATTTCCTGAAGGAATAGTATCTTCAGAGTCTTTTGTTAATTGAACTATAAATTCTGCATATGCTTCAAAGTTATCAAGTTCAAGACTTTGAATATCAAAATCTTTAGGGTCTTGACCATCCTTTGTAAACTTTTTAGCAAAGGAAGTCTTTTGATCCTTAGATAATTCACCATATGCCATTTCAAGCCATTCTTTTATATTCTTATCTTGCTTGAAGTCATTTGGTGTTTGCGAATCGATATGCTCTATATCCCAGCCTTTGCTTTGATTAAACAAATCAAAACGGAATCGTTCGTGGCACCTGTTACAGTCAATAACATTTAATAAGACAAATAGTTTACGCAATTCGCCTTTATCCCAGTTATAGTTCACATCATCTAAGGTGGAAATTCGTTTTCCACCAAAAGATGTATTTTGAATCTCCTTAATTATACGATTATTGAAATCTTTGTGTGCAGGATATTTGCGCCAATAACCATATATTGTTGAAGCAGAGATATTAGTATAAGCTCGGATCCAACTGAGGTAGTTACATAGTTCTACATCTGAATAGCATGATTGCATCCACCAGAAAGTACGTAAAACCTCCTCCCAAACTTTTTCCAGGTCGAATTGTTCATCTTCCTCTTCTAATTTATCGAACACAATTCTTGGATTAGCTTTTGTTTCTTTTAGACTTATATTTAGAACCAAAGCAAACAACAAGTCTATACGTGTAGGAGTATCTTCCAGTCCTCTTGCATTAAACATTAACCAGAATTGTTCATTCTGTAGACTATTTTCAATCAGTTCCCATTCCTTTGATATTTCCATTTGTTGCTGAACAGTTAGACCACTGCTCTGAACCATGTATAGAGCTTTAATAAGTTCAGATGATGTTAAAGGGGTTTTACCATCATTCAATCTTAAAAAAGCTTTGTGTCCCTCTTTGGCTGATTCTTTATCCTTCGGAGTTTCTATATCATATTCAAGGAATGCTATTTTCTTTCCTTTAGACTTAAATATATCTTCAAGTCGGTGTTTGGCGGAAACTTCTGATTCGTTATTCTCATGGTTCAAGAGCCATTCGTCTACAGCATCACATACTTCCTTTCTAAAATAATCATTAATAGATCTCAAATTAGAGGTTCCATTAAGTATTTCAGATAAACGTTTCTTCTCTGAATCATAATAAATATCCCAGGTTGTTTTAATACCCAATTTGTGTAATACAATGGCAATAGTAGTAAGACGCTGCTGACCATCAACAACTCTTATCACAGACTCTTCATCATTAAGAAAACCAGAGTATTCGCTTTTTGATATTTTCTGAAGAACGATTGGTTGTAAACAATATTCTGATTCATCAGAGTTTTTCGCAAACGAGAGAAGATCTGAAAGCAGTTGTCTGACATTTTTTCCAGTCCATCTATATCCACGTTGATAAAACGGGATAACAAATAACGATCTGTTTATATCGCTAACTATTAATTTATCTGTTTTGTTGGCCATATCTCTTATTGTTATAAGTATCCAGTACAATAATTCAATTCTGACAAGTCATAGCAACCTGCATCTTTTATTTCACGAAGGAATAGACGAGCACACATTTCTGCATCGTCCCCTGCTCGATGATGCTTGCCTTCAGGAATATCGAACTGTTCACACAGATACCCAAGTGTGTTTGTTCCAAAGTCATAGATATGACGTGCTGCCCGAAGTGTACAATAGTATTCAACCTCTGGAGTATCAAGTTCGTGAAACTCTAAAGACTTACGAATACATGAAATATCAAAAACTGCGTTATGAGCTACCAAAACAGGAGTTACATCAAGATATTCCATTATCTCTGACCACACTTCTGGAAACTCAGGTGCATCTTCAGTGTCTTCAGGATGGATGCCATGCACTTGGATGTTCCAATATGAATAAGCATTGTCCTCTGGTCGTACCAGCCAGGACTTCGTTTCAACGACCTTACCAT
>JAGPKZ010000111.1 GCA_018053665.1 Prevotella sp.
TTAAATCCATTAATGAAGGATTCCTTTCAAGACTTGATCTGTTTAAATCTCATGGACAGCCACTTTCTTTATCAAAGAAACAAGTTGATATATTAATGATACATATCACGGAAATTATTCTAAGTTTTATTCTACAGATGATTTCAGAATGGATTTTATTGAGGCTCATTTGAAAATTTTTCTTCTTGAATGCAATAGATTCTTCATGGTACACAACAAGAAAAAAGACGATACTAAAAATGATCAACACCCTATTGTTACCACTTTCAAAGATTTGGTATCAAAACATTTGCATGAATGGCACAAAGTAGAAAAATATGCTGATTCAATGTGTCTGTCACCTCATTACCTATCAAATTCATTCAGGCAAATGGCAGGACTCTCTCCCAAAGAGTACATTTTATCGCAACTCACGATAGAAGCTAAGCGTATGGCTATGTTTTCAAACTTATCGGTAAAGGAAATAGGATACAGTCTAGGCTTTGAAGACGCATCTCATTTTAGCCGTTTTTTTAAACAACAGACTGGGCTTTCCTTTAATGATTTAAGACGGTCTCTCTAAATAACCACAATTTTGGTCTCTTTTGATGCAATTTTTCCTATTTAAATCAATACAAAGATCACTACCTTTGCAGCGATTTAAAATAACACATAAAATGGAAGAAATAGCCAAAATTAAAAACACCAAACCTCAGATATTCAAAATTGGGGTGTACTCTTTAGGGCATCTGGTCAATGACTTATACATGAATCAGATACAAGTACTGATACCTTTCTGGATTATTGGAGGATTAAGCGCAGCCCAAGGAGGATTTCTTGTTGCAATTTTCACAATATCATCATCCTTAGTTCAACCCCTGTTCGGGCATCTTGCTGATCGCAAAAGTTATCAATGGCTAATATACTGTGGTACGGCATGGATGGCAGTTTTGTTAAGTTTTATGGGACTTACCAGAAATTACATTATATTATTTATCATTGCCATGTTAGCCGGTCTCGGTACGGCAGCATTTCATCCTCAGGCATCCACAATGGTTGCCAAACACAGTGGCAACAGAAAATCATTTTCACAAGCCATATTTATTGCCATGGGAAATGTGGGATGGGCATTAACACCTCTCTTTTTTGTACCTCTTGTAAGCAAGTTCGGTATGAAAATATCACCCTTCTTTGCCATACCAGGATTATTTATAAGTTTTCTATTTTGGATCATTTCAAGAAATCAAACCTTTGCAGAGAATAAAAAGCGAATAAGTCAGCCCGCATGGCCCGCCATCAAAGAAAACAGCAGAGAATTAACGAATATATTATTAATCATTGCTCTTCGCTCATTAGCTTATGCTGGACTTATAGCCTATCTTCCCCTTTATCTGAAGGGACATGGTATATCCTTAGTTGAAAGCAGCCGCATGATATCATTAATGTTATTTACAGGCTCTATCGGAGGACTGATAGGAGGTTTCATGGCTGACAAATATGGGCGCAAACCAATACTCGTCATATCGCTGGCATTGACAACACCGCTTTATGCCTTGTTTCTGATAACACATGGGTGGATCAGCATTGCGTTTTTGGCGATAGCAGGTGCCTTTTTACTTGCAACATTCTCCATTACAGTAACAGCTGCGCAGAAGATAATTAGCCACAACACTGGGCTGGCATCAGGATTAACATTAGGGCTTGGTCAAGGTATTGGTGGATTAGGTGTCGGGCTCATAGGACTACTTGCTGATCATGTCGGATTTAGCATCGCAATATATTGTCTATGTGTCTTGCCATTGATAGCAAGCTTGTTTGGACTGAACTTAAAAAAGATAGATTAGGTTTACATTTGTTATTAAATATGTTGTCTGATCTTACCGGATTGGTTGTCATTCATTCCAATATAGTTGTCTGTCTTAGAAATGATATGTAAGTCCTAGTTTTATTTCATAAGTTTTGGTATATACGTTGTCGTGATACTTATAATAAGTGTCACGTACATAGTATGTGCCTGAAAGTACTGCGCTTAACGATCCCCTTAAATCCAGTTCCCATATAGGGTTGATGACCAGTAGGGACGCATTACCTTTGTCGCCCTGCGCATTAAGATATAGTGGATCAACTTTCGTCAAGTCCTTGTCTTCATAACCTTTCCAGGTAAATATGCGATAATATTCTGTGTGAAGTATAAAACGCCCGAAGTCACGAAATTCCATGTGAGTCTTTGTCTTTATTGAAAATCCACTTCCCATGTTATAGTCTCTGTCTATAACATTGTAATAATCGCTCTTAGTTCCTCCAAGCAATATTGCTGATAAAAATACACGTTGTTCCAGACGAGTTAGCGCACCAACCTGTGGAAACGAGAATATCATTCCCGGACCAAATGATGCAGCCTCTGATATTCGGTAAGGCGTTAATGAAGTCCCATCTTTTACAGGTTTAGAATCATAATAGTTGAAATGCTGAAATATACCAAATTCAGCCTGAATGTTGTTATTCTCATAAACAGGGGCACCCCATATACGACCCAATATATGCAATCCGTTTATAAGTGGTTGATTGGCACTGAATCCAAATGTCGCCTCAGCATAGAAAAAGTCATAAGGCTTGTTTTCTGAATCATTGAACGGATTGCCGTATTCCATAAAGAGATTTACATAAGGATTGTGCTCGCCTCTGAATAAAGCTCCGTTGTCGGCAAGATAGCGGTCACCAACAGATATAGATAAGTCTACAGGAAAACGGTTATAATCGTGATACTTGTAGTATTTATTTCTTACAGCCCATGCATCGCCACTGATAATGCGGTTGAAACCTTTCATTGGACAGACTACTGTTGCTGCAAACTCACGCAGAAAGCGGCGGAATCCACGCTGACTATCATTTAGAATGATGTCGCTGATGCGATGTGTCACCTCTCCAATACATATACCACCAAATGTTGTCGCCATAAGGTCGTTGATTGCAGGAGGCTCAATTTCTCCACAAGTTTCCCACATCAAACTTCCGCCTAGAGCAAACGGTGCAGATTCCCAGAATGACATTCCGTTTGATCTTGCAGAATTATAATATAGGTTACCATGATATGGGTGAGCAAAAAGATTAGTTGAAAACTGGTCATTATCCCATACAAAACCATGAGTGATATTATGATGAATCGTGTGAAGGTTTACTTGCGCAAAATCCTCGTTCATCACAAACCTGTCGAAGCAATGCACCGCCACGTTAATTCCTGTTGTCTCGGCTATGCCTTTCCATAAATGTTTCCCTTGTCTGTAAGGAGCATTATATGCGTATATGCTATCTGTATCAGTATTTTCAGTAGTAGATGTCTTTATTTTCTTGTCTTCATAGCCCGCCATCAGTGGATATTTTTTCTTGTTGTATCTCACGGCGATACCTGCTTCCACGATAGCTCCGTTACGATATTCGTTTAGATGATGGTAATAGCGAGTATCACCATATCCAATAGAAGCAAAAGCACTTAGATAATTGTTTATCTGATAGTCTGTGTTCACACGCAATTGCAACGAACCTAGTCGTTTAGGTTTATCCTCTTTATTTTGAAACGTTTCTATGTGGAAGAATCCAATGTCTGAACTTACACTCCAGCGGGGGGCTATATCAAAATATTGTCCGATACGATAGAATAAAGCTCCCGAAAAGCGTTTGTCTAGCCCCATATAATGTGTTCCTACACCGACAATGCTATAAGTGCTGCGGTTGCGGAAACGCATAGCGAAGTTCAGTTTTGATGAAGTTCCGGCATAATACATCACGTCAATCTTCGTTTTTGGATTGACATTCACTAGTCCTATTTTATGTGCAATAGTGTCACGGCTATAGTTTATTATTCCAATCTGTACACCTCTAGGATGCGAGTTACATACATTTATCAATCCAATCTGCGAACCGTTAAGTGTATCTACATAATTGTAAGCTCCGATCTGTAGTCCGCGCATATAAGACGAACAGATATTCGCAATGAAACTTATTTGCATTCCCTCTTTCACGCCCATTGCTGTATTGGTAATGCCACTCAGTTGGATGCCACGAAATGGAGCCGTAGATATATTAGAGAAACCAGCAAGTTGAAATCCATTCAATGAATGAGTCGTATTATTTATAAAGGCAAACTGAAAACCAGATAAGTTGCCGCTTACTGAATTTATAGCACCACATAATTGTGCGCCATGAACATCACCATCTGTAAACGAGAACAAACCTCCTATGTTTAGTCCGTTGCTTTCACGCCTAACTATGCTTGACAATCCGCCTATCTGCACTCCTTGAAGAGAGTCTGTATTGGCAATAAGTCCGATGTTAGCTTTACTTACAAGTGTAGAATCGCTTCCTTTTCTATTTATTCCTAATGCTATGTTTGTGTTGTGCTTCCCATGGTGCAACTGTGCCATTGAGTTCACAATGCCAAGTAGCAAGAGAAAACCTAATATCAGATGCCTTAATTTCATAATGAGCTAATTCGTTGTTTGTGCAAATATATATAAAATAGATGAAAAAAGAAAACGATTTTTAAATAAAAAGTATTGTTACTTAAAATTTCTAAATATACCGTGTCGTGATAAAAATCTCTTTAAAGACTTGCTTTTTCAAAAAAGATTAGATAAATTTACTGCTTTGAAACCAAATACAATAATATCATGATTTAATAGCAGACGGTTTATGCACAAATAGCATTGTTTTGATATATAAATAGTATACATATACGTTAATTGGTGCGCAATATGCAAATATTCGTTCAAATATAGTATATTTATTAAAATTATTGTATCTTTGCAGCAAGAAAAAAACAAAAGATAAATGGCATATAATAGAATTACTGCCGCAGAAGGTGCGGCAATGATAAAAAA
>JAGPKZ010000045.1 GCA_018053665.1 Prevotella sp.
AATCCCAACATCCACTTAGTAAAAGCCCTAACCTCAAAATATCCTGTAAAGAAAGCATTATCCAACGGAATGCAGCACAGCCCTTCTCCATTAGACAGTTTAACTATTCTTCTGTCAACAACATTACCCAACTGATCAAGTAACTCTACATAAAGAGGTTTACTGATTTTACTCAGACTATCATTACACGCATTCACAACATAAGCCTTTATCCAGATAGAATCTCCCTGATAGTAACTGGTGTTATCAAAATGAAGGAATACCTTTTCACGAAGAAATGTCTCTGAATAAAAGCGTGCATTATCAAACAATCTTGCAAAAAGATTTCTCTCCATAGGCTTTGCGCCTATGGGGAGATGCGATAAAATCCAAACTATAATTACAAAGATAAACTTTTTGCTCATATAGATTTCTTTAAATAGAATCTAATAATTCTCATTTACTTCTCTGTTCTTCTATCCAATCTTTTACGATTCGTAATTCATCAGAAGTCTTGCGTTCCTTATATAAGTATCCTTCTGTCTTCCAATGGTCTCCAGTAGAAGGATCTACATATTCATACCACAATTCATATATTTTCATGTCAGGATGATAAACACCGCCACCAGCTATGATATTAAACTTATCAAATGTTGAGAAAGCCAAAGTATTGTCATCGTTGACTTTTATCTTGAATGTATAAGAAGAACGATAATCCTGATTCTTTGGCGTACCATCATTCCATTCATTACGATAATGGAACATTCTTATGGTTTTTCCATCGTCAATAGCTGAAAGAGAACGAGGCATTACATAATTCAGAGAATCATTTGGATTGCTTAAATTCTTAATTCTGCCATCCATATAATACTGTCCAGAATATTTATTTGTAAGACTAAATCTTACCAACACTGTGGTATCACCCTCGGCAATATCATAGGCAGAAGTAGACTTTATACGCAATCCCATCATATACATGGAATCACATTCCAAGCTCTTAGGATTTACGTAAATGTCAAATCTTCCTGTTGCATTTCCGGCTTTTACTGTAATATTCTTGTTAGGTATAGAATAAATGTCATTTGAAAGGAAATTAAAATGTCTACCTTCAGCCGACAACTCTCTATCGTTATACTTCATTACCGCCGCAGAATCCTGACATATAGTAGTCATCACATCCTTAGATAACGAAAGCGAACCACTAACGCCTAAAGACATTGTGACTGTATCTTTATCATAAGAAAGATCAAGTGACTTATACAATATCTTCTCGTGAGCACCGACAATATATACTTTTTGCGGATATTGATCGTTGTCCAATGGCCAATCGTAATCACAACTCGTTAATGTCACTACGGCCACAAATAATACGAATAATATTTTTTTCATTGTTATTTCTAAATTAAAATGTACACAATTTTATTCCCATCCAGGATTCTGAACTAATCTCTTGTTACGCTCCAATACGCCTTGGTCTATTGGATAGAAATACATTTTGTTCTTGAAAATTCTTTTCATCGTTTTCTCTGTATTCCAAACCTTTACTGTATAGAATTGTCTGCGTTCTGCCATTTTAGCAGAGACATCAAAACCAGTAACAGGCTTGTTATACTCTGTATAAGCATCTTTCCATCTTCGTAAATCATAATAACGATGATCCTCAAAAGCAAATTCCACTTTGTATTCCTGTTTAAGCAAAGCCTTCATTGTTTCATAGTCGGCAGCCTGAATATCGGTAATTCCTGGTAGGCCAGCACGATATCTTACCTGATTGAAATAATACACCATTTGAGATACATCTCTAGAGATTGTATTTCCTGTGTCAGGATCCTTATATGGAGACTTCAATTCATTCATAGCCTCAACATATCCCAATAAGACTTCGGCATAGCGGACTACTGGATATGTTTTAGTCTTCACATCCCCCTGCCAACTGCGAATATCCTCTTGATTTATCCATTTACGAGATGTATAACCTGTACGGTTGTAGTCTACCTTTACAGTACCTGTAGGTTGTGCATTACCGTCTTTATAATAGGTACAAACAAAATTCTTGAAGTTTTCCGTTCCTCTATATGAAGAACAAGGCCAAACACAATAATTAAAACCAACTGACGCATAAAAGCGAGGTTCACGGTTATCATCACAATGAGCTCGTTCTGGTGCCAAGATATATTCTCCAGAGAAAGATTTGCCCTGACCAACAGCTTCCCAAGACTTCTCTTCATCAGTTGCTTCACTGAACTGTCTGCCATCAGCCATTCTATAAGAGTTTATCATATCCTGAGTGACACTATATCCATTAATACCGCCAAGTGTATTTGGATAGACAATCCAATCGTCATTACCATTATTACGGATATAGAAATAAATCAGTTCCTTGTTATGCTCAGGTTGAACAGTTCCATCAAACAACGACTTATAACTCTTGTATGGATCAATATTACCTGCTCCATTAGGGAAATCAGAATGTGGCACTGTTGAGGGTAATTCAAGAGTTCCAGAAGTATGAGAATTGCCTTCTGTACGTTCTACTGTGTTAAGTGCGTATTTATTCAGATCAATAATTTGCTTATATACGGAAGCTGCCCACCCCCATCTTGTATTATCCTCCTGTTGAGCGATAAATGGAGTTCCGTCTTTGCGTTTCCAATCAGCATAATACGTATTACCATTAAACAACGGACTAGCCCAAGTAAGCAACACACGAGCTTTCATTGCAAGCGCAGCACCACGTGTAGGTAAATACTGAAAAGACACCTCGCGTTCGAAAGGTAGATTATCAGCTGCCTTCGAGAAGTTGCCAACAACGTATTTTACACAATCATCATAAGAAGAGCGCTCCACTGAAGCCTGACCAGCAGGTGTATCAGAATCATAAGCCTCATCAGGTTCAATAGGAACAGGACCATAAAGTCTCATAAGCTGATAATAGAAATAAGCTCTCAAGAAATATGCACGCCCCATATAATCACGCAACTCGTAATCGGTGAGTTCTTTACATTCATTTATTCTCTTTAAAAGAATATTGGCTTTCCTTATACCTTTATAGTAATTTTCCCAAGGATTGAACTTTGTATCACGTGGTGCCACTTCATCAATAAGTAGATACTCTCCTCTATGGTTACCGTCAGCCCATGGTACAATAGCTTCATCTGCGGCTAGTCCACTTGGAGAATAAGCATCGGTAGACCAAATCATAGATTCATCAGGCAAGAAAGAAGATGATCCGTTTATATACTGCGTGAGCCTGTCCTTTGAAATGAATACAGAATCAATAGTCACTTGGTCGTATATATATTTATCAATATCTAGAAAAGACTCACAAGAGCTATTTATGGCGATGCCGGTGATAGCCATAAAACCACAAGATATCTTTATTACTTTATTTTTTAATTTCATAGCTTTTGATTATTTTTAGAATGAAACATTTACTTGCAATGAGAATACTCTTTGAAGTGGATAGGTAGCACCATTTCCACTAGCTTGTGCTGGGTCAAAGATTTTATCACCCTTATCCCAAATCCAAAGATTATCACCTATCAAACTTATTGTAGCACTGTTCATACCAATAGCCTGCATCCAAGGTTTCTTAAGTAAATATGAAATCTGAATATATTTTAGTCTCACATAACTACCGTCTCTAAGCCAGAATGTTGAAGCTTGGTCATTGTTATTGTTTGCACCATAAGAGAGTCTAGGAAATTTGGCATTTGGATTCTCAGTTGAAGGATCACCTGATATATCGCGTGATGTCCATCTATTTCTTTGGTCGCCTACAATTGTAAGTATATTACCTGTCTCTTTGTTTATAAATGGAATGTAACCTGCACCTCCAACCGTATAGTTCACCCTTGCAACACCTTCAAACAAGACACTGACATTCCAATTTTTATAATTGAATTCCTGTGCAAAGCCATATTGTATCTGAGGTACAGAACTATATTTAAGAGGAACAATATCATCACTGTTCACAACACCATCACCATTGACATCCTTATACTTTATATCACCTGGGCGAACAACACTTTCAAATTGCTGTCTTGGACTCTCACTGATTTCCTGATCGTCCTTGAACAAGCCCAATGCAATAAGTCCACGAGGAATACCATAAGGAACTCCTGTCCATCTCTGGTAAGGATACTTCTTTATCGTCTCTTCCCAATTGGTAACCTTATTTTTAGACTGCGTAAAGTTTCCACGCAATACAAAATATGTGTCGCGTCCTAATTCCTGCTTGTATGATACGTGACCGTCTACACCCCAACTCTTCATCTCACCCACGTTAGCCCAAGGAAGAGATGGTAATCCCATTTCTGCAGGCGTACTTGCACGCTGTTGATAGATGCCCGAACGAACATCACGGAAGAAATCTACAGTCATATCAAACTTCTCACGAAACATCTTTAGATCTATACCAAGATTCACCTTTGTTGCTTTCTCCCATCTCAAGTTGTTTGAACCGATTTGTGTTTCTGTCAAGCCTGTTCCTGAATTCCAAGGACCAGAACCTCCAGTGCCCATTAAATAAAGATATGGGAAACGAGTACTACCACTTACACGGTCGTTACCAACGATACCATAAGAACCTCTAAATTTCAAATAGGTTAAAAATGGTAAAGCCTTTTTTACGAATTCATACTGAGAAGGAATCCAGCCACCAGAAATAGCTGGGAATAAACCAAAACGATGTCCTTTCTCAAAAGCCTCAGAACCAGTATAACCTAAGTTAAACTCAGAGAAGTAGGTATCCTTATATGAATATGTGAGACGTGATGACAACGCAACATATCTTTTTGGAATTGCTGTGAGGAGAGACTTATTTTCTGAATTCGTATAATCTTCACAATAGAAATGAATCAAACCTGAAGTACGATGGTCCTGACCAAATACTCGGTCATAATTAAGATGTGCCTCGAAATAATATTTTTTGTCTGCACCAACGCTATTACCATACGCCTGTGATTGATAGTCTCTCTTTTTTATCAAGTCAAGAGTACCATCACGCTTACGCTGAGAAGCATAATACAGTGTAGGCCATTTTGTTCTGCTCTCATTGATATAAGAATTTGCATCAAAATTAAATAACACAGAAGCCTTCAAACCTTTTGTGATCTTACTCAAATCCTGATCTATAGACACTCTTATCTTAGTATTGTTTCTGTAAGTATTGCGATAACCGGTCAGATTAAGAAGCACGTAAGGACTAATCTGATTGTTATCAGAACCATAAGCAGGATATTCACCTGAAGAATAACGCAAAGGAACTGTTATTGGAGTAAGATTTGAAGCAGCCTGCCACAAAGCATCAGTACTGTTTCCATAACCAGGATAATTCTGAGTTACGATTGTTGTCTCCAATCCTAAATTAAGAATAGTAGACTTCGTCATGTTTACATCAACATTAGCTCTGAAATTATATTGACGATAATTTACGTTTGTACTATATGGGGTAACACCCTTCGCCTGCTTCATCAATGCTTCCTTGTTGATAAAGCCCAAACTCATATAGTAACGAGCTACTTGTCCACCACCAGATGCACTTAAATGCGCCTGTTGATTCCAAGAATGGTCTCTCAAAATAGTATTGTGCCAATCTACATCAGGATGCAAGTCTGGATCAAGTCCATTCTTAAACAGCGCTAAATCTACGCCATTAAATATAGGGTCCATATCTCTTGACGCAGCTGCCTCGTTGGCTAATGTGGCGTAATCATAAGCTCTGAGATATTCCGGCATTCTTGGAGAATAAGAATAACCAACATTTGCCTTTGCGTTTATATTCAATTTTCCGGCAGTACCTTTTTTGGTTGTAACAATAACTACACCATTTGCACCACGTGTACCATAAACTGCTGTGGCTGAAGCATCCTTCAACACTGAGAAACTCTCAATATCTTCCGGGTCCAAATCATTTATATTACCTTCCACACCATCAATAAGCACCAAAGCACTCGCATTAGCACCAAATGTACTGATACCTCTGATCCAGAATTGGGAAAAATCATTTCCAGGCTCACCAGTTCTCAAGACAGAGATGATACCAGGAACACGACCACCAAGCATATTGGCAACAGAAGTGGCTGGAGTATTAAGATCTTTTGTCTCGACAGTCGTTATAGCTCCAACGACAGAAATCTTACGCTGGGTTCCCTGACCGACAACCACAACTTCATCCGTACTTTTAACATCTTCACTCAATATCACACGCATTCTTTCATCAGTCTTTTTTACAGGCATGTGTATCGTGGTGTAGCCAATATATGAGAAAGTAACCGTTTGACCTATCTTCAAATTATTCAATCTGAAATGTCCGTCAGCATCAGTAACGACTCCTACACCAGGCTGTCCTTTAACTTGAACTGTAGCACCAATAACCGGTTCTCCATCCTTTGTCATTACCTGTCCTGCAAAGGCTACAACGGATTGTGCAGACATTGTACAGACACACGACAATAACAACACTATTATAAACAATAGTTTTTTCATAAACTTTATATTTTATATGTTTTAGATGATATTATACATTCTCACTCAATAGACATCTTTCTTACTGTTCGATCCCATCCACCTGCAATATAGAAATTATCCTCACTGTCAACAGCGATATCCTGAGGAGAATCGAAACGTGCATCAGTAGGTTCAGTATCAGAATTAACCTGACCGCTATTACCCGGTTTACCAGCAACAATTTCAACTTGGTCGCCAACAACCTTATTGATAAAACTACCTCCACGATTAATTACATATAACTCACCATCGGATGTACAAGCCATTCCAAAAGGCTCAATAAACTGTGCATCTTGCAAACGATGTCCTGTTGCTGAACCATTTCCATTGAAGCCTGCATATTTTTCTATATGCCAACTACCATCAGAAGCCTGATGGATCTTATAAATACCACTCATCTTATAAAAAGAAGCGAAAAAACATTTATGATATTTACTATAAATAATATGACTTCTGTCCTCATCCTGATTTGGGAGATCACCAATCAATGTTATCATCTTATAAGTCATATTATCCAAATCTACTTGACAGAAATGGGCTTGCGTATCCATAAGATACAAATATCTATTGTCCTTCTCGGTGAAAGCTCCCGACCATATTTGTCCTGGCATATCGCTTTTCTGAATTACAATACCTGTTGACTTCTCAGCCCAACTGTCAGAACGCGAATATGACTTTATCGTACGATCCTCCGACCAATGCGATAAGAGATAAAACTTCTCACGAGTGTTATCTACAATTGGAGTTCCATAACTTCCTGTCTGTCCCAAAGTGATAACCTTATTATCATCATTTGAAATAAGACTTACACGATTGTTCCACCAAGACTCAACAGCAATGATATTATCACCTTTAGTACCTTTTACACATGCAATATTTGATACTTCTTTGAATCTAGCTGCCGTGAAATCGCCATCAGCATAAGATGAACTTCCAAAATCGCCACAAAGTGTCTTTACAGACTTTCGCTGATTGTACTTAAATAGCATTCCATTTGGGGCAATACTATCTTTTCCAACAACAATCGATACTTGATTTCTACCCGCCATTTGTTTTGGAACTACACCTAGTATAGTTTTTCCATCTGTTGCAACAAGTACCGCTCTTTTACTTATTAATGTTGATGGGTCGCTTTTATTAGTACAATAGTTAAAATAAACTCTCATACTATCAACAGGACCTTTAAAATTACCTTCAATCACAAATGGTTCATCAATAATACCAAATGTAGGTTTAAGACAATCTACAGACATTCCCATCCCAGAATCGTATCTATTCGGTACTGTGGGATTTGTTTCAATGAATTCCTTATCTGTGCAGGAGCATGCTGCTAGACATAGAAATAAAATCAAAGATTTTTCATTTTTCATTTTTACGGATTATTTAGATTAATTTATTAAAAAGACTCAGCAAATATATAATTTGTATTAATCTAAAACAAGAATGCATGTTACATAGACTTCTAAATACGTTACATATTAAAAAAAATATTGAGATACAAAAATATCTTATATAATGTACGCGCACATACGCGCGCACATAGTGTTTTTAAAAATACCAGCGTCGAACTGGCGACAAATTGACTATCAGCAATTTAGATGTTATTTTTTCTGAAATGAGGTGTCGTATTAAGTGTCATTGATTTTTAGAATAACAAAATCAGCTTTTCTTTCATAATCATCAATTTTCTATGAAAAATACATGTTTTTGCATAGTAAAAATCGCCTCTGAATCATATCCTATTTTGCGTTTCATCGATAAAAAGCATAAAATGACGTCTTTTGGCTGTCACTCCTTGCATGCGAAAAAGTTTTCCAACATACTGATAGACAGCCTTTAGACACTTTGACACTATTTATTTTTAAAAACTATAGGGGGGGATATTACATTAATCAGCAATAAATAAAAATGGACTAAGCACTATAAATCGTATCTTGATTTAAACAAAATCACACTTAAAATCACATTTTTGCTGTAGCAAAAAAGCGTTTAAAGACGCTGAAATTCCATTTCTACGATCAAACGTTTGCGTTTCTACTACATAAAGTTTCCATTCCTACGACATAAAGTTTCCATTCCTACGATATAAAGTTTGCGTTTCTATATAGAAAAGTTTCTATTTTAAGTCACTAATTCAGTCAACTCGTGTAATAATAATGATAACATAACTGATTTTATTCGGTTCTTCGTCAATTTAGGGGAGCATCCTTCATAAATGGACGAAGAACCTTTTATTCTTTACATTTATGAGAACCCGTATGCTTTGCATCCCTATATGCTAGCGGAGACATGCCATACATATTCTTAAATAAAGTTGAGAAATTGGAAACTCTTGTAAAGCCTGTCATCTCAACAACCTCTGAGACTGAATACTTTTTTTCACTTAACAGAGTTGCAGCCTGTTTCAATCTTACATTCCTTATAAAATCACGCATAGACTGATTGGTTAATTCTTTCATCTTTCGATAAAGGTGAACTCTGCTTATACCCACTTCTTGGGTAATCATTTCTACATTCAATTCAGGATTACTTATATTACTATCAATAACCTTCATTATACGATCCATTAACCTATCATCAGGAGATTTAGCCTCCAACTTTGTTATCTTATCTAGTTGCTCCTGTTTCCCTGTATAGGCATTTCTCAACACTTCCCTACTGTTTACAAGATTCTCTACCGTTTTTCTTAATAAGTTCATGTTAAACGGTTTTGTTATATAAGCATCAGCCCCAAGTTCTAGACCCTCAATATTATCATCCACAGTGGTTTTAGCTGTAAGAAGGATAATAGGCACAGAATTGACATTAGGATTTTGTCTGATTTTTCGGCATAATTCAAATCCATCCATTTTAGGCATCATTACATCACTTATAATAAGATCAGGCTTTTTATCAAGAACCTTTTGATAAGCATCTTTACCATCTTCGCTCTCTCTTGTATTGAATGCTGGTCGTAGCTGTTCACAAATATACTTTCTTATTTCCTCATCATCTTCAACTACAAGAATGTAATGTTTCGTCTTTCGTCTGATCATATCATCATCAACAACAACTTCAGGCACTTTAAATTCAAGCTTTTCTTGTTGCGGCATAGCATTTTCCTCGATTTCATCTTTACGAAGATGCTTATTACCTAAAGGTAGATGGATGATAAACTTGCATCCAGGACCATCAGTGTTGTTCTCGGCATGTATATCACCGTGATGTAGTTCCACAAGAGAGCGAGTAAGATGTAGTCCAATACCTGTTCCAACATTTGAATTATTCTGGCTTTTGCGTATCTGATAGAAACGTCCGAAAATTCGTTCTATTTCGTTTTCATCAATTTTAGAACCACTGTCGGAAATTGTTATCACTGCCACATCTTTCTTCTCAACAGTTATTGAGATGTTACCGTTTTCAGGAGTGAACTTCACTGCATTTGAAAGGACGTTTATTATTATCTTATCGAAATTACTACGGTCAACCCACAGGTTTAGGGATTCCATATCATGATGAAAATCTAATGATATGTTCTTGATGTTCATCAGCTGTTCAAAGTCACCACAAACATTATCAATAAGTCCTATGATATCACTCTCACTGAACATCAACGTCATCTGTCCCTTATCAATTTTTCTAATGTCCATCAACTGATTGATAAGTCTCAATATGCGCTGTGCATTTCTGTTGATAATGCTATAATTTTTCTGTCTAGTTTCATCTTTATCTAAACACATAAGTTGTTGCAGCGGACTTATTATCAACGACATTGGAGTTCTTATTTCATGAGATATGTTTATAAAAAACTGCAGTTTGGCTTCATTAATTTTTTCAGCCTGTTGTCTTTCTACCAATTCATGTTGCTTCTTATGACTGTCTTTTTTGAAAGCACGCCATTTCTTAAAAGCAATAAAAAACATTAGAATATATATTAGAATAGCCCACCATGACGCATACCACGGATAATGAATCACTATCGTGATATTCTTTATACCCGATGAAGCGTCTCCGTCTATAGACTTGACGCAGACATGATACGTACCTGGACTCAGGTTATTGAAAGTAACACGATTTACGCCAGCTCTTTGTATATTCCAATGACCACCATTAATTGAATAAGCATAAGAAATTCTCTCTGCGTTATAGAAGTCCATAGCCGACAATTCCATAGTTATGTTATTATCAGTATGTGCCAAATCAAATCTATCTGATTCATATACAGCCTTGTCAGTGATAGAATAACTACCAGACTTCATACCTACGCAAACCGACTTGTCATTAATATAAAAGCCAACGAGTTTTATTTCAGGTTTCTTTGTATGCAGTTTCAATGTGTTTACGTTGAAATACGTAACACCACCAGATCCACCAAAATAGACGTTGCCCTTGTTATCAGCAAACGAAGAGTTTCTAACAAACTCGGTGCTTTGCAGACCATCATTGGAATAAAAGTTTACAAACTTATTTATTGCTGCATTATAATGAGACAATCCATAATCAGTGCTTATCCAAAGTCCATTCTTACTGTCATCCTGAATGTCACAAATAGCATCACTAGGCAAGCCGTTAAACATAGTGTACATTCTGTATTTACCATTTTTCTTATTAATACGAATAAGCCCATTTGTTGTTCCTATCCACAGATACCCTCGTTTGTCTTCATGAATAACATATACTATAATACCTGCTAATATACGATTTTTTTTAAAAGTATTTACGAAATTATCAGTTTTCAAGTCAAGACATCCAAGTCCGTCACATGTACCTATATATAATTTCCCGTTATAATATTTAAGTGTAGATACCCAACGTGAATGAAGCGCATTATCCTTCACATTATTTTCTTTCTTTCCGGCAAGACATCTTACCTTAAACAATTTGTTCATACGCATATCGAAACGAAACAATCCACCACCCATTACGCCGATCCATAAATTTTTATTATTGTCTTCAACGATAGACGTGACACCCTTAATCTTCTTGCCATTATAATAGATTGGTATATTGGTGCTTTTCCCACTAGACGGGTCAAAACGGAAAAGTCCGTCTACAAGCGATATCAACCAATATGAATGATTGGAATCCTGCAATATTCCACTAACAAAAGGAGGCAGCATACCTGCTGAATGTCCAGCTGCATAATGAGTTGAATTACCTTTGTTTGAAACCTTATACAATCCATCATTGGCTGTACCTAACCAAATATTTGAAGCATTATCCTTAAATATCGACATTATGCGATTGAAACCTATCTTGTCATTGTTTATTGAGTGTGATCCGATGTATCTGAACTGGCGATATTCTTTTGGCAACAATACAACTCCCGTACCACTCGCACCTATCCACAGATTGCCATACATATCTTTAAGAATAGAATGCACCTCGGAAGTTGCGAAATCAAAAGTGTTGAATTTTATCTTACTATCAGACACATCACCAGTAAACATATCATAAACCAACACTCCCTTTCCGATAGTTCCTATAAACAAATGCCTATTGTCAACCTGCAACATACAGAACACAGAGATTCTGTTATTCCATTTTTCAGGAACAACAAAACATCGTGCCTTCTTATTTAACTTTGCAAAGCCAAAGTCAGTACTTGTAACATAAGTATTGCCACGTAAATCTTGATATATATTATTTATGCCAATATATCTATCATAGCCCAACACTTGGTAATCATAACTAATTTTATCACGCGAAATATTTATTATTCCTCTATCAGAAGTGGCGAGCCATAAATCATGATTTCTATCTTCAAAAATTTTATTGATAAATATAGCCTTTATATTGTATCTAGCTCTACGAGCACAATATGTATCGCCATTAAAATAAAGCTGATAAATGCCATGCCCTGAAGTTCCTACTAATATCTCACCATTCTTCCTTACCAAAATCGATGTCACGTAAGCTCCCATACTTTTTTCGTTCTTAAATCCAAAAGACACATATCTGAATGTTTCAGTTGCCTTGTCATATATTTGTAAGCCACGTGCTGTTCCTATAGCAAGCTTACCATGTTGTAACTCAGATAAAGATAGTATACAATTATCCACTAACGAATTTGAAACGCCAACATAATGTTTGAATTTTCGGAATTTAGCACCATCATAACAGTTTAGCCCGTCATCAGTGCCAATCCAGATAAAACCAGATTTATCTTGATATACCAAACTTATATTACTGTTTGATAAATCTTTTTCTACGGTAAATACTTTTCCTGATTGCGCCATAGACACAAATGGGAAAAGTAGCAACTAAATATTTAATAGTTTTTTCATTATTAGATTATCATTATTTCTTTGTATACGCTTTATTCGCATTCCAACTTAATTAACTATAAAGAAAATACATTTTCGGAGTTACTGTTACCACATCTTTGAATTTCACCAACACATACATAACCATCAACAACTCGGTATATTACAACCAAGGTTTCAGGTCTTGCATCTTGAGAAAAAATTCAAGTAATTATTATAAGTAAGACTTTTGTGGTTAAATTTTATTTTGGCAACTTAATTCTGTTTACTTTGAATTAATAATACTTTCATGTGATTTCAACTATCGTTACGCAATAAAATAAAACAGACTCAAAAATAGACATTCTACAATATTTCAAGTTAATCATTTATATTAATTATTATTATTAGCTATTACAATTCACAAAGTAACAAAAAAAACGACAATAACAAAAATACATCTGTTACATTTATTTTATCTTATGAAACATAAATGGCTAATAGTGGCAATAATCTGTATAGCAACAAGCATATTTATCTATTAAAAAGCTATAAACAGAATATTACATCAGTACTAACTCTGTTAATTTAAAGTGAAGTATCATTGAAATACACAAAATTCAAACCTTAATGTTAGACAAATGTATTAAACCAAAAAGAAGAGCTTACCTCACGGCAAACCCTTCAACCTAATTATAGGGAAAAATGTATAGGTATGAATTACATTTTACTTATTATTCCCAATTCCGTAGCCTTAATAAACTCAACAATGTTGCGTATCTCGGCACTGTCAGGAACCTGTTCGGTTATCTGAATTACAGCATCAAAGATACTTGTCTGTCCATGAAAGACAAGACGATAGGCATTGGCAATATGTTTTTGTATTTTCTCATCAATATTATACGCCTTCATCATAGTGGTATTAGGTCCACTATAAGTCACTGGCTTTCCTCCCGCAATGATATAAGGAGGAATATCCTTTGCGAATGTAGTACCAGCCTGAATCATTGAGAAATCACCGACACGTGTCTTTGAATTCTCGATTACACTAGAACTGAATATCACTCCATTTCCAATAATGCAATCACCAGCAATCTTTGTACCATAACCAAACACACAATTGTTTCCAACATTTGTGTCATGAGAAATATGCGCACCCTCCATAAGGAAGTTATCATTACCGATAACGGTACTCGCTCCCTCATGTGTAGCACGGTTTACGACTACATTCTCACGTATTATATTATTATCACCAATAATGAGTAGGCTCTTATCTCCACAGAAATTGAAATCCTGTGGAAGAGCTCCCAATACTGCACCCTGGAAAACCTTATTGTTTCTACCCATTCTTGTACCGTTCAGAATACTGGTGAAAGGAAAGACTATACAGTCATCACCTATCACCACGTCATCCTCAATATACGCAAATGGATATATCTTGCAGTTGTCTCCAATCTTTGCTTTTGTAGACACTTCTGCACGTGGACTTATTTCACTCATAATATTACAACCCCTAATCTTCCCGAAAGAAGATGTCCAGATTTACTACGGGGTATATCTGGTTGTGTTATTATTCTTTTATCCAACGTTAACCTGTATTTTACTATTTAGCGCCTCCGCCAAGAGCATAATACAGATTCACGACAGCCTGCATCTTATAGAAATCATCGGTAACCTTTGACAATTCAACATTGAGCAAACTACTCTGTGCCGTTATTACTTCAAGATATGTACTTCCGGCGCTTGCCATAAGATCCTTTGTATCCTCTACATTCTGTTTTAGAACTTCAACCTGTTTAGCCTCAATTGTAGATTTCTCGGCTGATGAATTATAAAGCACGAGCGCATTGCTAACCTCACTTCCAGCAGTAAGAATAGAATTCTGCCATGTATTATATGCCTGCTGATATTGAGCCTTGGCAACCTTTAAACCAGCAACGAGCTTACCATTTTGGAATATAGGCTGAGTAAGAGATCCCACAGCTGTGAGCAACAAATTACCAGGATTAACGATTCCCATACCACTATTATTAGTGAATGCTCCGCTAGCGTTGATATTTAATGCTGGATAAAAACGGCTTCGTGCTGTCTCGATATTGTAGAAGCACTGAGCAAGTTTCATCTCAGCAGAATGAACATCTGCACGGTTGTTAAGCAACTGCACGCCAATACCGGTAGAGAAATTTGCAGGAAGGCTTTGTTCATCAAGTTTTCCTCGACTGATGCTCTGCACCTGTTGTCCTAAAAGTAAAGACAATGAATTCTCGGTTTCACGGATCTGTCGCTTAATGTCTGTTTTCTGGGTAAGTACAGAATAATAATTTGACTCAGCCCTCTGTACACCTGTAGAACGAACCCCAATCACAGAATTTTTCTGCAATTTCATTATATCCCAAGTATTCTTTGTAAGTCCTTCCATGTCGTTAACAATTACGAGTTGCTTGTCAAGCATGAGAAGTGAATAATACATATTGGCGATATTGGCAATGAGGTTAGTCTGCACTGACACCTGGTAATCCTTGCTCTGAAGCAGAGCTACCTGAGTAGAACGCTTAGACGACAATAGATTTCCAAAGAGGTCGGCACTCCAACTTGCATTTATTGGCAAACTGTAAACTTGACTAGCCTTTCCACCATCCCATGAAGAAATAGTTCCCTGTGGAGAGAATGTTAACGAAGGTAGGAATGCTAGTTTAGCAGACTTTAACTGAGCCTCTGCCATCTGAACGTTCAAAGCAGCATTAAGAAGGTTGGTATTGTGAGCCAAACCTGTCTCTATCAATGATTGCAGATGCGAGTCTGTAAACACACTGCGCCAAGGAATATTTGCGAAACTTGTTGTATCACGAGCAGCGAGAGAATCACTGTCAGACACTGCATCTCGCATGATTGCGCTTGTATTTATATCTGGACGTTCATACTTTCCATACAAGCTCTTGCAGCCACTCAACGTGAGTGCTGCAAGACCGAGTACTAAAATACTGTTATATTTAATTTTCATCATACTTATTTCTTATCGTTTTGTGGTGAAACCGTTGACTTAGCGTGTGCATACTGTGCCAATTCAGAAGCAGCTTCAGCATTCTCCTCATCCTCAAACTTGAGCGGAGTGAGCTTCTCCTGCAACCACTGGAACACAGCAAACAAAGCAGGAACAACAAACACCTGACATAATGTACCAATAAACATACCTCCAACAGCGGCGGCACCCAAAGTCTGGTTACCATTCTTGCCCACACCTGAAGCGAACATCAATGGAAGCAAACCTACAACCATAGCCAGAGAAGTCATAAGGATTGGTCGCAAACGAGCTCCGGCTCCAAGGATAGCAGAGTACTTGATAGCCATACCAGTGCGTCTTCGTTCAAGAGCGAACTGCACAATAAGGATGGCATTTTTAGCCAACAGACCAATAAGCATGATAAGCGATATCTGCATATAAATATCATTGGAATGACCGAATATCAAAGTAAAGATAAACGCTCCAGCCAATCCAAACGGTATTGAGAGAATTACAGCAAATGGAAGGATGTAACTTTCATACTGCGCACTTAGAATCAAGTAAACGAATAC
>JAGPKZ010000112.1 GCA_018053665.1 Prevotella sp.
TTTGCAGAATTGGCTGTTTATACATTCTTGCAAAACTATGATTTCTAATCGAAAAATTTTATAAGCCTCGTAACTAGCTGAGTATTAATTAATAATAGCTGTTTTGAGAAAATTTCTCCGGACAGCAATGAAGGAACATATTAAAAACTCAAAATCAGATAACAGCATGTTTAATTTAGATAGATTCTTGTCTGCTCAAGATAATTTTAATACATACGAGACAGCATTAAATGAGGTTAAGAATGGTTCCAAGCAAACTCATTGGATTTGGTTTGTTTTCCCTCAAATTAAGGGACTTGGACATAGTGCAACGTCTCAGAAATACAGTATTCAATCTCTGTTGGAGGCAAAGGCGTATCTCGAAAATGATACGTTATCTAATAGACTTTATGAGATCACTCGTGCTTTGATGGATCAGGAAGATTCTGCCAGAACGATATTTGGAGGTCTTGATGCTCTAAAAGTTCGCTCTTGTATGACTCTGTTTGACATCGTCTCACCAGACGAACTATTTTCAGAAGTCCTGGAGAAGTTCTTCGATAAAACACGATGTAATGGAACGCTTGGTATCGTTCAAAAGGAATTAGAATACTATAAAGCAGAATCTGCTTTCAAGAGAAATGGTATTAACGCTCCAGAGAAAGCGTTCCTTGAGTCAGGAAGTGATGAGTCAAATCAGTTCTCTGTTACCGAGAAGATCGGTACTTTATTGGAACTCTTTTCCAGAGGAGAAAAGATGACCTCTATTGTGAGTCGTTATCTGTGGCATAAAGATTTCTCTATTTATCGTGTGTCAGGTGTTGAGGCTACAATCAGACTGTATTTTGGCTCCTTAGCAAATGTTATTTATAACAAATGTACAAATGAAGATCTCATTAAAGAAGCTTCATCAGTTGAGAATAGTTTCTATGAAGATGACACCAATGTATTTACTTTGGCAGAAGCATTTGATTCGTTCTATAAGAAATACGCAACAAACTCAGAAATGGCTGAAGTGATAGCGCAGTTCGTTCGGGATTCAAAGTGCTTACCACTTGAGACTGAGGGCAAAAAGTATTATCATAATATTGAACGTCCTGTGAATACACCAGAAAAACTATCTTTGCTCAAAGATGACGAGATCTTTGTCTTTGGCAGTAATCTCGCTGGTAGTCATGGTGGTGGAGCAGCACGCGCAGCATTTATGCGTTTTGGTGCGATTATGGGTCAGGGAGTTGGCTTACAAGGACAAAGCTATGCGATTCCAACTATGCAGGGTGGTGTTGAAACAATCAAACCTTATGTTGATGAGTTTATCAGTTTTGCCCAAGCACACTCTGAATTCTTCTTCTTCGTAACCAGAATTGGATGCGGAATCGCTGGTTTTAAGGATCGTGATATAGCGCCTTTGTTTGCGGAAGCAATGAAGTTAGATAATATCTGTCTTCCTGAATCATTCATTCAGGTTATTGCTCCTTCTGTTCTTAAAGCACCAACATCTTATAGACTGATGCAGATTGGTCAGTGTAGAACTTTGGCAGACATCGTAAAGACTCTCAATACCCAAAATCATTATTCATCTTTTGAGAATCTCATGGATGACTTCGGCGCAGTCATAGATAATTACAAGAGCAAAAGGGGGTATGATAATGAGTCTATAGAGCTGGTAGAGAAAACATTGCAGGATAATAAGCATCTTCTAATGAATGATGGTCGTTTTGACGTTGATAAGTTTGAGAAGATGCTCAGCAAACATTTTGATGCTGGTAAGCTTTCTGATTTGGATGTGTTGTACATTCGTCGTATGTGTGCCAAGATCATCATACTCGCAAGAACTCTCAATGATATTTGCCAATATAAAGACTTTGAGGATCTGCGATATGATTTGCTGTGCCTTGCCACCGGACGTATGAACTGTGGAGATAGTAGCTATATGTCTGATCCGTATCTAACTATAGGCAACTTCCCGATAAATTGGTTTATCAGTGGTCTTCATCACCTGTGGAAAGAAATTACCACTGATGGAGTTCTTGACAATGAATTGATGGAAAAACGTATGTTCACAGAACATCAGGGCAAATTGGCTGCAAGAGGAATTGATGAAGTCATCAAGGAAGACTATGAGGCTCAAGGCGTCTGCCACCCTGAGGTCTTTTATCCTATTGTTCCTGGTACTGGACCTGTCTATGTCAAAGATAAAACATCAAGAAAGTATTTAAAAGCTTGTGGCGAAGGAAAAGGTCCGAGAAGTGGTCATGAGATCTATGAGATGGAAGTTGTTTCTGGTATTCTCAACAGAGAAATACGTAAGGGCGAATATATACTTGTGGATGACCGCTATTATATTCCAACAAGAAATCTTAGAAAGCCAGTATTTGCGAGATATTTTGGACGCATGCATTTCCATAGCTTCAGTGAGAAAAAGGCATTCATTGAGAAGGTTGATCGCAGATAATAGGATGATGGAAATATTTGGTAAGGAAATTCTGCTCAAGAGTATTGGCTGCAATCTGGTTGACGAACCAGGTAAGCCAATACCTCCTAATGTTAATCTTTTCGTAAAAGTGACGAAAGGATGCAATGCTCATTGCCTATTCTGTTCGAATGCAAATTGCCCTCATCCATCATCAGCCTTTGATATTGATAAACTCGTTAGAATATTGACTGAGCTTCAGAGCAAAGGTATTAAAGTCAATCATTTAAATATCACTGGTGGTGAACCTTCTATAGTTTCACCATTAGTATTTAAGATCATTGATAGACTGAACTGTGATGAGTTTTCCAATATTCATTTACACTTGAATACCTATGGCATCTTGTCGGAGTCTCAAAAGTTGATGACTCATCCACGTTGGGATAGTATTTCCATGTCGTTGCATCACTATGACTTGAATAAGCTTTCACAGTTATATGGCTGCTCAATAGACGCGAACGCCTTCCAATTTCAGGGAGTAGACATGCAAAAAATGAATGTTAGCTGCAATCTCATAAAGGGCTATATAGATAATGCAAATGAAGCACATAAAATGTTGGACTTTGCTTTAGCTTTAGGCGTTCCGCGAATAGGTTTCGTTGCACTTATGAAGGTAAATGAATACTGTAGAGAGAATTTCATTGACTTGGAAGAAATACATTGGGAGGAGATACCCCATGTCTATTTTACAAAATCAATGAATCGAGGGCAGGACTGTAAATGTAGCAACTTTTTGTATAATAAAGATTTGAAGATTTTGGAAATATACATGCGTAACTATGCAAATCCTCAATATTGTGAATCTTCACTAGTCTTCGATGGTGAATATCTTCGTCAAGGTTTTCATCAGAACAACATCATATATTGAAATGAGTATCAACGAGGTTTTTGAATTACGGAAAAACGATCCGAAGTGGAATACGTCATATCCATTATCACCTGATGACTGGGCTAAATATCGTGTTCATACTCCTTTGGGTTTTGAGAAGGATAAAGAATTGTCTTTCTATATTCACGTTCCCTTTTGCAAGCAACTATGCTCATTTTGCGAATATACAAGAATGATATGCCCTGATAATGAATTGCAGGCACATTATATTCATGTTGTTGATGAGGATATAACGTCATTCAAGACGAACCATCCTAATATAGTGCTAAGAGGTTTTGATATAGGCGGTGGAACACCTACATCACTTTCGGATGAGAACTTCAATCTGCTTTTAGATATCTTTGACAAGGCCAAATCAGGAGTCTCACTATCTGAGGATTTCGAGCCAAGTATTGAGGGAACATTTAGCTCATTGTCTGAAGCGAAACTATCTCGAATGGTTCAAAGTGGTATTCAAAGATTATCGTTGGGCATTCAGACAACTGACACAGAATTACTCTGTTCTCAACATCGTGAACGAATAAAGGAAGAGTTTATCTCCAAATGGATGGATAAGGCTCATTTATTTGGAATCAAAAAGATCAATTTGGATCTGATGTATGGACTAAAGGGGCAAACGAAAGAAACTGTTGAAAAAGATTTATTCACTATTAAGAGGCATTCGCCGGAACAAGTTACATTGTATGAACTCCGAACGAATATGATTGACAGTAAAGATATCTCATCAAAAGAAAAACTTTTTTCTTTGTACAAGCAGTATTACGAAGGATTGCGTAAACTTGGCTATTATGCTTCTTTTGGTCAAAATACCTTTTCATTATCAAAGGATGATTTAGGCGTTTCTTCCTACTTGAGATCAAGAATGACTGAGGGAGGAGCTTACAAAGGATTCGGTATTTCAGCCCAGAGTATGAATAAAAAAGGTGTTTCTTATAACTGTGGAAAGAACTCCTATGACTTGTTGAATATCGTAAAACAAGAATCTTATCAAGAAGAATTTGTTTATCAGCTTCTACCAGATGAGATTGCATCAAAGTATATAGCTATTTCCGGTTATTACGGCTCGTTCTTATTGGACAAAGTTATGTCAGATAATGATATTGCATGGAATAAGTACATAGATGAAGTGTTGAGCTTCTGTCTTGAAAAGGATCTTTTGTTGCTCGATGGAAAAAGAGTAAGTATCACAGAAGTAGGATTTCTTCATTATGGTGCAGTTCTATCACTATTCTACAGTCCTGTATTTAAAAGGTAGATTGTTTTTGCGAAATGTTATCTTGAAAAAATAATCTTAATTGTGAAGATAGGCTGCACAGATAAATTGTATCTTTGTATTGTTATTTAAAATTTTGAAGTTTGTTAATATGGCAGATAGAAAACCAATATCACAAAAAAATCAAAATCTACTATGGGCAAGAGCTGCTGGTAGATGTGAGTTTGATGGTTGTAATCATGATCTTACCTCTGAACTTCTTACCCAAGATACGTA
>JAGPKZ010000113.1 GCA_018053665.1 Prevotella sp.
GCTTCGATTTCTGCGCGCGTCTTGAGGTCCACTATTCCGTGAGAGAATAGTTCAAGAGCTTCTTCGCGAATCTGTTCGGCATCGTGCCAGTCTTCAAGCATTGAGCGTGAATCCAGATTATCCCATATCTCATACAGATCTTTTACAAGCTGGTGGTCTTTGTCTCCTGGCTCAAACTCCTCTTTCATCTCTGGAAGACTTGCTGTTTCAAGCACGTCTATTACCAGTACGGAGTGATGTGCTGCAAGTGAACGGCCACTTTCTGTTATTATGTTTGGATGCTGTATATTGTTCTTGTCTGCTGCGTCAACAAATGTGTATACGCAGTCGTTTACATATTCCTGAATAGAATAGTTCACAGAACTTTCGCTGCTTGATGACCTTGTTCCGTCATAGTCAACTCCAAGTCCGCCTCCGCAATCTACAAACTCCACATTGTAACCCATTTTGTGAAGGTTTACGTAGAATTGTGCAGCTTCGCGCAATGCAGTCTGTATACGCCTTATCTTAGTTATCTGACTTCCTATGTGAAAATGAATGAGCTTCAGACTGTCATGTAGTCCATTATCATCAAGTTTTTGAAGGGCTTGCAGAAGTTCTGAACTTGTAAGTCCGAATTTAGAAGCGTCGCCTCCGCTCTCTGCCCATTTGCCAGAACCAGAAGATGCAAGTTTTATTCGTATTCCCAGATTTGGTTTTACGTTAAGTTTTATCGCTGCTTTTGCTATTAGGTCAAGCTCGTTCAGCTTTTCCACGACAATAAAGATGCGTTTTCCCATCTTTTGCGCAAGCAATGCCAATTCTATATAACTTTCGTCTTTGTATCCGTTGCAGATGATAAGCGAGTCGCTTTGGCATTGCACGGCAATCACTGCATGAAGTTCAGGCTTTGAACCTGCTTCAAGTCCAAGATTGAATTTTCTGCCGTGAGAGATAATCTCCTCAACAACAGGTTGCATCTGGTTTACCTTGATAGGATAGATAATGAAGTTCTCAGCTTTAAAATCATATTCTGTCTTTGCCTGCTGGAAACAGCTTGAAGTTTTTTCAATACGATTGTCGAGGATGTCAGGAAAGCGTAGTAAAACAGGCGCTGTGACATCTCTCAATGCCAATTCGTCCATTATGTCACGCAAGTCTATTTCCGTATTGTCTTTACACGGGGTGACATAAACGTCGCCTCTTTCGTTGATACCGAAATATGAAGTACCCCATCCATTAATGTTGTAGAGTTCCTTCGAATCCTCAATAGTCCATTTTTTCATTCTGAAGTCAAAAACATAAAGTAAATAATAAGATTGCTTACAAATCTAGCAATTCTCTTAATTTAGTAACAAATATTCTAATTTTATCGTAATCATCCATTAGGTTTACGTCAAGGGTGTACTTTGCCTTGCTATAAAAAGGCTCGCGCACCTGCAACTGTTCTTTGATGAACTCTTCTACCTCTTCGGAAGTTTTGTTTTGAAGTAATGGTCTCACGCTCTTTCCCATTTTCAGATGACCATACAATACTTCAGGAGTGGCTTTTAGGTAGACAGTGTCTCCCTTTTGATTCATATAGTCCATGTTGTCATAGAAACATGGTACTCCACCACCGCAACTGATTATCACATCCTCGAATTCAGCTACCTCATGAAGAAGGTTGTGCTCAATAAGTCTGAACCCTTCTTCTCCTCGTTCGTCAAAGATTTCCTTTACTGTTTTTCTCATTCTGCTCTCTATATACCAGTCGAGGTCATAGAAGGGCAGATTGAGTTCTTGTGCTAAAGTCTTGCCGACAGTTGTCTTGCCGGCACCCATATATCCAATTATAATGATTCTTCTCATTTCTTTCTTCTAGCCTTAGGCTCAGGGGCATTCTTAACAATATCCATACACTGTTCGAAGGTAAGTTCTGCTGCCTTTTCGTGCAGAGTTTTCGGCATACGATAGTTTTTCCCGTCGTAAGCTATATATGGACCGTATCTGCCGTTGAGTACTTCTATCGCTGGGTCTTGTTCAAAAGACTTTATGTGGCGTTGCTTCTCTTGCTCACGCTTTTCATTGATGAGCTGTATGGCTGTCTCTAGCGTCGTTGTCATCGGATTCTCTGTCTTTGGTAGAGAAACATATTTCTTGTTGTGCATGATGTATGGTCCGAAACGACCTGCGCCGATAACTACGTCTGTGTCTTCAAACTGACCTACTGTGCGTGGCAACTTAAAGAGTTCCAGTGCTTCGTCAAGGGTAATAGTCTCCATACTCTTGTCTGATGGCAACTGTGAAAATCTTGGTTTCTCTTCATCATCGGCAGAACCGATCTGAACTAAAGGACCAAAACGACCAATCTTAACAAATACAGGCTTACCGCTCTTTGGATCTGTGCCAAGTTCGCGTTCTCCTGCTTTATGCTCTGAACGTGCGTTTCTCACCTTCTCAACAGTTGGCTCAAAGTCTTTGTCGAACTCTTTCATCATGACGTTCCACTCTTCCTTACCTTCAGCTATTAGGTCAAACTGCTGCTCAACTTTTGCTGTGAAGTTATAGTCCATGATGTCAGGGAAGTTTTGCATCAAGAAGTCGTTAACAACAATTCCTATATCTGTAGGCAGAAGCTTTCCCTTCTCGTTGCCGGCCATTTCCTTCTTTTGCTTGCTCGTTACCTTTATGCCTTTCAGTGTGTCGATGACATACTCTCTTTCCTTACCGCTCTTATCACCCTTCTGCACGTATTCGCGTTGCTGTATAGTAGATATTGTAGGCGCGTAAGTAGAAGGACGTCCGATACCCAGTTCTTCTAGTTTGTGTACTAGACTGGCTTCTGTGTATCTATTTGGGCCCATGCTGAAACGCTCTGTAGATGTGATTTCACGTCTTTGCAATTCGTCACCCTCTTTCATTGATGGAAGATTGTGAGTAGACTCGTCTTGGTTGTTGTCTTCATCATCTGTAGACTCACGGTAAACTTTCAGGAAACCGTCAAAAGTAATGACCTCACCGTTTGCGATAAACTTCTCGTCTACGCCAGCTATGTCTATTGTTATAGTAGTCTTGTCTATCTCTGCGTCAGCCATCTGTGATGCAGTAGTGCGCTTCCATATAAGTTCATAAAGTCTCTTCTCCTGTGATGTACCTTCAATCTCGGTATTAATCATTTCAGTAGGACGTATAGCCTCATGAGCTTCCTGTGCGCCTTTCGAGTGAGTCTGATATTTGCGTGTCTTGCTGTATTCCTTTCCCCAAAGTTTGATAATCTCGTCTTTGCTTGTATTTATCGCTAGTGACGATAGGTTTACAGAATCGGTACGCATGTATGTGATGAGTCCGTTCTCATATAAGTGCTGGGCCACCATCATCGTCTGACTTACGGTGAATCCCAATTTTCTTGCTGCTTCCTGCTGCAATGTTGATGTAGTGAAAGGAGGAGCCGGAGTACGGTGCAAAGGTTTCTTTGCTATTGATGAAACTGTGAATTTTGCATCCTTGCATTTCTCAAGGAAAGCCACAGCTTCTTCGTGTTTATTAAATCGTGTGTCCAATTCTGTTTTCACCTCACTGATGTTTCCGTTAGAATTGGTGATAGTGAGAATTGCATTTATGCGATAATATGGTTCGCTTTTGAAAGCATGTATCTCTCTCTCGCGCTCTACGATAAGTCTCACAGCTACGCTCTGTACTCGTCCTGCGCTAAGAGCCGGTTTTACTTTTCGCCACAATACTGGTGATAGTTTGAATCCTACAAGACGGTCGAGTACACGGCGTGCCTGTTGTGCGTTTACAAGATTCATGTCAAGATGACGTGGAGTCTTTATTGCGTCAAGAATAGCTGATTTCGTGATTTCGTGAAACACGATACGGCTTGTGTTCTTCTCGTCAAGTCCAAGTACTTCGCAAAGGTGCCATGAAATAGCTTCTCCCTCGCGGTCCTCATCGGATGCTAACCAAATCTTTTTTGCTTTCTTGGCGTTTGACCTCAACTCGGAAACAAGTTTCTTTTTCTCGTCAGGAATTTCGTAATCTGGTTCCAGTGTTTCTGCATCTATACTTAATTCCTTCCTCTTAAGGTCACGAATATGACCATAAGAAGACATTACCTTGAAATCGTCTCCTAAAAATTTCTCAATAGTCTTAGCCTTTGCAGGGCTCTCTACGATAACTAAATTTTCTTGCATAATTGCGAATTGTACGTTGTTAGGGCGCAAAAGTAATTAAAACTTTTACGTATACATTATTATATGGCATTTTTTTTCGGTTTTTTAAGTATTTTAG
The DNA here is from genome assembly GCA_018053665.1 of Prevotella sp. Lineage (GTDB taxonomy): Bacteria > Bacteroidota > Bacteroidia > Bacteroidales > Bacteroidaceae > Prevotella. Next base: position 4,252 of record JAGPKZ010000113.1, read on the forward strand.
TTTTAGTTAGAAGTTAACTTGATAGTAAATAATTACGAAATGTTATTACAAAGTGTTGTTATGTATCTTTATGAAATCAATAAGTCCGCTTCTTACGGAATTAAGTCCGAACTGCTCTGTTTCAATCTCTTCTAATGGTATCCACATACATTCTGCAGCGTCGTCGTTTGCCTTTACTTTATTATCGTCTTTCACTTTACATCTGAAAAACATATCTAGGGTAGGGATGTCTACTCCGCTGTAATGATATGTATTTGGTTTGCTGAACATGTATGTCGCTTCAGTAACTTCAAGCCCTGTTTCCTCCATAACCTCACGCTTTAATCCCTCTTCCACGGTTTCGTTCATGTCAGCAAATCCCCCAGGAAGATCAAGTGTTCCCATTGCTGGATTATTCTTTCTCCGCTCTACTAGTAATTCTCCATTATTATTCAGTATAAAGGCTACGTTTGCACTGCTTGGATTTACGAAATATTCGAAACCGCAATCT
>JAGPKZ010000114.1 GCA_018053665.1 Prevotella sp.
TTTAGAGTGTTAGTACTCGATGCCATATAGCCCAAACCATAATATGCACCAAGGCCACTTGCACCAACAAATGGCAACTGATAATCATCATAGTTAGTAGCAGACATCACGTACTTTCCATCTACGATACCTGGACTAGAGAATGGTGTTGCCCAATACAAATGACGGAACAACTGGTTGTTGTCTTCGCCTGAATATGGAGTATTTTTATTGTCCACTCTACCACCTATGTTAACTGACAATGTCGTAGCCTTCGTTAATTCAAAGTCTAAGTTTGCACGATAGTTAAATCGACGATACTTAAAGTTAAAATCATAAGGCAAAGACTGCTGTTTAAATAGTCCGTCCTGGGTATAAGCACCCATTGACACGAAATATTTCACTTTCTCTGTACCGCCAGAAATATTAACATTATGCTGTGTCTGCAAAGCTGCATTTTTAAAGCAATAGTCTATCCAGTCTGTATCAGGAAATCTGATTGGATCTGAATGATCTTTAAACTTCTGCATAATCTCATTTGAAAAAGGTGTTTTTGTATCAGCTGCATCATTCTTAAGCATTTGGTTATAATAGCTACCATATTCATAAGAATTAGCTAACTTCAACATATTTGTCGGAATGATAACACTTGCAGATGTAGATACAGAAATATGTGCTTTTCCTTCCTTACCTCTTTTAGTAGTAACAAGGATTACACCATTAGCACCTCTGACACCAAAAACAGCCGTAGCAGAAGCATCTTTCAACACAGTTATGCTCTCAACTTCATTCGGGTCTATTTCATTGAAATCTCTTTCAACTCCATCAACTTGTATCAAAGGAGAGGAATCTGCCCATGTTGCTTTACCACGTACAAGGACTGTGGCTGCATCAGCTCCTGGTTCGCCAGAATACTGGATAGAAGACAAACCTGAAACTGCACCTGAAAGCATATTGGTGATTGAGCCTACTGGAGTCTTCAACAATTCAGAACCTTTTATGCCAGAAATAGCACCAGTAACAGTAACCTTCTTTTGTGTTCCATAAGCCACAACCTGAACATCTTTCAACGTAGTTGAATTGTCTACCATTGTGACACGTAATGGACTAGAAGAAGCTTTAACTTTCTGTGAATCATAGCCGATAGAAGAGATTTGAAGCACGGCACCAGCAGGTGCATCAATCTTGAACTTGCCGTCCATATCAGTAATAGTGGCTTGTTTTTCCCCTATTATTCGCACTGTGGCGCCAATAACGCTCTCGCCATTACTGTCTACAACAGTACCTGTTACATGTAACGTCTGATGCTGTTCCACGGCATTAATACTAGGAGCAACAACAGCCTTCGCTTTTATTGCAAAAGGCGAAATCAGACTAATCGCGACACACATGAATGAACAAGTTGCGCGATTTCTAAAATCATAATTCATATTAATTATTGACATTAAATTATTAACAATTTACATTGGATTAAATTACAGTTATTAATCTTCCTATAAACATTTAAAATTTTCATCGGTATCAGTTTCCGTAATTAAATTTTTCGAAAACAGGAAGATCTTCAAGGTGATAGGTTTACATTATACATAATTCTTATAGTTTTAAGTCTTTGGTTAGTTATTATAGTGCAAAATTAACAAAATAATTATAATATAAAGGTATTATATTCGTAAAAACAGGGGCGTTTTTAGTAATTATGTATTATTTCTTTAAATCCGACAAACTCCAACTATCTCGCCACTCGATTATTGGTTTACCATTCTTAAAATCTATTGGCAACCAAATATATCTTGCATCACTTGGATGTTCAGGTCTCCAAATATCAGCCATAAAAATGAATTTTCCATTCACATTCAACACATAGGTGCTCTGACCGCCAAACGTAGTGTCGGCACTCTTGCCGATACATGGATTTGGCAATTGCTTCCACGGTCCCATAATGTTATTAGCAGTAAATAATCTGGCTTTGTTTGGTGCCCATCCTGTACATCCGCTTGTAATCATCCAATACACGCCATTTCTCTTGAACACAGCAGGAGCTTCATTCATTTCAGAAATAGCCATTCTAACGTATTTACCCGTATGAGCAGTATAGTCATCCGTGAGTTGTGCAATCTGCAAAGTCAAATTGTCTTCAGATGAATAGATGTGATAAGCCTTTCCGTCTTCGTCAACAAATACTGTCTGGTCGCGTACCATTTGTCCGCTGGCAAGATCTCTCTTTACAAACAGACCTTTCTTTACGGCATCATACCATTCAGGAGTCCACCATTTCAATGCAAGCAAGTCTGCATAATGAGCATTTACATCAACTGTATCCTTACCTACTATATTAATAGGATAGACATTTGGATTTACTCGTCCAGAATGAATGTACTTATACGGTCCAGCAACATTGTCACTTACAGCCACACCATAGCGAGCGGCAGAATACCCATTACCCTTTAGTTCGAGATGAAACCACATAACAAACTTTTGGGTCTTCTTGTTGTAAACAACTTTTGGACGTTCCAATATGCATCCTTTAGCAATATCACTGGTTTCATCGTCAGATACGGCAAGTGCCACACCACGATTGGTCCAGTCAACAAGGTTTTTTGAAGAATAACAAGTAACTCCTACCATCGCAGAGCTTGTAGAATCAGATTTGTGTTCTCCAAACCAATAGTAAGTACCGTTGTAATTTATCACACCTCCACCATGAGCATTGATGTGGACTCCGTTGTTGTCCTTCCAAATTTCACCCGGATAAAACTTCTTAGATGCGCCTTTTGCGACAATCTGTGTCGGCAATAGCGCTAGTAAAAATAGACTGATTATTAGTTTCGTTTTCATAATTAAAAATATAACGATTGCAAAGTTAAGCTAAAATTAACAACAAAGCGGAGTGTTTTTCGTAACATAAGAGGTGAAATTCGTATTATGCAAGAAAAGGCTTAATTTGCGAAAAACAATCTTTTATTTTGTGATTTGGGCAACTTTATTTACCTTTGTCAATAATACAGGAAAATACGGAATTTACCCAATTCCTTTATAAAGATACAAACAATATGAAGATTTTTGCTATTGGAATGAACTACGCCGAGCACAATAAAGCACTGCACGGTACGTTAAATAGGCCAGAAGAACCAGTGATTTTCACAAAGGCTGACACAGCATTGCTGAAAGATGGGAAACCGTTTTTCATTCCCGATGACATGGGAAGAATTGAGTATGAGACAGAACTGGTTGTGAGAATATGCAAACTTGGAAAGACTATTCCTGAGCGTTTTGCACACCGCTATTACGATGCTGTGACTGTGGGTATTGACTTCACAGCCCGTGAACTGCAAAAGAAGTTGAAGGAGGCAGGAAAGCCTTGGGAACTGAGCAAGGGATTTGACGGTTCAGCAGTAATTGGCGACTGGATGGAGAAAGACAAGCTAAAAGATATTCAGTCTTTGAGATTTCATCTTGACATCAACGGCAACACCGTGCAAGAAGGTTTCTCTGGCGACATGCTTTACAAAGTTGACGAGATTATTTCTTACATCAGCCGATATTTCACTATAAAGACAGGAGACTTGCTTTATACTGGTTGCCCTACAGGTTGTGGACCCGTAAATATAGACGACCACTTGGAGGGTTATCTGGAAGACTACAAACTGCTGGATTTCAATTGCAAATAGATTGCTGATAATATATTTTCAAATAATATTTTCTTTTGAGATGTTTCGCTAAATATATATTGGCAATGGCGATGTTGGCAGCTTGCTGTACGCTTTCAGCCTCGCAAAGATTCTTTAACCTGACTTACGATCAAGTAAAGATAGATTCTGCGCTGCCTCGTGTCACGTATTCACTTCCACTTGGACTTGATTATCGTGACTCAATATATAAGGTGAGCATTCTCTATCCCGACTTTGTGGAGATGCCACAGTCTGATATTGAGCAATACAACAAAATATCAGGGGAACCGCTACCAAAATTGCCATTAATAAATCAGTTTGTTGCCATTAATAGCAAACAGCCCAACCTAGTGGTTTCTTTCTCTCCTATCGTATTTCGCGACGGCCATTACCGCATATTGGCAAGCTACATGCTGAAAGTGGAGTCATCAGCCATCAACAAGACTAAAGCAAAATCATCGGTAGCCATTACCAGAGCAACAGTTCCATCATCAAGATACGTAACTTCTTCGGTGCTTTCATCCGGACGTTGGGCAAAGATAAGAATTGCCTCATCGGGAGTGTTTCAACTTACAGACGCACTTATAAGGAAAGCCGGATTCTCTGATATTTCCAAAATCCACGTATATGGTTATGGTGGAAATCTACAAAACGAAATACTTAATGAGGAAGACCTTGTTGCCCACGATGACTTGAAAGAAGTACCTTTATGCAAGATTAACGGAAAGATATTATTTTATGGTCGCGGTTCTGTTTCATGGAGTACAGACGATGCAAGCAGGCGCACTCGTAATCCTTATTCTGATTACGGATATTATTTCATCACTCAAAACAATATTGAACCACAAACAGTTGATTCGGCAACATTCATCAATTCATTTTATCCTTCAGCAGACGATTATCATTCTCTTTATGAGGTTGATGGATATTCATGGTATCATGGAGGACGAAACCTGTTTGACAAGGAAGAAATAACAACTGGCAACAGCAAAAAAATCATTCTCGACAACACTGCCAAAGCGAAAAGCGGAAAACTATCGGTAAATGTCAGTGCAGGCAGCAACTCGAGTGTGCAGATAA
>JAGPKZ010000046.1 GCA_018053665.1 Prevotella sp.
ACAATCTTTCCGTCAGGACCGATAAGAATCTTTGTTGGGAAACCCTGTATTGCATAACCGTCAATAGCAGTACTGCCCTTAGGACAATATACATGCAGCCAAGGCAATTCATGCTTCTGTACAGCCTCTTTCCATTTGGCTTCTGTATCATTACAGTCTACACCAAGAATCTCGAATTTACCGGCATATTTCTTATAATACTCCTTCATCTGAGGCATACCCTTTATACACCAGATACACCATGAACCCCAGAAATCAACGAGAACATACTTGCCACGCAAACTTGAAAGAGTCAACGGTTTACCGTTTATGTCATTTAATGTGAAGTCTGGAGCCATAACACCAGAAGCCTGTGCAGCCTTTGCTTTTGCCTCACGTTCGTTTTTAGCCTTATAATTGTCTAAAACAGACTGATAGAATGGTTTCATTCTTCCATTCTTAACATTCTCTGCCAACAAAGCGACACCTGAATTAATTGTATCGGCATTAAGATTAGTAACAGCAACGGCGCTTGCTTCCCAATCAGCATGGTTCTTTATGAAAGAGAATATAGCCGAAGTAATAGCCTTCTGAAACTCAGGAGCTTTTGCCTCGTATTCATCCATTATCTTGCCACGATCTTCACCTGCAGCAACACGCTTGTCAAGACTTACTTCATAATCAGTCATTGGTTTGCTTGCAGTCTCCAAAGCACGATCAAACTCACCATATTGCTTATAGAACAAACTACCACTGATATCATATCTTGTTGCGATATCACCTGTAATAACAGCCATCTCACCCGGAACAGCCGGAATAACGATACGCTTGCTCTCTGTGCGGCGCATAGTACCAGGAGACATCAGATATATATTTGACGGTTCGACAACATTAAGTCTTGCCTCAAATTTATTGTCCTTTACAAGGATGGTATCACGTACATAGTCCTTGTTAACAGGAACAATGGCAATAATAGTATCGCCAAAGTTCTTTAGTTCACCCTTAACGGTAAAGTTACCATTATCTGCAAATGTAGCCTGTACGGAAAGCAGCATCGCTATACCTAGAAATAATTTGTTCATGAAACTGTTTTTTATTATTTTATCTATTTTGATACAAATGTACAACCTGAACACACTTAAATGAATATAAAGTGTAATTAATTTAAGTAATTATAACAGAAACGGGGTTGCAGACTAATCTGCAACCCCGTTTCAATATCAATTGTTTAAAACTATTTCTTTCTTGGTTTTCTGCGTGCCCAGCCATCCTCGCTAAAGTCAGGTTCAGCACCCTTCAAATCACCGCCTTTCATAAGACTTCTCCAGTCTTCAGGCTTCTCGGCTGGATTGGCTGGATTGGCTGTTTTTTCATATTTGCCACCGTCACGTCTGCCGCCACGACTATCACGACCGCCACGGTCATAACCTCCACGGTCATTGCGATATCCGCGTCCGTCACGATCACCGCCACGGCTACTGCGCTCACCACCACGAGCAGAACGTCCATGTCCCTCTTCTTCAGCGTCATTACAACGAACTTCACGTCCCTTATAACTTGTACCGTTTAGAGCATTCATGACTTTCTGTGCATCGCCTTCAGGAACCTCTATATAAGCAAAATTCTGCAAGATGTCCATATGTCCAACTTCCTGACGTCCGTTGATATTCTTATTAAGAAATTGCATTATCTCACCTGGATAGAAACCATCGTTCTTTCCAAGATTGACAAACAATCTACTGAATCCAGCCTCTGTATCATGCTTACGGCGACCACCGCTTACACTTCTACCTCCTCTTGAACCTCTATCACCACGATCACCACCGCGATCACCGTCACGGTCACTCTTACGTGCGCCGGTAGGTTTCTCTATTTCACGTGCATTTTTATAATATTCTAGGAAACGGCCAAAGGTTATTGTAACCATCTTCTTGATAATATCTTCCTTGTCAACACAGTCAAACTGGCGCATAATCTCATCAAGATATGGGGCAATTTGGTCATCGTCAACATCAGTATTCATGATGTCGTCCATAACCTTGTAAAGCTGCTTCGTGCAGATTTCCTCTGGTTTTGGCATCTCACCATCGATAAAGTCCTTGCCGATTTGTTTCTCAATCTGACGAACTTTCCACTTTTCCTTTATATGAATAATACTTATTGATGTACCCTTCTTTCCAGCGCGTCCTGTACGTCCGCTACGGTGAGTATAACTTTCAATATCATCAGGCAGACCATAGTTGATAACATGAGTAAGGTCTTCAACATCAAGACCACGTGCAGCTACATCTGTTGCGATAAGCAACTGAACTGTGTGCTGACGGAACTTCTGCATTGTGAGATCACGCTGCTGTTGACTTAAGTCACCATGTAAAGCCTCGGCATTATATCCTTCCTTAATCAATTTATCAGCTATTTCCTGAGTTTCAATCTTTGTACGACAGAAAATAATAGCATAGATATGTGGATAGAAGTCCACAATACGCTTCAAGGCAATATACTTGTCTTTTGAATGAACCATATAGTATATATGGTCTATGTGTTCAGCACCTTCATTACGACTGCCTACAACAATTTCCTTATATTCATGCAAGTATTTCTTTGCTACTCTTTCGATATCTTTGCCCATTGTAGCTGAGAAAAGAAGCGTGTTCTTATCTGCAGGCAACTGCTCGAAAATAGCGTTTATACTATCTGAGAAACCCATGTTGAGCATCTCGTCAGCCTCGTCAAGAACAATATTGTTGACATGGCCTAACTCGGTGACACCACGGTTAATCAAATCTACAATACGGCCTGGTGTGGCAACAATAATCTGCACACCATGCTTGATCGTACGGATTTGTGAACGAATATCTGCACCTCCATATACTGGTACGATATGAAGTCCGTCAATATACTTACCAAAACCCTTAAGATCATCCGCAATCTGAATACAAAGTTCACGTGTAGGACTAAGAACAATAGCCTGAGTAGCATTGTTTTTAGGGTCAATCTTTTGCAGCATTGGCAAACCATAAGCTGCAGTTTTTCCCGTACCGGTCTGAGCCAGTGCGATTACATCGTTTTTACTTCCTAATAAATAAGGGATTACTTCTTCCTGAACTGGCATTGGGTGTTCAAAACCCAATTCCTCAATGGCACGGCGAATCTCTTCGCTTACGCCTAACTCTTCAAATGTCTTCAAAAAATATAAATTTTATATTGGAAGGACAATCGCCCTCCCAACCATATCTTTGGGCGTGAAGACCTTCCGCTAAATTAATAAATGTATCACAAACAATAACGTTGTGATTTAAAATCGGGTGCAAAGTTACGCATTTATTTTGTAACAACATCATAAAACTATATTTATTTATTTTATTTTCACTTCCTAGGCATGTATATCATTACCGAAAAGCCTTTAATATTATATAAAAATGAGGTTAAACAGACCTCAATATTAATATAATTGAGTAATTTTACAGTTTATTATACGCAAATTATAAAGATAAGGCAGTAAAGATTATGAGAAAAGCATTACAGACAATTGTTATCGGGGGATTGGCACTATGCTCTTTGAGTGCATGCACACACTGTGAAACGACACCTTCTGACGTAAGAGTCAAAACTGACAGCATTACTATAAACAACGAAGTGGGCAACTTCTCTATTAAGGCAGACTGTCCAATTCTAAAAACAGCAGCATTGACTAGAACTATAAACGAATGGTTAAGCGAGACAATGGGCGGAACATACGAAGGAGGATATAATGAGACTTTGCCTATCGCAAAGCATTATATTAAATCGGTTGTTAGTAAAGACTCGACTGATTATGCCGAACTAAAAAAAGATACTACCAACAATAACCGTGAATGGAAATACGAATACATTTGTAATGTCCAAAAGACAGCCGAGACTGCAAAATTCGTCACTTGCGAATACTCATGTTATGAATATCAAGGAGGCGCTCATGGCTCAACATTTGTAACAGGACAGACTTTCCGCAAAAGCGACGGAAGACGAATAGGATGGGAAGTATTTAACAACTCGTATGACGAGGACCTACAAAATATAATAAAGGCTGGGCTGAGAAAATATTTCAATGTCAAGAATGATGATGAACTGAAAAGTTATTTAATGCTTGACAACATATATATTATTCCGCTTCCTAAATGTTCACCTTTGTTTACTGCCGATGGAGTAAAATTTGTCTACGGACAATATGAGATAGCTCCTTATGCAGCAGGAACTCCACAATTTACAATTCCGTATTCGCAATTAAATAAGTTTTTGAACGTCACAGCAAAATCGCTCGCGGAATAGACTTGGCATTTATAAATAACTGACAATGAAGACAGAATTTGAAAAGATGCGTTCTGAGGAACTGTATGATTTCTCGGACAAAGAGATAAATATGAGTTTAAGAAAAGCAAAAGATTTATGTACATTTCTACAGACTCTAACGCTGTCATCACCTGAATACAGAGAAATAATTAAGAAACTCATTCCAAATTTTCCAAATTCATCGGGAATTTGCCCTCCTTTTCATTGCGACCACGGTTCAGGTATAAGGATTGGCGAACGTTCGTTTCTGAATTACAACTGCGTAATTCTCGATGGTGCGTATGTCACAATTGGCAACGATGTGAAGATTGGACCTTCATGCCAATTGCTCACTCCACATCATCCCATAGACTACAAGGCCCGCAGGGGAACTTGTGAGACGTCTTTCCCTATAACAATTGGCGATGATACTTGGCTCGGAGGCGGTGTTATCGTATGCCCAGGGGTAAGAATAGGGAAACGTTGTATAATAGCTGCAGGAAGCGTTGTCATACACGACATTCCAGATGATTGTATGGCTGCAGGCAATCCTGCTGTAGTAAAGAAGCATCTTAACGAATAAGCATTAACACTTGGCATGATAAGAATGCCATATTAACAATAAATAGAAATATGAAAATATCAGTCTTTTGCTCTGCCAACGACAATATAGACAAGGATTTCTTCAAAATGACAGAAGAGTTGGGAGCATGGATAGCAAAAAACGGCCATTCAATCGTGTTTGGCGGATGTAACTGCGGACTCATGGAATGTATCGGCAACAGCGTTAAAAACGCAGGAGGAATGACAATAGGAGTTATTCCGCAGATCATAGAGAAGGGTGGCAAGGTGAGCGACTCTATAGACGTGAATATAGCATGTGACAATCTTAGCGACCGCAAGGAACTGATGCTTGTAAAAAGCGATGTAGTAATTGCACTTCCAGGAGGAATAGGAACTCTTGACGAGATATTCACGGTAGCAGCCAGCCACACTATCGGCTATCATAAGAAAACAGTGATACTCTACAATATGAAGGGCTTCTATGATTCTCTTATAGCATTGCTCAACGACATGCAGGATCGTGGAATGATTCGTGGAAAATGGACTGATTATATTCGCACCGCCGACAACATATCTGATATAGAAGACATTATAAAGTCGATATAAACGACGATTATACATTTTATGCTATTGATTTAGATGGCTACATAAATTTGGTGATTACGATTATTATTATTAAATTTGCACAGCATTTAAACAATGCAATCGGGATGTAGCGCAGTTGGTAGCGTACACGTCTGGGGGGCGCGAGGTCGCCGGTTCAAGTCCGGTCATCCCGACTTATAAAACATAAGCGTTGGAACTTATTATAAAATAAGTTCCAACGCTTTTTTGTGGAGTAATGTATACCACTCCCCTTACGCCAGAAAAATAGAAAAGCCCTGCATCAATAACTTGACGCAGGGCTTTAAAAGTATAATCAAATTTTATCTTAATCTGCTATTTTAGCCTTGATGAACTCACGGTTAAGACGTGCAATATTAGCAATAGACTCACTCTTTGGACATACAGCCTCGCAAGCACGAGTGTTTGTACAGTTACCAAAGCCAAGTTCATCCATCTTAGCAACCATCGCCTTAGCGCGTTTAGCAGCCTCAGTGCGTCCCTGTGGCAGAAGAGCCAACTGACTAACCTTAGAGCTAACGAAAAGCATTGCAGAGCCATTCTTACATGCTGCAACACATGCTCCACAACCGATACAAGTTGCGCAGTCCATAGCCTCTTCAGCGTTTTCCTTAGGAATAAGGATTGCGTTAGCATCCTGAGCCTGACCTGTGCGGATAGTTGTATAACCACCAGCCTGAATAATCTTATCGAATGCAGAACGATCTACCATGCAGTCCTTAATGACAGGGAAACCGGCAGAACGCCAAGGCTCTACTGTGATAACGTCACCTTCGTTGAAACGACGCATATAAAGCTGACATGTTGTAGCTCCACGCTCAGTCTTTCCGTGTGGTGTCCCGTTGATATAAAGAGAACACATACCACAGATACCCTCGCGACAGTCGTGATCGAAAACGAATGGTTCCTGACCAGCCTCAATAAGTTCCTCATTAAGGATGTCAAGCATCTCAAGGAATGAAGTATCTTCAGGAATATTCTTCATCTCGTGTGTATCGAAATGACCTTGATCTTTAGGACCATTCTGTTTCCAATACTTTATTGTGAATGAAATATTTTTTGCCATGATTATTAATTCTTATAGTTACGTGTTTGTACCTTAATTGCCTCATACTCAAGTGGTTCCTTGATAAGTTCTGGAGCCTTTGTGTCGTCACCTTGATATCCCCAGCAGCCAACATAGAAGAAGTTTGCGTCATCGCGCTTTGCTTCGCCTTCTTCTGTCTGATGCTCTTCACGGAAATGACCACCACAACTCTCCTCACGATGCAAAGCATCATAAGCTACAAGTTCACCCATAATGATAAAGTCACGAAGATGGATAGCCTTGTCTAGTTCGACATTAAGGCCTTCCTTAGAACCTGGGATAAACAAATTGGTATTGAATTCATCACGGAGTGCAGCAAGCTGTTTCAAACCTTCTTCAAGACCTTCTTTAGTTCTGCCCATACCAACGTGTTCCCACATGATATGACCAAGTTCCTTATGGATAGAATCTACAGAACGCTTACCCTTGATATTCATAATGCGATCGATTTCTGCTTTAACACCATTCTCAGCCTCGACAAACTCAGCACGATTTGTATCAAGTTGTGGCCATAGAGCCTGATCAGCAAGATAATTCTGAATTGTATATGGCAATACGAAGTAACCGTCAGCAAGACCCTGCATAAGAGCAGAAGCACCAAGACGGTTGGCTCCGTGGTCAGAGAAGTTACACTCACCAATAGAGAACAAACCAGAGACAGTAGTCATAAGTTCGTAATCAACCCAGATACCACCCATTGTATAGTGGATAGCAGGGAATATCATCATTGGATTGTAGTATTTAACACCATCAATTTCATTTGCTACTTCACCAGGATTAACGTCTGTAATTTCCTCATACATATCGAAAAGGTTACCGTAACGTTGGAGAATAGCATCAATACCTAAGCGGTTGATTGACTCAGAGAAGTCAAGATAAACAGCTAGACCAGTATTATTTACACCATATCCCTTATCGCAACGCTCCTTAGCGGCACGAGATGCAACGTCACGAGGTACAAGGTTACCGAATGCAGGATAACGACGCTCCAAATAGTAGTCACGTGCTTCCTCTGGAATATCAGATCCCTTCATTTCGCCAGACTGCAACTTCTTTGCATCTTCTAGATTCTTAGGAACCCAGATACGACCATCATTACGCAAAGACTCAGACATAAGAGTCAGCTTAGACTGCTGGTCACCATGTACAGGAATACATGTAGGGTGAATCTGAACATAAGAAGGGTTAGCGAAGTAAGCACCCTTACGATAGCACTGAACGGCAGCTGTACAGTTGCAGCCCATAGCATTTGTTGAAAGGAAATATGTATTACCGTAACCACCAGTAGCAATTACGACAGCATTTGCTGTGAAACGCTCTAGTTCGCCAGAAACGAGATTCTTAGCAATAATACCACGTGCATGCTCATCAACGATAACAACGTCTTCCATCTCATAACGAGTGTAGAGCTTAACCTTACCTGCATGAATCTGGAGGCTCAAAGAAGAATAAGCACCGAGAAGAAGCTGCTGACCAGTCTGGCCCTTTGCATAGAATGTACGGCTAACCTGTGCACCACCGAAAGAACGGTTTGCAAGCATACCACCATATTCACGTGCGAAAGGTACACCCTGAGCAACACACTGATCAATAATATCATTTGAAACTTCAGCAAGACGATATACGTTTGCCTCACGAGCACGGTAGTCACCACCCTTTACTGTATCATAGAAAAGGCGATAAATAGAGTCACCGTCGTTTTGATAGTTCTTTGCTGCATTGATACCACCCTGAGCTGCGATAGAGTGAGCACGGCGTGGAGAATCCTGGATGCAGAAATTTAGAACGTTGAAACCCATCTCACCAAGAGATGCGGCAGCACTTGCACCTGCAAGACCTGTACCAACAACGATAACGTCCAGTTTTAATTTATTTTTTGGGTTAACCAAGCGCTGATGAGCCTTATAATTGGTCCATTTCTCAGCCACTGGTCCTTCTGGTATTCTGGAATTTAATGTCTTAGTCATAATATTCTTTGTTTTGAATTATAAGCCACATGCTTTCACAATGTGGAAATAATGTTGATTATAAATTATGCTGCAGCGCAAAGACTTGGTGCAATACCAAAGTAGAATGCGAGCACTACGGCAACGAAAGCTAGCATGAGCACTGTTACATAAACAATACCAATTGCTTTCCAACGATTGAACCATACCTTACCATTGATACCAATTGTCTGCATAGCACTCCAGAAACCATGTGAAAGGTGGAACCAGATAGCAACAAGCCAGATGATATAAAGAACAACATATACAGGATTACTGAATGTTGCCTTGATAAGACCAAAACCGTCGGATGGAGCCAACGCTGTCTGCATACCGGCAAGCTCTGCGAACATCATCTTATACCAAAAATTAAACAAATGAAGACCTATACCCAAAACTACGATAAGTCCGAGTACAAGCATGTTCTGACTAGCCCACTCTACCTTTTCAGGCTTTGCTGTCACTGCGTAACGCTCGCTACCGCGTGCGCTGCGATTCTGTGCAGTAAGAATGAAAGCATAAACGATGTGACACACTGCAAGTGCTGCCAAGCCAATTGTTGCAACTACTGCATACCAATTGGCACCAAGCAACTCACAAATGGTGTTATAAGCCTTTCCTGAGAAAATGGCCGCAACGTTCATACAACAGTGGAACGTCATAAATAGAATAAGGGCAACACCTGTTATAGACATTACCAATTTTCTACCAATGGATGAATTGATTAACCACATAAATGATTGATTTTTAATTATTTAACTGTTAGAAATTATATTCAATTTAATTTACATTAATTTATTGTATGTTGTAAAACTTTACAATACGAATACCTATTAGTAGGCATATTTATCCTCATAACGATTGCAAAAATACTATATTTTAGTGATAATTCAAAGCTATTTTATAAAAAATCCAATTTTATTTCTTACTTTTGCGAAAAATATAAGTATATATTAAATGCTTTTTAAATACGAAGTTATTGTTATCGGCGGCGGACATGCAGGCTGTGAAGCGGCTGCTGCCTCAGCTAATCTTGGGGCGAAGACATGCCTGGTAACAATGGATATGAATAAAATTGGCCAGATGAGTTGCAACCCCGCTATTGGCGGAATTGCGAAAGGACAGATAGTACGTGAAATTGACGCACTTGGAGGTCAAATGGCTAGGGTAACAGATAAGACTGCAATACAATTCCGCATGTTGAACATTGGTAAGGGACCAGCCGTTTGGAGTCCACGTGCGCAATGTGATCGCGGAAAGTTTATATGGGAATGGCGCACCGTACTTGACAACACTCCTAATCTTGATATCTGGCAAGATCAAGCTGATGAACTTTTAGTTGAAAACGGAGAAGCTGTGGGAGTACGCACTATCTGGGGCGTAGAATTCAGAGCCAAGAGCGTAATCGTCACTGCAGGTACTTTCCTTAATGGATTAATGCACGTGGGAAGAAAAATGATTGAAGGCGGAAGATGTGCCGAACCTGCCGTGCATAATTTCACAGAAAGTATTAATCGCCTCGGTATTTCGTCAGCAAGAATGAAAACCGGTACACCGGTGAGAATTGACAAACGCAGCGTACACTTCGAGGACATGGAGGAACAGAAAGGTGACTCAGATTTTCACCAATTCAGTTACATGGAGAAAAAAGGTATACTTAAGCAGTTGCCTTGCTGGACTACATATACTAACAAAGAGGTACACGAGACTTTGAAAAAAGGACTTGCAGACTCTCCCCTTTTCAACGGCCAGATACAAAGCACAGGCCCTCGCTACTGTCCTTCAATTGAAACAAAACTAGTCACATTTCCAGATAAGGAACAACATCTTTTGTTTTTGGAACCTGAAGGCGAAGATACAAACGAAATGTACCTTAACGGTTTTTCGTCAAGTATGCCGATGGATGTTCAACTAGATGCCATCCACAAAATTCATGCTTTCAGAGACGTAAAGATTTATCGACCTGGCTATGCAATTGAATATGATTACTTCGAGCCAACACAGCTAAAACATTCTCTTGAATCAAAGAAAGTACCTGGACTGTTTTTCGCAGGACAGGTAAACGGAACTACAGGATATGAGGAAGCCGGAGGTCAGGGAACTGTTGCCGGAATAAATGCAGCTATAAGATGCGGCGGTGGAGAACCACTGATAATGCAACGTGACGAAAGTTACATCGGAGTACTTATTGATGATCTTACTACAAAAGGAGTCGATGAACCTTATAGAATGTTTACCTCCAGGGCAGAATATCGCATTCTGTTGAGACAAGACGATGCTGATGCCAGACTAACAGAAAAGGCATTCGAATTAGGACTCGCCAAGCGTGACAGATATGATTGGTGGCAAGAAAAGAAAGAAGCAGTAAATAGACTGATAAATTTCTGCAAGGAAACTCCGATAAAAGCGCAGGAAATAAATTCTAAGCTTGAAGCTCTCGGTACTACTCCACTGCGCGCAGGCTGTAAATTAATTGATCTCATTGCACGTCCACATATTACACTAAGTAATCTTTCGGAAATAATCCCATCACTGAAAGAAGCGATAAATACGCCAGAAAACAGGAATGAGGAAATAGCTGAAGCTGCTGAGATTAAAATGAAATATCAAGGTTACATCGAACGAGAAAAAATCGTTGCCGACAAGATGCACCGTCTTGAAAATATAAAAATAAAAGGACGTTTCAAATATAGTGAGCTGCATGAAATTTCTACTGAAGGTCGTCAAAAACTTGAAAGAATCGAGCCAGAGACTCTAGCACAAGCAAGTAGGATTCCGGGAGTCTCACCTAGCGACATCAACGTGCTTTTGATACTTCTAGGTAGATAATATAAAGGTCGTCGTTGCGTGAAACACAAACGTGCCGCACCTCACGTTTCACGTGAAACAAGGCAAACAATAAAGCATTGATATTGCGCACTTTAGACATTAAAGTAAAACGTAAAACTGCGATTGAATCTAAATAAAATATAACGAACAACTATATAAAATAAAATGAACAACCAACTACTATTAGACAATCTGCGCTGTATACCAGATTGGCCTATTAAGGGTGTAAACTTCCGTGACGTGACTACCCTTTTCAAGAGCCCTGAAGCTCTAAAAGAAATCTCCGATGAAATGTATAACTTTTATAAGGGCAAGGGAATCACCAAGATTGTCGGAATTGAAAGTCGTGGCTTTGTTATGTCATCTGCAGTAGCCGTAAGACTTGGCGCAGGAATCGTTCTTTGTAGAAAACCAGGAAAACTTCCCTGCAAAACAGTTCAGGAAAGTTATGCAAAAGAATATGGTATTGATACTATAGAAATACATGAAGATGCCATAAACGAAAACGACATCATACTTCTACACGATGATTTGCTTGCAACAGGAGGAACGATGCTTGCTGCATGTAATTTGGTTAAGAAATTCCACCCTAAGAAGATTTATTGCAACTTCATAATAGAATTAAACAGCGAATTTCCGAAAAGCCGCGAACTATTTGACAAGGATATTGAAATAACATCCCTACTGAAGTTTTAAAAGAATCAGTAAGAAGATGAATGAAAAGGATATCATTCATCTTCTTACTTTAGAGTAAATTTCTTCTCAACCCAATTTTTACGATTAGTTTCACGTGAAACAAAAACTTCCATAACGCCTTTATACTAACGGGATTCAGAATATGAACAAAGAAGAAAACGAGCAAAGATTAGTTTACCTTAAAGGTATAGTATTGAACATGCCAGAAAAACCTGGTAGCTATCAATTCTATGACGAGAACCATACTATTATATATGTAGGCAAGGCAAAGAGTCTTAAAAGGCGCGTTTCGTCTTACTTACACAAGGAGGTTGACAGATTTAAGACCAAAATACTTGTTTCTAAGATAAGAGACATCAGCTACACAGTAGTAAACACTGAAGAAGATGCTCTATTATTGGAAAACAGTCTTATAAAGAAATATAATCCTAGATACAACGTCCTACTAAAAGATGGCAAGACGTATCCTAGTATCTGCGTGACCAACGAATACTTTCCTCGCATTTTCAAAACAAGAACCATCAACAAGCACTTTGGAACGTTTTATGGTCCCTACCCACACATTTCAAGCATGTATGCCGTACTTGACATAATAAAACGATTATACAAGCCTCGCACTTGCAGACAACCTATTACTCGCGAAGGAATTAATCTTGGCAAATACCATCCATGTCTTGAATATCACATTCATAACTGTAATGCTCCATGTATCAACAAGCAAAGCTACGAAGAATATCAGGAAAACATGAATCAGGCTCGTGAAATTCTAAAAGGCAACACTAGGGAAGTTGGAAAGAGGATATACGAGCTGATGATGAAGAATGCCGAGCTATTGAAATTTGAGATTGCAGATGATTTAAAGAAGAAGCTTAACCTCCTTAATGAATTTGTTGCTAAAAGTGAGGTCGTTAGCTACACTATTGATGACGTAGACGTATTCACAATTGTAGACAATGAAGATGGTAAGATTGCTTACATAAACTATATACACGTAAAGAACGGAACTATAAACCAAAGTTTCACCTATGAGTATAAGCGAAAACTTGAAGAAACAGACGAGGAATTACTTATAACTGCAATTCCTGACATTAGGGAAAGATTTAAGAGTAAAGCAAAAGAAATCATAGTCCCATTTGAAATGGAATGGAAAATAAAAGATTCTGAATTCTTTGTTCCTCAGCGTGGAGATAAGAAGCATCTGCTTGAACTATCTGAGATGAATTGCAAGCAATACAAGTTTGACAGACTGAAACAATCCGAGAAACTTAATCCAGAACAGAAACAGACCAGACTGATGAAAGAGCTTCAGAATAAGCTCAAACTAGATAAACTCCCATATCAGATTGAATGTTTTGATAACTCAAATATATCAGGAACAGATGCCGTTGCAGGATGTATCGTCTACAAAGGCATGAAACCTTCAAGAAAGGACTACAGAAAATACAATATAAAAACGGTTATCGGACCAGATGATTATGCGTCAATGCAAGAGGTTGTGAGGCGCAGGTATAGCAGAATGGTAGAAGAAAAAACACCTCTACCCGACCTTATTATAACAGATGGTGGAAAAGGCCAGATGGATGTGGTAAGAGATGTCATTGTAGATCAATTACATCTTAATATACCTATCGCTGGACTAGCTAAAAATGATCGCCACCGCACAAACGAACTTCTATTTGGGTACCCTCCTCAAACAATTGGCATCGACATAAAAAGTGAACTATTTAAGTTGCTTACACAGATACAAGACGAGGTACACAGATATGCAATAACCTTCCATCGTGATAAGCGTTCAAAGCATGCACTTCATAGCGAACTAGACGATATAAAAGGTATAGGACCAAAGGCAAAGGAAGCTCTTTTAAAACGTTTTAAGACTGTGAAAGCTATTAAGGAAAGCAACAGCGAAGCATTAGAAGAAGTACTTGGTAAAGCAAAAGCAAAAATACTACAGGATTACTTCAACAAATAGACTCAACTTAATAGCTAATAGCTATAAATTTCTCACAATAAATATTTTTTCAAAACGAATATTCAAACGTAACAATCTGGTATACAAATACTTACAAAACACAAGCAAGATAAAACGAATATATCTTATAAAAAATTATTCCACTAAAAAGGACACTTAATATCTGATGCTAAACAATAATTTGGTAGAATAAAAAATAAAAAGTATCTTTGCATCATGAGAATCATTATTCAACGCGTGAGTCATGCCTCGGTAACAATAAATGGCAACACGAAATCAGCAATAAAGACAGGGTATATGATATTACTCGGAATAGAGCAAAAAGACTCTTACGAGGATGTTGACTGGTTGGTTAAAAAGGTTATAGGACTCAGAGTGTTTGACGATGAAAATGGAGTTATGAATCGCTCTATAACTGACGTTGGTGGAGAGATATTGGTAATAAGCCAGTTCACGCTGTTTGCAAGCTACAAGAAGGGCAATCGCCCATCATGGTTAAGAGCAGCCGGTCATGACATCTCTATCCCACTCTACGAGGATTTTTGTCAAAAGCTCTCAAGCGTTTTAGGAAAGCAAGTCGGCACAGGTGAATTCGGAGCCGACATGAAGGTAGAACTATTGAACGACGGTCCTGTAACAATATTCATGGACACGCATAATAAAGAATAATCATTGAAAAATATGACAATAGAAGAAGCACAAAAAACTGTAGATCAGTGGATAAAGAAATATGGTGTGAGGTATTTCAGCGAGCTTACTAATATGGCTTGCCTTACCGAAGAAGTTGGAGAACTCGCTAGGGTTATAGCACGAAAATACGGTGACCAAAGTTTCAAAGAAGGTGAAAAATCCAACATTGGAGAAGAGATTGCCGACGTTCTATGGGTACTACTATGCCTGGCTAACCAAACTGGGACAGACATTACAGAAGAACTCCAAAAGAGTTTCGACAAGAAGACTAAAAGAGATGCTACAAGGCATCTTAACAATCCTAAGCTAAAAGCATAAAACATTGATTATAAAATAGTTATAAACATAAAAGACAACGTTATGACAGAAGTTACATCAAACCTTGACAAGAATAGTTCAAACGTCAAGAAAGATCAGAGCAAATACGAAGAAGCTCTTAGTAAGTATAACACCGATATCAACGACGCAGAGGTAAAAGCTGCCGTAAAGAAGATAATTGAAGAAAAAGTACCTCAAAACGATACTCTTGATGTTAAGAAATTCCTACTTGGAAGCGTAGAACTAACATCACTCCACACTACTGATACAGAAGAAGAAATACTAGCTCTCACTGAGTCTGTAAACAGATTCGAGAACGAATATCCAGACCTTCCTCATGTTGCAACAATATGTGTATTCCCTGCTTTCACAGAGCTGGTAAGCAATTCTCTAGAAATTGACGGCGTAGAAATAACCAACGTATGTGGTAATTTCCCTTCATCACAAAGCAGAATGGAAGTCAAGGTTGCTGAAACACAACTAGCTATCGCCGACGGAGCAACAGAAATAGACATCGTGATGCCTGTAGGAAAGTTCCTGAGTAAAGACTATGAGGGCGTTTGCGACGATATCAGCGAGATGAAACAAGCTTGCGGCGATGTTCCAATGAAAGTTATCCTTGAAACAGGTGACCTTAAGAATTGCAGTAACATAAAAATTGCCTCTATCCTATCAATATATGCAGGTGCAGATTATATCAAAACATCTACAGGCAAGGAGAAGATAAGCGCAACTCCTGAAGCAGCCTACGTAATGTGCCAAGCAATAAAAGAGTACTACGATGAAACAGGAATCCAAATAGGTCTTAAGCCCGCAGGTGGAATAAACACTGTAATGGATGC
>JAGPKZ010000115.1 GCA_018053665.1 Prevotella sp.
AGGATTCTCAAATGTAAATGGACGTTTAAACTGTCCGATTTTCACTTTGAAGAAATCATACTTCTGCCATTCAGTAAACAAGTCTACAATGCGAGGACTGTTACCTAGTGTAGACGTATTACCGTTAAACTGAATTTGAGCTTTCCAATAAAAGTCGTTTTGGAATTTTCCGTCAAGAATTAAACGCAACATTCTGATATTGAATGTATTACTTTCTTCGTTTTTCTGCCCATTATATGTATATTGGGCCATACCAAAACCACTTAGTTTGATGTTGTTAAACAATGGTTTAGACTCTTGGGCATTGCCATATAATGTAGCCAATGCCATAGTCGTGATTAATAATAACTTTTTCATTTTATACTTATACTCTCTTAATAAATATTTGTCTATTTTTTCTCCAACAGCACGACATTCTCAACATGTGGAGTGTGAGGGAACATGTCAACAGGTTGAACCTTTGCTACTTTATATTTAGCATCCATCAAAGCCAAATCACGTGCCTGTGTTGCAGGATTGCAACTTACATAAACTATTCTTTCAGGTGCTGCATTTATGATCACATCTACTACGTCTTGGTGCATACCTGCACGTGGTGGGTCAGTGATTATAATGTCTGGATGGCCATGTTCGGCAATGAAATCGTTCGTAAGAATATTTTTCATGTCTCCAGCATAGAATAGAGTATTTGTGATGTTGTTGATTTCGCTATTCACTTTTGCGTCTTCTATTGCTTCTGGCACATATTCTATACCAATAACTTTCTTTGCCTTGTGAGCTATAAAGTTTGCAATAGTTCCTGTTCCTGTATATAGGTCATATACCAGTTCGTTGCCTGACAGGTTAGCAAATTCTCTAGCTACACAATATAGGTGGTAGGCTTGGTCTGTATTTGTTTGATAGAAACTCTTTGGACCTACTTTAAATTTCAGGTCTTCCATAGTTTCATATATAAAGTCTGTACCCTTGAATGTGGTAAGTTCCAAATCTCCGAATGTATCATTACCTTTTTGGTTGTCTACATAGATTAAACTTGTTATTTCAGGGAACTTTTCGGCTACGTGTTCAAGTAATGCTTTAGCTCTGTCTTCGTCACCTTCAACATCATAATGGAACTGAATCAATACCATAAATTCACCGGTATTTGAATTTCTCATCATTATGTCGCGCAGTAATCCATGTTGTCCTCTTATGTCATAGAAAGTCATGCCAGTTTCCTTGGCGTATCTTTGTATTTCGTTACGAATTGAGTTATGGAAATCATCCATAAGCCAGCATTTCTCAATAGGGTATATCTTGTCGAAAGCGCCTGTGATATGAAAGCCGATAGCACTTTCATTCAGATTACCTTCTTTTCCTTCTTCACGAGGTGGCATAGCATTTATTTCCTCTTGCGTGTACCAACGTTTATTGGCGCAACCGAATTCTAGTTTGTTGCGATATTCGCTAGTCTTCACACTTCCAAGAATAGGATTTATTTCTGGTAGTTCTATTTTACCAATACGAGTAAGTTGATCGAACACTTGTTGCTGTTTTGCTTTCAGTTGCTCCTCGTATGGTAGGTTTTGCCATTTACATCCACCGCATATACCGAAGTGAGAACACATTGGTGTCGCGCGTACATTACTATATTGAATGAATTTAACAACACGTCCCTCCATGAAGCTGTGTTTCTTCCTTGTTATTTGTATGTCTACAATGTCACCAGGAACACAGAATGGTACAAATACAACTTTATCCTCATGGTGCAATAGGCATTTGCCTTCAGCAGCTATAGCTTCTATTTCTACATTCTCCAATATAGGGTATGGCTTATGATTTCTTGTCATATATTTTTTATTATTTCCGTGCAAAATTACTAAAATAATCCCAAACTACATTGTTCACCATGTAATTAAATTATTCTGTGTCCGTTAACATCTTAAAATGTAACGTCTAGGTTGCAAAAAAGCATATAAAAGTTTTGGCTTTTAATATATTTACATTATATTTGCATTATAGATTTAAAATTTTAACGTATAAAAACATTTAGAATACCTAATCAACTATGAGTGAAAAAAGAATTTATACCTTCGGAAATGGTAAGGCGGAAGGTAAGGCGGACATGAAAAATCTGCTTGGCGGAAAAGGAGCTAATTTGGCTGAAATGAATCTTATTGGGGTTCCTGTTCCTCCTGGCTTTACAATAACTACTGATGTTTGTAATGAATACTTTGAAAAAGGCAAACAACAGGTTGTCGCTATTCTTAAGGAAGATGTGACAAAATCTGTTAAACATATAGAATCTTTGATGAATTCAAAGTTTGGCGATGTTGAGAATCCACTTTTGGTAAGTGTACGTTCTGGTGCACGTGCAAGTATGCCTGGTATGATGGACACTATTCTTAATCTAGGTTTGAATGATGAAGTCGTAGAAGGTTTGGCTCATAAAACTGGCAATGAGTGTTTTGCTTATGATAGTTATCGCCGTTTTGTTCAGATGTATGGTGATGTTGTTATGGGCATGAAACCTGTCAACAAAGAGGATATAGATCCTTTCGAAGCTATTATCAATAAGGTTAAGAAGCAGCGTGGAATAACTCTTGACAACGAAATGAATGTTGATGAGTTGAAACAACTTGTTGTTGAGTTCAAGGCTGCAATAAAGAATCAGACTGGATTTGATTTTCCAACAAATCCAATGGATCAGTTATGGGGAGCAATATGCGCTGTATTTGATTCATGGATGAATGAACGTGCTATACTTTATCGCAAGATGGATGGTATTCCAGCAGAGTGGGGTACTGCTGTTAGTGTAATGGCGATGGTATTTGGTAATATGGGCAAAACTAGTGCTACAGGTGTTTGTTTCAGTCGTGATGCTGCCACAGGTGAAAACCGTTTCAATGGTGAATATCTTGTAAATGCTCAGGGCGAGGATGTTGTTGCTGGTATCCGTACACCTCAGCAGATTACTAAGGAAGGTTCTTTGCGTTGGGCTAAACAGCAGTGTGTTGATGAAAATATTCGCGCATCTAAATATCCTTCAATGGAAGAGGCTATGCCAGAAATTTATGCACAGTTGAATGATATTCAGGATAAGTTGGAAAAGCATTATCATGATATGCAGGATATGGAATTTACAGTTCAAGAAGGTCATCTTTGGTTTCTCCAGACTCGTAATGGTAAGCGTACTGGTACTGCCATGGTTAAAATAGCTATGGATTTGCTTAGTGAGGGCGAGATTGACGAGAAGACAGCTCTTGAACGTTGTGAACCAAATAAACTTGATGAACTTCTTCATCCTATTTTTGATACGGAGGCTTTGGTTAATGCGAAGGTTCTTACTCGTGGTCTTCCTGCAAGTCCTGGTGCAGCTTGTGGACAAGCTGTTTTCTTTGCTGATGATGCTGCAAAATGGCACGATGATGGTCGTCAGGTTATTATGGTTCGTATAGAGACTAGCCCTGAAGATCTTGCAGGAATGAATGCTGCTGAAGGTATTCTTACTGCTCGTGGCGGTATGACTAGTCACGCTGCCGTTGTAGCACGTGGTATGGGAAAATGCTGTGTCAGTGGTGCTGGGGCTATAAATGTTAACTATAAGAATAGAACTGTAGATATTGACGGTGTTATTATTCGTGAAGGTGATTTTATATCACTCAACGGATCTACCGGTGAGGTTTATCTTGGTGAGGTTAAGACCAAGCCTGCCGAGGTTACTGGAGATTTCTCCAAATTGATGGATCTTTGTAAGAAGTATACAAAACTTGTTGTTCGTACTAATGCTGATACTCCTCATGATGCAGAGGTGGCTCGTAGTTTTGGAGCTGTCGGTATAGGGCTTTGCCGTACAGAACACATGTTCTTCGAGAATGAAAAGATTAAAGCAATGCGCGAGATGATTCTTTCTGATACGAAAGAAGGTAGAGTACAGGCTTTAGAGAAACTTCTGCCTTATCAAAAGCAGGATTTCTATGGCATTCTCAAGGCAATGGATGGTTGTCCTGTTAATATTCGATTACTCGACCCACCTTTGCATGAGTTTGTACCTCATGATATTGAAGGTCAGAAGATTATGGCTCAGGAAATGGGTATTTCTGTAGATGAGATACAGCGTCGAGTAAATTCATTGAGCGAGCATAATCCTATGTTAGGACATCGTGGTTGCAGACTTGGGAATACTTATCCTGAGATTACTGCTATGCAGACTCGTGCTATCATTGGAGCTGCGATTGATTTGAAGAAAGAGGGTTATGATCCTCAACCAGAAATAATGGTTCCGTTGATTGGTATCGTAAATGAGTTTGACGTTCAGGAGGAAGTTATTCGTTCTACAGCAAAAGAGATATTTGAAAAGGAAGGTGTTGAAATTCCATTTAAGGTAGGTACGATGATTGAGATTCCTCGTGCTGCTCTCACTGCTGATATTATTGCACAGAAAGCAGAATATTTCAGTTTTGGAACTAATGATCTTACTCAAATGACGTTTGGTTATAGTCGTGATGATATTTCAAGTTTCTTGCCAGTATATCTTGATAAGAAGATATTAAAGGTTGATCCTTTCCAAGTTTTAGATCAGACAGGTGTTGGTCAACTTGTAGAAATGGCAGTAAAGAAAGGCCGTGCCACTCGTCCTGATTTGAAGTGTGG
>JAGPKZ010000116.1 GCA_018053665.1 Prevotella sp.
CCATTCAAGGCATCAAACAAGTCTAGTCCATTATTTGTTCCAATCCATATATTCCCGTTTTTATCCCTGAATATACTATGAATCTCATTACCCGAAATAGAATTCGGATCAGCACTATTATGCTTGTAGTTGTGAGCCACCCTATTATGGGTATCAATTACAGATAATCCATCATAAACATGTCCTACATATATAAGTCCATTACCAGCATCACACACAGACCAAGCCTGATTGGAAGGAAGTCCGCGCACATTCTTTTTATTATAATGTATAAAGTGCTGATTGCTCTTGTCAAAATATTCAATACCACCCCAATATGTTGTTACCCATATACTACTGTCTACTGAAGCCGATATCGAAGTTATATCGTTTGTAACAATACTATTGTGATCTTTCTTATCATGTCGATAACTGCTGAACTTATCCGTATCATAATCAAAAACGTTCAATCCCTCTCGTTGAGTACCAATCCACATCTTATTATCCTTAGGATCATCAAGAACGCAGTTAAGTTCGTTTCCAGTTATGCTGTTATCACCAGCATGTTTATAATAGGTGTAAAATCTAGAACCGTCAAATCTATTTAGTCCCTCTTCAGTAGCAACCCATATAAAGCCATACTTATCCATTGCCATGTTAAGCACATAGTCACTAGACAGTCCATCGGTAATATCAAGAGACTTCACCTGATACTTCTGAGAGAAGGCTGAGATAGATAAAAACAAGAATAATAGTAAAAAGAAACACTTCTTCATGATTGTCTTGATGAAATATATGATAATAATTAGTTGCAAAGTTAGCAATTTTATCTTATATAAAGCAAAAATGACATTCAAATCGTTCAATGAACGATTTGAGAACCTTATTGAACGATTTACGAGTATGCATATCGTTATGACATGTTAAATTTGCCACGTAAACATTATTTTTATATAACTATAACCTATTTTTTTATGGCAACTAAATCTAATTACTTAAGAAGGTTACTATTATGTGCCTTCGCTGTAATAGCGGGATTGTCTCTGCAATCATGTAGCAGCGATGATGACTATCCTACAGTTGATGGTCAAGCCCCAATTCTTACGCTTAGTTCCGCACAACTTAAAACAGAACCCGGACGTGACTTCACTATCTCGGGTATTGCAAAAGATGCAGACGGAATTAAATCTATCCGCCTTGTAAACGAGGGACTAAACCTCGACAAGACAATCGACTTTCTGGAATACTATCCAGACTCTTTAATTCACGAGTACAATCTGAGTTATGCCTACAAAGGTAGCAAGGATTGGAAAGGTACAGAATCATTCCCTGTAGCGATTACAGTGGAAGACGTAGGTGGAAGAACCACCACACAAACATTGACGGTATCTACAGACGGCGATTTCACAAGCCCTGTATTTACAACTGCTCCATCTTCACAATTAACAGTGCTGCTTCAAAATCCTAAGCTGACACTGAACACAACAGTAACGGATAACAAAAATTTGGGATACATTGTTGTATCCATTCCAGACCTAAACACTCATGACAGTATTAGTATCAGCGGAACTAAATACACATTGAGTAAGGTTTATGACATGCCAACAAAAGAGGCTTCTTATGCTATGACTATTACAGTTGGTGACGCAGTAGGAAACCGCACTACAACATCAAGCAAAATCACGGTGAGTGATCTCCCTGACTTTGATAATATGTATCTTGCTGATGTTACAGAGGCTTCTGAATTAAGCTCAGACCTTTATGGTGTACCTATGCTTATTGAGCATACTGGCAAATACCAGTACACAGCCCATTACTACAACAAAAAGGCTGGTACTCCTATCCGCTTTATTCCACAGAAGACTGACTTCCAGCCTATCTGCTTCGGTGAAGACCCAAACACAGGTTTGCTTACAAGTAATCCTTCTGTTGGTAAAGCTATCACACTTAAAGATGTGGGATACTACGAAATCACATTCAACACCGTAACTGGAGAATATGATGTAAACAAGTGGACTCCTACTACTCCTAGTATGATTCTTGACGGGTCACAGTCAGTAACACTAGACGGTGATGCTCAGCCTGCACAAATTTGTCTTGCAGGATCAGGTCTTCCTGGTGCTTCAAACTGGAATACTAACCCTAATTCAGGAGCATTTATTCTAAATCAAGATAAAACTAATCCATATCGTCTATATCGTGAGATGAAACTTACAAAGGATGCAAAGGTATCATTTACAATAAGTCAGACTCATACAAGGGGATGGTGGCCAGAACCATACTGGCGTTTCAACGGATCAGATGAGAATGAGAAGAATGTAAAGAATGCTGGCGACAACATGAAAGAAGTTGTTGTACCAGCAGACGGAACATATCTATTCGAATTCGACTATGCTCTACTCCGTAGCCGTATCGTATTAGTGAAATAATTCACATTATTATATATAAATCATATAAAATATGAAAAGATATTTTTTAATCATATTGGTCTCTATCCTTACTATTGGACTTCATGCCCAAAACGTAAAGATTACGGGACAGGTTACTGCCGCAACTGACAAGGAGCCTATCATGGGTGCCTATGTAAAGGTGGCAGGAACCAAGACTGCCACAATAACGGATATCGACGGTAACTTTACTCTTGATGCTGACAAAAATGCCACTCTTGATGTTACAATGGTTGGTTTCCAGAAGGCAAGCATTGGTGTTGCAGGACGCAGCGCCATCAACATCGTAATGAAAGACGACGTATCAGACCTTAACGAGGTTGTCGTTATCGGTTACGGTTCCGTAAAGAAGAGCGACCTTACTAGTAGTATCTCTGCTATCAAGGGCGACAAACTTGAAAAGCTTAGCACTGGTAACGTGATGAATGCACTTCAAGGTCAGGTAAACGGTGTACAAATCACAAATTCAGGAAGCCCTGGTGGCACACCACGTGTAATTATACGTGGTGTAAGTACGATCAACGGTTCAGACCCACTCTACGTTGTAGATGGTATGCCTGTAGGAAATAACATCAACTTCCTTAACCAGAACGATATTGAAAGTATGCAGGTATTGAAAGATGCCTCTGCTGCCGCTATCTATGGTACTCGTGGTAGTAACGGTGTTATTCTTATCACTACAAAGAAAGGCTCTAAGGGAGCTACTAAGTTTACAGCTTCTGCAACAGTAGGTCTTCAGACTATGCAGAAACCTGATATAGCAGGCGCTTCTGAATACGAACAAGTATTCAAGACTCGCTACACTAACGATAACCAGACTGCACCTTACAACGGTATAGCCAATATCACGAATGCTCAGGGAACTGACTGGTGGAAGCAGACTATGCGTGACGTTGCATTGACACAGAACTACAACTTCGGTTTCTCTGGTGGTACAGATAAGTTGCTTTATTCAGCAAGTATTGGCTACTTCCGTCAGAACTCACAGTACAAGGTTGGTGACTGGCAGAAAATCACAGCTCGTTTCTCTATGCAGTACAACTTTAATAAGATTGTACAGGCAGGTGTAGATTTCACTCCAAAATACGAGAACTGGAACGATACTCCTGACCTAATTGGAGCTGTAATGGCTATGGACCCTACAACACCGGTAATGCGTGATCAAAGTCAATGGACATCAAACCCATACAGCAACTATGCTCGCTCTAACAACAACCAGACATGGAATCCTGTTGCTTCAATGTATCGTCTTGACTCTCATTCAGATGAATACGGACTTCTTGCAACTCCTTGGTTAAGCATCAGTCCTGTAAAGGGACTTACATTCCGCACTCAGTTTGGTATGAATGCTCGTTTCCGTCTCTCAGATACCTACACTCCTAATTTCCAGATCGACAATCTTGAGCAGGCAGCAGTAAGCAAAGCAAACCGTAAAATGGAAAACTGGGTTGACTGGAACTGGACAAATACCCTTACCTATATGAATACCTTCAACAAGAAGCATAATCTTAACGTTATGGCTGGTTACACTATGGAGCGTTTCCAGGATTACTATCTTGAAGGTAGCCGCGAAAAGATTCCTTCAAATGTTGAGGAAATGCGCTATGTAGATGCAGGTACAGACAACATGCAGGTTAGCGGAACAAATAAATACAGTTCACTTATCTCTTATCTTGGTCGTGTAATGTACAACTATGATGAGAAATACTATCTTACTGCAAGTATTCGTGTGGACGGTTCTTCTAAGTTCACTACAGGAAACAAATATGCAACATTCCCAGCTGTTAGTGCTGCTTGGCGTGTAAGCGGAGAGAACTTCATGAAAAACCAGAAGATATTTGATGATTTAAAACTTCGTCTCGGTTGGGGTAAGGTTGGTAACCAGAATATCGACAACTCTGCATATACAAGTTCTATCATAACAAACCGTTACGTATTCGGAAATCAAATAGCTATTGGCTCATCTGTCGGATCTATCGGTAACACGAATGTTAAGTGGGAAACTGTTGAGGATTATAACATTGGTTTTGACATGTCATTCCTTCAGAACCGTCTTCGCGTAACAGCAGACTGGTTTACAAAGAAGAGCCACGACATGCTTATGAAGAAAGAAAACCTTCTTGTTCTTGGCTACCCTATGTGGAACGGTCAGATGTGGTCAAA
>JAGPKZ010000117.1 GCA_018053665.1 Prevotella sp.
CAGGCAGAGTGAAATGGGCTCACCAACTGTCAAAGAAGGAAGCTGCTAACATTACATTAGAAAATGTATTCAAGCAATGCACAAACTGGATTCCAACAATGAATAAATAGCTTTCGTATAATACCATAAAAACGCAAGTAATACCGAAATCAAATATCTTATATAATGTACGCGCACGTGCCTTTAGCCGGAATCGTGTTATTGAGAATGTTCCCCTAAATTGACGAAGAACCAACGATATATTTAATTTGCACAATATCTTTATAATCGGCTGGTGTAAAGGCGAATACAAAAGCACTATTTAGCAAATGTTTCCCCAAAAGAAACTTTTTTGGGGGCTTTTCGACAAATAATTCACGCTTATAAGCTATATATTAGCGATTTTATATATCTTTGTAAATATAATTAGTACTAACCGAAATAATTAATCACATGAAAAGAATTTTATTATTCCTATTTGTCGTGTTTTCACTTTCAACAGTTGCAAAACAAAAGATTAAGAATCCAGAAGTAGAATATACTCCTACATGGATTGAAATTCAAGCTATTGAACAAACAAAAGATGCAACGATACTGCATTGCACCTTACACAATTTGCCTAATTATGGAGTTCGCATTGACGCCAAAACGGTATTACAAGATGCACAATCAAGCAAAAGTTTCAGACTATTACGCACTGATAGTGTAAAGACGAATGAAGTGATATGGATGCCTCAGTCTGGTAGCAAATCTTGTGTTCTATATTTTGAACCATTAAGCAAGGATGTTAAACGATTCAATATGATAGAACCTGGTACACCGCCATATGAACAGACTTATGGCATTCAGCTGAAATCAACAAATAATAAGCAAACAAAGAGCACGTTGATTGGTAATAGAGCTAAGACTGCAGATGATTATCTTAAATTGCCATCAAAGAACTCTGATTGGACATTTGATCCATCACGCTACAAGGATTTAGATTTCTGTAAATCGCAGCCTGCAACATTGAGAATACACGTCGCCCATTTGCCAAACGTACTGAAAAAATACTTCGCTATTATGAGAGCACAATTCCAGAATCAATTCAATACAAAAGAAAATATAATACCAGGCGAACTTAATAAAGATAATTGTGTAGAATTTCAGATACCTCTTAATGCTCCTCAGTTTGTATTAATTATGCCTATTATGGAATATGTATATGTGCAAGGAGGAGATACACTTGACTTATACACTACAGCAGAACGTAACTCGCATCGACAGGTGCGCTATAAATCTTTCTATAGCAATAGTGAGTCGGCAATGATCAATTCATTGATTCCTGTATTGATGAAAAAATTGATTGATAAGGAATATGATTCTCATTTTATCGAAGGCGCTGTCAAACAAGGTAATGAAGGTATAACAAAGGCGCTTAAAGAATTATCTGATAAGACTATTGAACTGATTGAAAGTGATAAGATGCACCAAATAATACGTAACACACCACTTTCCATATATGGCAAGGACCTTCTTATGACATGCACCTTGTGCCAATATCTCACAACGATAGAAGATATGATGATGAACTATAATGCAAATAGATACATCAAAATGACAAAAGCAGACGGTTCAATGGAGTGGAAACAGGATAGCACATTTATTCCACTCGACAATGAATCTATTTATCGTCCACTCTTAAAATATAAGTCATTGCTCTATGATAACCCATTGGTAATCAGTGAGAGTCAACAAAGGATATTTCTAAACAGAACATTGTATGGACCTCTCTTCCTTGATATACGTATGAGATTACACCCTGAGCAATATGATCTTTCAAAGGATATAAAGAAACCTTCTGAGGAGTTCAATATGGAAGGTACTTTTATGAACGACCTCTATATATCTCAGACTGCAGCAAGTAGATATAACGATTTGATCAATAATTATCAATTGGAGAAATGCGATAGTACACGCTTGTTATCTGAAGAAATGAATAGTGCACGCTTATTAACTGAAGAAATGAATACCACTAATGATTTAATGAAAATGCACTATCCTAAAGTTGCCTATTCTGTGATGGATGGTTATAGAAATATGGTTAAAACTACTGAAGGAAACAACACAACCAAAGACATAACAGAAACATGGACACCAGCACAAAAAGCTTTATGGGATAAACTGACATCTCAATATCATGGAAATTTAATGCTAATAGACTTCTGGGGAATACCGTGCGGACCATGTCGTCAGGGTATGTTGAATATGCGTAAAAATGTAGAGGAGCTGAAAAATGAAAAAATCAAGTTCCTATATGTATGCAACGAAACAGATTCTCCACGCGACAAAGCAGAGAAATGGATGTCAGAGTCTAAGATCAACGGTGAACACATATATGTTACACAATCAGAATGGACACTGCTACAAGCTATGTTTAACTTCACAGCCATACCACGCACTGCTCTTATTGGTAGGGATGGGAAAATAATACAGTATAAATTTGATGTTTATTTAAATATCGGTAATTTGAAAGAATTATTGAATAAGTTCTAATTTACAAGTCATTAGATATTAAATCAACCATCTCTTGAGATGGTTTCAGAAATCAGCCTTCACTCTCTCTGAAACGTTAGCTCCTACAGAATAGCATGGAACAGAACATTCATAAAGAGTGAAGGCTTTGATTTGCCATTACTTTTCATTTAAAGTAAGATGTGATTGACTATGATTTATTTCTATTTTGCTGAAATAGAATTTCTTAAGCACAAACATGCTATTGTTCTAATTCCGCTAATGCATAATTTGGAATCGTCTTTCAAGTATTTATTAGAAAAAAGGTGAATATATTTATGATTACTCTCAACCATAAAAAACAACTTTTTGGGGTTGATGAGTATCAATAAATTTCATTATTATTGCAAACCGTCAAGTTGCTGTTTTAATTCCTTCAACTGAGTTCTTACAGACAATAACGTATCAAGTACATCAGCTGTCTTGTCAACACCTTCCTTGTTGGCACTCAACATCTTGCGTGCAGCAGCAAGTTTAAAGCCACGCACTTTCACAAGATTATATATGACCTTAAGCTGCTCAATATCCTTCTCGGTATATTGACGAATTTTCGTACCGTTCTGAGTCTTCGGACGCAACTGTGGAAACTCACTTTCCCAATATCGCAAAGTACTCTCATTGATATCAAACATTGAGGCTACCTCTTTGATTGAATAATACAACTTAATGTTTTTATTTGTATTCAATGCCATATTGCTTACTTTTTTATTAAACAATGATTAATTTATTTGCAAAGTTAGCAAATTTATGGCAACTCCTCTCAACATCTCTAAACTTTTTTGTACCTTTGCGGATGATTTTTTATAAAGAATTAATTAAAATAACATATTTAAGATGATGACAGCAAACGAAGTCCGTGAGTCATATAAGAAATTCTTTGAGGCTAAGGGACATAAAATCGTAGCATCAGCCCCTATGGTCATTAAGGATGACCCAACACTGATGTTCACCAATGCCGGCATGAACCAGTGGAAAGACATTATTCTCGGAACAAAAGATCCAGGAATGGATGTACGTCGTGTTGATTCTCAGAAATGCCTGCGTGTAAGCGGAAAACATAATGACCTAGAAGAAGTCGGCCATGACACATACCATCACACTATGTTTGAGATGCTTGGTAACTGGAGTTTCGGAGATTATTTCAAAGAAGGCGCCATCGACTATGCATGGGAATATCTCGTTGACGTTCTACATCTTAATCCAGAAGACTTATATGTAACAGTTTTTGAAGGATCAAAAGAAGAAGGACTTAGTCGTGATGACGAAGCTGCAAGCTATTGGGCTAAGCATGTTCCTGCTGATCACATCATCAACGGAAACAAACATGATAACTTCTGGGAAATGGGCGATACAGGTCCTTGTGGTCCTTGCTCTGAGATTCACGTAGATTCACGTACTCCAGAAGAAAGAGCAAAGATTGCTGGTCGTGACCTTGTAAACCAAGACGACCCACAAGTTATTGAAATATGGAATATCGTTTTCATGCAGTACAACAGGAAGTCAGACGGAAGTCTTGAACCATTGCCAATGCATGTTATCGATACCGGTATGGGATTTGAACGCCTTGTACGTATGCTTCAGGGCAAGCACAGTAACTATGATACTGATATATTCCAGCCAATCATCAAAGAAATACAAAATCTTAGCGGAAAGAAATACGGATTTACCACACCTACTGGTGAGAATGGAGAAGGAAAAGACGAGCAAGAGAAGATTGATATTGCAATGCGTGTCGTTGCAGACCACCTTCGTGCTGTTGCTTTCTCTATTGCTGATGGTCAGTTGCCTAGCAACGCCAAAGCTGGTTACGTGATACGCAGAATATTGCGCCGTGCAGTACGCTACTCATATACATTCCTAGACCAGAAAGGTCCATTCCTTTACAAACTCCTTGCTATATTGGTACAGGAAATGGGACATGCTTTCCCTGAGATTGCTGCTCAACAGGAGCTTATCACACGCGTTATAAAGGAGGAAGAAGATTCATTCCTTAGAAC
>JAGPKZ010000118.1 GCA_018053665.1 Prevotella sp.
AACTAGAAGAAATGGACTATTGCAATGGAATGTTATAACGATTCATGAACTAACAAAGTACTTTATGCTCTTTTTTATAGATGTTTTTTTTCTTACGTAATAAATATGCTGAAATATAAAAATCACCAAAGAGTTTAAATCTGCCTAAAAACCTCCACGCATAGTGATATAATCTGATATGCAATATGTTAAGAGTGGAGGTTATCTTCCACTAACCTCCACTGTCCTCCACCTTTTTGTAAAGTAATAAGAAATATATAGCTGATGCTAAGCATAAATCTAAATTATTTAAAATAATAAAAGATAATATATATTTACATAAGCTTCGTGAAATATTAATTATTTGTTACTTTTGCAGATGTTATAATACTTTAGAAATTTGAACTAAGTATGTTATATGTATATCTGAATGAAAGACATTATACTTAATGCGATTTTAATTAATTCAAAGATACTCCATTTGTTTTACGTAGAAATAGACTCCGTTTGATCGATAGAATGCAAACTTTGTATCGTAGAAACGCAAACGTTTGATCGTAGAAATGGAAACTTTATGTCGTAGAAACGCAAACTTTGTATCGTAGGAATGCCATTTTACATGGCATTCCTTGTCCTAATATATGGTTTTATCTATAAATAAGTGGAGGATAAGTGGAGGATAGTGGAGGTTGTCCTCCACCACTAAAGTGCTGATTCATAATAGCTTAACCTATGCGTGGAGGATATTTTGCGATTTTGAACAAAAAAAGTTTTTTTATTAGTGTTTAAAGGTCGTATTTGCCATTACTTGACTATTATAGATCAGAACATTCTGATATTATGTGTTATTGTTTTTTGTGTTTTCACAATTCATACAATAACAGTCAGTGGAAGAGATAAACCTGCACATAATAAAAAGGAAAGCTTATTTGCTTTTAGTAATTGTATGAATCACTTCACCCTTATTGTTAATCATATACATTTTAAGCTCATTTTTCGATGCGGCGATGATTGAGAATCCATCATCGTTGCTACAAAAAACAGTACCTTCTATGTTTGAGACTTTCTTGCGTGATAATGATGCAGATGAGTTTACAACATAATCAATATTATCATCTGCCATTTTAATGTGTTGAAAGTTATGTATATGTCCACATGCATAAATAGCAACGTTTCCATATTTGTGAAGAACTGGTAATAAATATTTCTGCATATCATTGCGTTCTTCTTTATCCTTTCCTGTGTCTGCATAAATTGGATGATGTCCTACGCATATTACCCAATCTTCTTTAGCGTTTTTAAGCGTCTCATCTATCCAATCAAGTTCTTTTTGCCTATCTTGTTTACTTGCATCTGGGTATACTTCGCCTTCGTTTCTATATCTGTTGATAAGTGGTGTCGTATCAAGGAATAGAATCCTTAAAGTTGCATTTCCGGAATGAAGTACTTTTGTGTAGTATCTTGCAGGCATTACCCATCTCCTACTTATTTTTCCGTAATCCAGTACAGCTTGGGTATTACCTCTATATTCATGATTTCCCAATACAGGGAACCAGTCTATCATAAGTTCAGGATGTGAGTATATCATTTCAAAGTTTGTCATCCATAATGGATCATTGACTGATGCCACTCCGTTGAAATGATGGATGTCTCCGGCAGCAATAATACATTTAGGACCTATTGTTTCTCCCATTTCTCCCATCAGTTCTGCAATTGGTTTTTGATCATAATATCCGTTTCTGCCCATATCGTTTACCATGAACACATTGATGTCATCTTTTAATTTTTCCCATTCAGAAGGAGTTTGTGCTTTAACAAAACTACTGAATAGTAATAGTGATGATACAACTAATGTTGTCTGTATAAAATTTCTGAGATTTTTCATATTTGTTATAAGTTTATCTTAATTCCACAATTAATTCTTGCGCCGTAGTATTCTACTTGCATTGTTCTTTCTTTAGTGCCTTGATAATATCTTAACGGTTGGTTCAATAGATTTGTTGCATCGGCGTAGATTGTTGTCTTAAATTTCTTTCCGAAAGTGAAGCTAGCGTTCAAATCCAAGTAATTTACGTGATCGTAATATCTATCAAGTGCAGCTTCTGTACCCATTTCGTCAATAAAACTAGAAGCAGCATTATAAGATAATCTAATATTAACACCACTCTTTTCAAAGTAAAGAGATGCATTCGCCGTATGTTCTGGGGTTCCTTGCATCTTAATTTTTTCACCATCAGCTACGATTCGATGTTCAAATTTATAATTTCTGGTGGTACTGTGTGTATATGTATATGTGCCATAGAAACCTATGCATTTCAAAGATGGAGATATAAACCCAAAGTCTCTTTCATAAGCTAATTCTGTTCCGAAAATGCCTCCGTCGTATGCATTGTTAGGTTTTTCGATAACATAATCCGCATTTCCAATGCTAGATGGTAGTTCTTTTGCAGAACCAACCCATTTCTCTGTAACGATTACATTATGTAGATCCTTATAAAATACGCCTAAGCTTACAAGTCCAACACTCTTGAAATAATATTCGCTACTGAGATCAAAATTGTTACAAGTAGTGGGGCGCAAATTCTCATTTCCTATTTCCGCGGTTGCATCTTGAACATTATAATTAACATTAGGTATTAAATCTGTGTATTTGGGTCTTGCAAGAGTCTTTGTGAATGAAGCTCTCAGTTTACAGTTATCGTTAATATTAAACTTATACAACACACTTGGTAGTAAATTTGTATAATGATTCTTTAAAGATCCTGTACCTGTTATACTTTCATTTCCATCATTGTTGGCAATTAGATTAAAACCACTATATTTCAAGTTTGTATTTTCAACACGAAATCCAATAATCAAATCTGATTTTTTACTTAATTGTCTATCGTATCTTATATATCCACTTTTAATACTCTCATTAGCATGATAATTTCCTGCTGCGTCCTCTAATACTTGTGTGCCTGTTAATGTATTAAAGTCTATGCTTCCTAGATATTTTTTGCTTACAAAATCTGTACCAATAGGATATTGATCACCAGGCATAAAACCATTTCTGATTTCAGAAGTAAGGTGATTTTTCCATTCATCACCTATTACATCTTTATATTCATAATTTTTTGTATCACGGTCTTTTACCTTTGACGCAAATTTTCCACCGAATTTCAATTTACCGTATTCACCTCCATTACCTATCGGCAAAGTAAAATCTAGTTTACCTTTCCATTCATTCTCGTATATATGTCTGTTTGAATTAGTAAGTTCGTCTATGGTCCAATTGTTTCCTTCTATATCAGGAATTTGAATATTTGAATAAGGTTGGCGTCCTGATACATCTTGAAAGGAACTACTGAAAGGTGATTTCAGTGAAATACCGAAATATCTTTCATTAGGCTTATCCTCAGAAGCTCTGGAAAAAGATACTCCCCAATTAATTGCTAAAGCATGCAATTCATGTTCTCCTCCTAAATTGAAATCGTATGTTTGTTGTCTTTCTAATCTGGCATTCTTATCATCACCATTATCTCCACCTTTAGTTTGAAGAACGACTGATTGTTTTTTGTCGCTGCTATCTAGTTTTTTGTATGTTATTCTATAACGATTTTCCCAGTCATTTCTCTTATTGTATATAGCTTTAAACCATATTTTATTAGCGGGATTGAATTTATAGTCAAAAGCTGCGGAATAACTTTGGCGTTCCCGTGTGACATAATATTGTCTTACTTCTGCTTTATTTAGTACAATATTATCTTTTCCGTCATTTACATAAGTGAATTCTGTGTTATCAGAACCGCCTGGAGCATACTGGTATGAAGCCGCAAGCATTATGCCTAGTTTGTTATTAAAAAATCTGTTACCATAGGTAAGTCCAAGGTTAAGTTGTGGCTTTTCGCTAATCCAGTTATATCCACTACCTACAGTTGCATTAAGTATTCTATGGCTAGGAGTACTCTTTGTAATAAGGTTAATCTCTCCGCCAATTGCATCACCATCCATATCCGAAGTAACAACCTTGTTAAGTTCTATAGTTTGTACCATATCTGCTGGTATCAAGTCTAATTGAATGTTACGTGTATCTCCGCTAGCAGAAGGTAGTCTGTCTCCATCAATAGTTACTGAAGTATAATCGGCAGAAGTTCCACGTACCTGACCATACCTCGCTTCGCCTTGATCATATTGTACGTTAACACCGCTAATTCTTTTCAGAGCATCACCAATATTTGAATCAGGAAACTTTCCCACTTGATCTGCTGAAACTACATTTACAATTCCCATTTTACTCTTTTGTTGTTGTATCGCACGTCTTTGTCCAGAGAATGCACCTGTTATGTTAATCTCATGCAATGTCGCACCTTCATCAAGAGTAATATTTTCTTCTAAGGTTTTACCATTAATTACTTTTATCTTTATTATCTTTGGTGTGTATCCAACATAAGATACTTTTACATCATAAATTCCTGGTCTTAGATTAGACAATGTGTAATATCCATTTGCATCACTGGTCACGCCAGTATGAATACTTT
>JAGPKZ010000047.1 GCA_018053665.1 Prevotella sp.
TAACTGTAGTGATAGAACTTGTAACGTCCTTACGGCGCATAGTTCCGTAACCTACTACAACTACTTCGTTAAGGGTCTTGTTATCTTCATTTAATATAACCTGATTATTGTTACCTGATTTAATTTCCTGTGGAGTAAATCCCACATAAGAAACCTTGAGCTTTGCTCCAGGCTTTACGTTCAATACATAGTTACCGTCTATATCGGTAACAGTTCCATTTGTTGTTCCGACTTCAACTACACTTACACCGATAAGCGGTTCACCTGTGGCATCCTTTACGGTACCAGTGATCTTACTTTGTGCAAATGCTATTGTACTTAAAAATAGAAGTAAAGCAGAAGCGACGACTCGCTTACAGTTTCTCCCGATTAGGTTTTGTACTCTACGCATAATTGTCTGTTAAAAGTTATTGTATCATTTTAGGTTCAAAAGTATTACTGCAATATTACAGCAATCTTAATTTTATATTTAGATTTGATTAATAAACGTTCATAATTAGAATCCATAGGCTTTCACACCTGTTGTATCCAAGGTCGTAATGTTCTCGGCCACTACAGCATCCAGATTATTATATATATAGCCTTCTCCACGACAAGGGCGTTTATCATAAATTCCTGTGTCGTATTGCGTCTGTTTTATTTTTTTCAGTACTACATTATTTAAGTACACGTGGTTAACCTTATCTATTGTGTCTCCGCCTATAAAGCAGCCATTTTCTGATGTTGACACAATATTATTGAAGTAAATATAGCTCACTTCTCCAGAACAGCCTTCAGTCTGTCCTTTCGGGAAACGCCAGTTTGCATCCTTGTTGTTTCCGTTTGCACGTGGATAACTAGTAACATAGATAGGTTCTGCTTTTCCCCACCACACGTCACTCCACAATTTGCAGTCTAGGATAATATTGGAGAACATCACATTTGTAACGGTTCCCTCATCACGATTTTGTATTCCAAGCCCACGATTACTGCCCTTTATAATGCAGTTATCAACCGTGACGTTGTAAATAGAGTCCATGTTTTCCGATCCAATCTTTACAGTACAGCTGCGACTTGCCATTACACAATTTGTAACCACGATATCATGGCATGAACCGTATTGCTGGAATTCACGTCTGTTCTTCAGGCAAATGGCATCATCACCGCTTGTAATGTGGCAATTGGCAATGCGAATGTTCTTGCTATGATCTATATCTATTCCGTCGCCATTTCTGATTTTCAAGTTGTTAAGCAAGTTTATTCCATCAATCACAGCACCGTCACATCCAATAAGGTGCACTGTCCAATATGCACCTTCACGTATTGTGACATCCTTGATAGTGAGGTTGCGAACATCGGTAAGACTCAGCACGTGTGGACGCGGATCAAAATTTGTAACAGGCTTTAGTTCATAACTGTCACCAAGTTCTTTTCCCATGAAACTTATTCCGTTTCCATGAATACATCCTTTTCCAGTAATAGAAATGTTGTCAGCATTTTTTGCCCATATCCACAACATACCCTCACCTTCATTCTTTCCAAATGCGCTTATTTTATAAATACTTTCGTCAGGATTAGCCTTAAGTGTAGCGGTAGTCTCAAGATGAAGTTCAACATTTGACTTCAACTGCAACGGACCTGAAATAAAAACATGATTTGATGGGAACAAAACTATTCCACCACCATTCTGCTCACATTTATCAATTGCTTTTTGTATGGCTGCCGCATCATCTGCAACACCATTACCTTTTGCACCATAAGACATTACATTATAAACACTATGCGCCTTGACTAAAAGTGTCAAGACTAGAAATATTGTAGTTAGTAAAAATGTTTTCCTCGTAGTGCGAATCATGGACAAATGTTGATAGTTTGGTGACAAAGATAACAATTATTTTAAAAAAGAAACAATCTTTTCAAGTTTTTCTTCATTTATGACAAAATATTGTTTCTTTCGTAAAATCAAATGATAATTTAATAAAGTTGGTAAAACAAGATAGGGCATCAAAAATAAAATTAAAGAGTTCACAAAAAATGCATATAGATTTAGACACCTCTACCCGAAAAAGTTTTTTTAATGTCACTAATGTCATAATGTCACAAACCCTTTATTTATAAGGGATGAGCGAGTGACATTAAGTGACATTATCGGCCTAAAAGTGGCATTAAACCCTAAAGTACACCTGTTTTTTGCGTTTTTTTCGCAATTATGCTATTTACATAATGCATATTTATGATGATGGAGCGTTATCGAACATCATTGCTGGCTTTATGAACAGCATGGATAATTCACAAAATCAGCTCCATAAACATATAGACACGATAGAATGAATTTGAAAGTATGATATGCGACTGAGTGATATGGGCCTAATCACTCTGCAGTTTACGAAGGAACTGGGAGTGATTAGGCCCTAATCACTATCCTGTTCTATTTGCGTTATAATGTTTTCAATTCTACAATCAAAAATATCCATTCCTATATGGGAAAAATTGTGCTTAAAGACAACCTTGCGTTGTGATGATACAAAATCAGCTTGAATTACGCTCTATTTTACGTTTTATCGTTATAACGGCTATTAATTACGTAGCTAGTACGTAGCTTACCGTAGCTAATATTTTTGTTTTTATTTTCAACAACGCCTGTAAACAAGGGACTTTCAAGCATAAACGTAGCTGCGTAGCTATTTATTAAAAAACGCTTAGAGGGGATTTCTGTAGTTAAGCACATTGTCTTTAGCCGGAATAGGGTTATTGAGGATATTCCTTCTTAAATTGACAAAGAACCAAAAGCTTAGGGGAAACCGACCTAATTAAATGTGTAGAAATACAGAAATATAATAAATTGACTATAAACAAAAATTCTAGTAAACTCTTTAAAAGTTTACTAGAATTTATATATTTACGAATTATAATCTACTGTTTGTCTTCTGATTCGTCAGGTGTATCTGCAACCTTCTTTGGGCCACGTATTTTATCCTTCAACGTGATGCCACTCTTTATTTGGATGTTTATACCATCACTAAGACCAGTAACGACACGACGACGCTCATAAGTTTTGTCCTTGCCTTTTACTTTAACGACATAAACATAGGTGGCATTGCCCTGAAACTCGATCGCACTTTCAGGAACAGACAACACATTATTTGCCTGAGCAAGTACTATCTCGGCATTGGCACTATATCCTGAACGGATCTTGTTGCCAGCAACTCCACGAACAGCTGCCTTTAATTCAAACTGATTAGCACCATTACTCTCTACTGCCTTAGGAGAAATATATTCAAGACTAGCTTCAAGTTTTTCATCCTGTAAAGCACCAATTGTAATTTTCATTGGCATTCCTGTAACAAG
The DNA here is from genome assembly GCA_018053665.1 of Prevotella sp. Lineage (GTDB taxonomy): Bacteria > Bacteroidota > Bacteroidia > Bacteroidales > Bacteroidaceae > Prevotella. Next base: position 3,328 of record JAGPKZ010000047.1, read on the forward strand.
ACTACCGACTTCAGTTTCGTCAATATTTCCACGGAATATAAGATCGTTCATATTAGCAACCGTGGCAATAGTTGTTCCATCATTAAACGTGTTACTCAATATCACGGTATTTCCGACTTTAACCGGAACATTTAGCACAAGTCCACTGATTGTAGAACGTATGAGCGTAGAACTGGTATTGGCATTACTGCGAGAAACTCCATCACGAACAACTTCCAAATTATCAGCGGCAGCCTTTACTTCCTCTCGTGACTGATTATAAGACTGACGAATCTTGTCGTATTCGTCTGCGCTTACAAGTCCCTTATCGAAGAGCACTTTTTCACGCTGATAGTCAATCTTCGTCTGCTTTATATTTACACCAGCCAGACGGACACGAGCCTGCGCACTACTTAGCTGTCCCATATCAGGGATAACTTTTATCTTTGCTATAATCTCGCCAGCCTGAACAGTCTCTCCAGCGATCTTCATCAGTTGGGTAATGATACCGCTAATCTGCGGTTTCACGTTGACCTCGTTCCTAGGTTCAATTTTTCCAGTAACGACTGTTGTCTTTCTGATATCTCTCACGGTAGGCGTAAACTCGTCATATTCCACAGCCTGTGGACGTGACTTAGCCCAAAGGAATACAAATGTTCCTATAAAAAGCAAAGCTATAAAGCCTGCGACAATAAACTTAAAATACTTTTTCATATATTATTATGCTTGATTTCTTATTTCTTATTTTTTATTATTCGTCACGCATGGCGTCAACCGGTTTGATTGACATTGCCCTGAAAGCAGGGGCCAATCCGGAAAGTACACCAAGTATACTAAGAATCACGACTGCGCCTAAGGCTGTCCAGAAGCCGATTTGGAAATGTGAAGTAACAATACCATCTGTGGTACTAGCCATTTCTGCCAACTGCAAAATCATTACGGCGAAAAATATACCGCTCATACCGGCTACAGAAGTTAGAAGAATACTCTCACTGATAATCTGTCCAAGAATACTCTTTGGCGTAGCACCTATCGCACGTCGAATTCCGATTTCCGTGGTTCGTTCACGCACTGTGACCATCATGATATTGGAAACACCGATGGCACCTGCAAAAAGAGTTCCAATGCCGACAAGCCAAATTAAGAAGTTTACTCCCGAAAATAAATTGTCGAGCATTCCAAACATTACCTCAGTATTAAATACCGTTATCGCCTTCTCATCAGAGGGAGCCACAGAATGTGAACGTGCAATCACGTCTCTCATTTTCTGCGTGATTTTGCTCATCTTTATTCCACGTTTGGCCGTTACACAAATTAGGTGAACCTGATTACCATAATTATAAGCCTGCTGCATAAGCGTGAGCGGAATAACAACACTCTCCTCTGCACGACCATTGATACTCATGTTTCCAGAACTGTAGTCTACACCAACGACACAATAGTAGATCGAGTCTATTCTCACCAGTTGTCCACAAGGATTACCGCCTCCAGGAAAGAGATTCTTATAGATTTTCTTTCCAAGTACGCACACCTTTCTATGCTGTTGCATATCCATTTCGTTGAGATATCTGCCATAATATATCTTGGGAGACTCAACCTTTGCATAGTTAGAAAGCAAACCTTTAAGAGAACAAGATGATTTTTTGTTTTTGAAAGTCACATTACTGCCCCAACCACTAAGCATAGGCGTTACAATGTCAAGTTCCGGCACCTGTGCCTTCAACCTGTCAACATCGCTATAATCCATATTCCATTTACGCCCCTTGCGATAACCATCAAAAGCTTTTGTGGTAGGCTGTGCGAAGATTATTGCCGAATTGGTAGCAAAGCCCTCGAAATTATTTGATAGAATTTCTTTCAGTCCACTACCGCCACCAATAAGTCCCACAAGCATAAACACGCCCCAGAACACTCCGAATCCGGTAAGAAACGAACGGCTCTTGTTGCGCGTCAGCGTATCAAGGATTTCCTTGTATGTATCAAAGTCCAATCTCATATTACTCTGCCTTTAATGCCTCGATAGGTCTTATTTTAGCCGCCTTGCGTGCAGGAATAACTCCCGCTATCGTACCAGCTATAATCATTACCAATGTGGCGTTTATACAAACATCAAGTCCCACTGTTGGGTTTACGAACATGGTTGCCGTGAACAAACCGGAATCCACCTTCATGTGTCCTATTGTAGCATCCATGTATTCATTTGCAGCAATGCCAAGGAGCATTCCAATGTAGCCAAATAAAGTTGTGATGATGATACTCTCTATAATAATAAGCCGCAATATTGACCAAGGACTTGCGCCTATAGCCTTACGAATACCAAACTCACGTGTGCGTTCCTTTACCGTTATTAGCATGATATTTGAAACTCCCACAATACCACTCAACAGCGTAAACAATCCGATAACCCACAAAGCAGTACGGATTACACTTGTACCCGTAGCCATTTGCATAGACTGGGTAAATCTATTCCACAACCATATTGACTCACCATCATCAGGTGCTGCCCTATGGTTCGTGTTTAGTTTAGCCCTATATCGTTTCTCGAAAGCTTCATTATCCTGATTTGTCTTCAGTCCATGGAACGAGAAAGAAATTTCATCTGTGGAATCACCTCGATTATATATTGTGCGCACAGTATTGAAGGCCGAATAAGCATTAGCATTCTGTCCGCTCTGGTCAGCCTTATATACGCCAACTATTCTAAAGCCAAACGGTCCCACATTCACATATTTACCTATAAGGTCGGCAATATGTCCCGGCATAAGTTCTTTAGCTTGATCTTCACTTAGAACAAGAACCTTTCTTGAACTGGAGTTATCAATGTTGTTGATATATCTGCCATGAAGCATTTCTATCTTATTGATCTGCTGTTCATTTGGATAGACTCCACTCAACGTTGTACTGAAATAATTATCACCAACAGAAATGTTAACACCATTCTGCTGAATGCTTGCACCCATCTTGTCAATATTTGCACGGAAATTTTCGTTGGTGGTTTTCATGTCTCTAGTGTTAAGAGCTACACTTCTGCCTTCCTTCAAACCTTTGTACGCTTTGGAGGTTCTTCCACCATACACAACCATAGAGTTTGCTAAAAATTTACCAGAGTTTTGTTCGGTGGCATTAATAAGTCCATTACCTGCACCAAGAAGGAAAATAAGCATGAAGATTCCCCACGCAACGGCAAAGCCCGTTAACGCAGTACGCAGTTTGTTACGCTTGGCAGTAGACCATATTTCAGTTATAATATCACGCATAGGCAATCAGTATTATTTCATCACTCCATTTATTCCAAACGGTGAAGCATGGTGATCTAAATTTTCCTCTATCTTACCGATAAGTCCATCAGTGATGTGCACAATCTTGTTTGTTTCATTGGCGACACCACTTTCATGAGTAACCACGATAATTGTCTTTTTTTCTTCTTGATTGAGTTGCTTGAGAAGTTGCATTACCTCAACAGAGGTCTTACTATCCAAAGCTCCTGTAGGTTCATCGGCTAGAATTAATTTTGGTTGGGTTATTAGTGCACGTGCTATTGCCACACGCTGTTTCTGTCCGCCCGACATCTCATTAGGATAATGTTCCGCCCAAGGTAACAGTCCCAATCGTTCAAGATATTCCATCGCCAAATGGTGACGTTTTTTTCGCCCTACGCCCTGATAAAACAGAGGTAGTTCTATATTTTCCACGGCAGTCTTAAATCCGATAAGATTAAAACTTTGAAAGATAAATCCTATCATATGGTTGCGATATTCTGCAGCACGAGTCTCTGATAGGTCTTTTATCAATGTATCGCCGAGAAAATACTCGCCACTATCATAGTTGTCGAGAATACCAAGGATATTTAGTAAAGTGGACTTACCAGAGCCCGAAGCCCCCATAATAGAGACAAACTCGCCCTCTTCAATATCAAGATTGATGCCCTTAAGCACATGCAACGGCTGCGCTCCACTGTAGGTTTTATTAATGTCTTTTAAGTGAATCATATTCTTTCATTAGACGTGAAACTTTGGCAAAAAGTTGCCTTAGACACATAAATATATTTATATTTTCTCTATTTTTAAAGTTTGATCGCAATAATTCATTACTGCCGGACGGTGTGTTATAAATATCACCGTCTTATCATGGCATGAGAGGATGTTGTGAAGAAGTTGGCGCTCGGTATCAGGGTCGAGGGCACTCGTAGCTTCATCAAAAAGCATTATAGAACGATCACGTAGCAAACTGCGTGCAATAGCAATGCGCTGGGCTTGTCCCTCACTGAGTCCACCACCCTGTTCAGAACATAGCGTGTTTAAACCATCAGGCAACTCCTCCACAAAGTCAGCACAACTTTTATGAAGCGCATCCTGTATTTCTTCATCAGTGGCATTTAGTTTTCCTAAACGAAGATTGTCACGGATTGTACCACTCATTAACGTGTTGCCCTGAGGAACATAAACCAAATTACAACGATGGCATGGTGAAAGCGGTTGACATTCTACATTATTATATATATAGACTGAACCTGATTGCGGTTGCAGCAATGCTAGAATTATACGTACAAGAGTAGTCTTTCCGGCTCCAGTCTCTCCAAGGATTGCAGTGCAACTACCAGGAGTGAAATCAAAGCATAAATTATCTATCACATTTCCATCCTTATCGGTATATCCGTAACTTACATTTTCAAATTTTATTCCACAAGGCGATTTCATTTCAATCGGTTCACCCTGTTCTTCAAGTGGATCTTCTTCCAATTCCATAAGTCGCTCAACGGCAGTAAACACACTGACGAAATCAGGCACTAACTTAGTCAGACTTCTTGCAGGAGTTTGTATTTTATTTACAAGCTGCAGGAAAGCAGTCATTCCTCCAAACGACAACGTGTGCATAGACATCCTGAGCGCCGCCCAAAGAAAAGCAAATAGATAACCGAAGGCAAAACCGAAATTTACGATAAGATTACTGAAAAGGTTGAACTTTGTGCGTTTTACTACATTTTGCCTTAGTTCGCTCTGTGTATTTTCAAGTCTGTCAACCATCACGTCGTCGCTCTCTAGCGTTTTTATCAACATGCGGTGTTGAATCGTCTCTTGCAATACGCTCTGCACCTTACTATCACTGTCGCGCACCTTACGGGTGAGTCGTCTCATCTGTCCAACATAAATCTTGCTTACGGCAAGAAACATAGGAAATATGGCAATTACTATTACTGCAAGGAACTTATCCATTGAGAACAGATAGATGAACGCACCAAAGAACATAGCTATCACCGACAAAGTATTTGGAATAGTTTCGGTGAGAAAGGTAACAACATTGTTCACATCAAACTCTAGTCTGTTGAGGACATCTCCAGAATGATGACTTTCTCTTCCGCGCCATTGCGAGTGAAGAATACGATCAAGGATGCGCTGCTGCATCTTGTTTTGCGCCTTAATTCCAAGGATATTCTTTATCCATATTCCTGAAATATTTAGTCCAAAATCGCACAATATGAAAATGGCTATTATAGCAACTGACAAATAGATACTGCCATCCAACGTACCACTAGCCACATCAATGGCATGCTTCACAGCCCAAACCTGAGCAAGACTCACGCCGACAGAAAGCAAGCCGATAGAAGCATTAAGCACAGCTTGCAACTGATTGCCCCGCCAAGCCCGCCAAAGCCATTTCAGCAGTGTCTTTGTGTCGTATTTATAATCTGGTATGCGGAGTAGTTTCTTTAATTTCATTGCATTTTGATATTGTATGAGGCAGACTATTGTCTAGTATCTGCTCCCCACATCATTTTTTCATGAAGCGTAGAAAAATAGCGTCGATTTTTAAGTTTCAATATTTTCACGCAATATGAAGCTTTGCTAATAGTAAGTTTTATACCTTCATCAAGTTTCTCGCTTCGACCATCCACAGCAATGAGAAAGTTGTGGGAACGTGATTCTACTTCAAGTTCTATCACGCTTGTATCATTAATTACAATAGGACGGACGTTAAGGCTGTGTGGTGCGACAGGAGTAATACATAGGCTACCGCTTTGTGGAACGATTATCGGTCCACCGTTAGAAAGATTATAAGCTGTGCTGCCTGTAGGCGTTGATATAACAAGTCCGTCAGCCTGATAGTTTACCAGAAAGTCACCGTTTACATGTGTCCTGACGCTAATCATTGATGCAGAGTCAAGTTTCAACACAGCAATATCATTAAGTGCAAAAGGGCTACCAACAATAGGTTCCCCATTAGTCTCCATTTTAATCACCGTGTGGTCTTCTATCATATAGTTTCCAGCAAGCACATTATCAAGCGTCTGTTCAATCTCGCCCGGCAAAACGTCGGCAAGAAATCCCAATCGACCCATGTTTACGCCGATAATTGGAATTTGGCGGTCACCAACTCTGCTAGCAGCACGAAGAAACGTTCCGTCACCACCAAGGGATATCACGTAGTCGGCATTATCGAAATCAACAGGTTCTATTAGCACGTCTGCATTATGACAGTCCATATACTTCTCTATTCTCTCTATATATGGTGCGATCTCGACACACTTGCATTCATTGCCAAAAACAGCAAATACTAATTTACGTTCACACATAATATTTTGTTGTTTCAATTTTTATTATTATTTTTGCAAATATAAAGAAAATAATTAAGAACTATGGCAAAAATATATGAATTTTTGGCAGACGGCTTCGAAGAAATCGAAGGACTGGCTCCTGTTGACATCCTCAGAAGAGGAGGTGTAGACATTAAAACAGTAAGTATTACTGGAAGTGAACTTGTTGAGACTTCGCATGGCGTCACCATCAAGGCAGACTTGAAATTTGAAGACATCAACAACTTTGACGATGCCGACATGATGCTTTTGCCGGGAGGAATGCCGGGAGCTACAAACCTCAACAACCATAATTTGTTGAAAAAGGCTTTGCTTGAACAAAACAACAAAGGTAAACGAATAGGTGCAATATGTGCTGCCCCGATGGTGCTTGGAGGACTTGGACTGCTAAATGGCAGAAAGGCTACATGCTCACCTGGATTCGAGAAATATATGACCGGAGCCGATTATACTGCCGAACTTTTCCAGATTGACGGTAATATAATCACAGGTGAAGGCCCTGCAGCAACATTGCCATACGCCTACAAAATTCTAAGTTTCTTCATCGGCGACAAGGCTACAGAAGACTTGCAGGTAAAGATGCAATACGCCCACTTAATGAATAAATAACCAATGGACTACATTATTATTGTTGCCGGAGGCAAGGGTATGAGAATGGGAACTGATATTCCAAAACAGTTTCTGCCTATTGGTGGCAAACCTATCCTCATGCGCACTATTGAGAGATTTCATGAGTACAATCCCAAATTGGGAATTATTCTTGTTCTCCCACAAAGTCAGCAGGAGTATTGGAAGCAACTGTGCGATGAACACAACTTTATAATAAGCCACACCATTGTGAATGGTGGTGAAACTCGCTTTGAATCTTCACGAAACGGACTAGCTACTATTCCTGACGAAGAGATTGGAGTTGCCGGAATTCACGACGGAGTAAGACCATTAGTATCTAAAGAGGTCATCGACAATTGCTTTGAAACTGCAAGAGACGACTTCGCAGCCATTCCTGTAATGCCAGTTACTGACACGATAAGATATGTAGATAAACAGGGCGGTGGTAGAAATGTTATGCGCAGCGACTATAGAGTTGTGCAAACTCCACAGGTGTTTGATATACAACTGTTGAAGCATGCATACAATGCCGAATATCAAGAATCGTTTACCGATGACGCATCAGTCGTTGAATCTCTAGGCTGCCAAGCCACAATGGTAGACGGCAACCGTGAGAATATCAAGATTACTACGCCTTTTGACATCATTGTAGCAGAAGCTCTATTGAAATCACAACAAGAATAAAATTCATACACATTGACTGGTATCCTAGATCAAGACATAATGTATCTGCCCGGAGTAGGTCCGAAACGAAAGGAAATATTGAGCAAAGAACTCAATATCACAACGTGGCGTGATCTGCTGGAATACTATCCATATAAATATGTGGACCGCAGCAAAATATATAATATCAACGAACTTAATGGCGCTATGCCTTTCGTCCAGATAAAGGGAAAAATACTTAGTTTTGAGGAATTTGCAATGGGCGCAAGACGCAAGCGCGTTGTGGCTCATTTCTCAGACGGTCGTGGAGTTGTTGATTTAGTATGGTTTCGTGGTACACAATACATATATAAGACTTATAAAGTTGGCACAGAATACATTGTTTTCGGTAAGCCTACTGTCTATGGCGGACGCTATCAGTTCGCTCACCCGGAGATAGAGAAGACTGAGGATCTGCAACTTTCGGAAATGGGTATGCAGCCCTATTACTCTACTACTGAAAAGATGAAGAACTGCGGAATGACGAGCCGTGCTATAGAGAAAATAACAAAGACGCTAATAGCAAAACTCCCAGAAGGTTCTTTGCAAGAGACACTTCCACAATTCATAACCGTACCATTGCATCTCATCGGACGTGAAAAAGCTTTCAGAGACATACATTATCCAAAGAGTATTGATGAACTGCAACATGCACAGTTAAGGCTTAAATTTGAGGAACTATTTTATGTGCAGCTCAACATCCTGAGATATGCCAGTGACCACCGACGCAAGTATCGTGGTTACATATTCAAACACGTAGGTAACTACTTCAACTATTTTTACAAGAACAACCTAGAATTCGAACTCACAGGAGCACAGAAGAGAGTGATGCACGAGATTCGCGCAGACATGGCTGACGGAAGACAGATGAACAGACTGCTGCAAGGTGATGTGGGATCTGGCAAGACATTAGTGGCTCTGTTATCAATGCTTATCGCTATTGACAACGATTTTCAGACTTGCATAATGGCACCGACCGAAATACTCGCTGAACAACACTTCAATACGATAAGAGAATTTCTTGCAGGAATGGACATACGAGTGGAACTTCTTACAGGAATAGTTAAAGGAAAAAGGCGAAAGGATGTTTTAGAAGGACTGGCAAACGGCAATATTAAGATACTTGTCGGAACACACGCTGTTATAGAGGACACTGTGCAATTCGCACATCTAGGTCTAGCTATCGTTGACGAGCAACACAGATTCGGAGTGGCACAAAGAGCAAGATTATGGGCAAAGAGCGAGAATCCTCCACACATTCTAGTTATGACAGCAACGCCTATTCCAAGAACTCTGGCTATGACTATCTACGGAGACCTTGACGTGAGCGTAATAGATGAACTACCACCGGGAAGAAAACCTATAATCACAACACATAAGTTTGATACACAGATGACAAGTCTGTATACCGGCATACGACAACAAATAAACCAAGGAAGACAGGTGTATATAGTGTTTCCTTTGATTAAAGAAAATGAGAAGACAGACCTCAAAAATCTAGAAAACGGCTACGAATCGCTTAAAGAGATATTTCCGGAGTTCAAAATAAGCAAAATGCACGGCAAAATGAAATCTTCTGATAAGGAAGAGGAAATGCGCATGTTCGTAAACGGCGACACTCAAATTCTTGTAGCCACAACGGTTATCGAAGTGGGAGTAAACGTGCCCAACGCATCTGTAATGGTAATTCTTGACGCACAGAGATTCGGACTTTCGCAACTTCATCAGCTTCGAGGACGCGTGGGACGTGGCGCAAAACAGTCTTTCTGCATACTCGTAACAAATCACAAACTTAGTGAGGAAACACGCAAACGCATAGACATAATGTGCGACACGAACGACGGATTCAAAATTGCTGAAGCCGACTTAAAGTTACGTGGTCCAGGAGACCTTGAGGGAACGCAGCAAAGCGGAATAGCTTTCGACCTTAAGATTGCAGACATCGCTCGTGACGGACAAATAGTGCAAATGGCACGAGACGAAGCTCAAAAAATAATAGATAATGACCCTAAATGCGAAAAAATAGAATATAAACTGCTTTGGAGTAGATTAAAAGAGTTAAGAAAAACTAATATAAATTGGACTGCAATATCATAGCAGACATTGATTCTTAGAGGGCTGAATTGCTATCCGACGGTAGCAAACAGATTGTTAAAAGTGAAATAAAATTCGTTAACAGAGACACAACTTTGAAATATTTTTGTTATCTTTGTAACGCTTTGATATTTAACGGTGTTCATTTTCCGTCCATCGTTAATTCCATTTGGATTAATTTTTTATTCATCCATCAGTGGTATGAAACCTAAAAATCAGATTATGAATTTAAAAAGAAATGTTAAAAAAATCTATATAGTCGCATTGTTTGCGCTAACGGTATTACCATCCCACGGTCAAGATCTCTTGGCACGTCAGGCTCCGATAGACCGCAAGTTGAAAGCAGTGGACACATTGGCATTAAAGAGCATTATTGAGCGAGAAAAAGTGCAGTCCCCAGCAGCAGACTTATATAATGATTGGGACAACAGATACGCACATCGCACAACTCAAATGCCAGATTCTTTCAAGATTGATTTAAGACATTTCTGTATGCCAACCCCAAGCAGAGTTGTAACAAGCAACTTCGGAAGCCGTTGGGGACGCCCACATAAGGGACTTGATATTAAGGTTTATATCGGTGATTCCATTCGCGCTGCATTCAGCGGAAAAATAAGAATCGTAAGATATGAAGCTGCAGGCTATGGAAAATACATTGTTATTAGACATTCTAACGGTTTGGAAACTATTTACGGACATCTTTCAGAGCAACTAGTTTCCGAAAATCAGACGGTAAGAGCAGGAGAAGTTATTGGATTGGGTGGAAATACAGGTAGAAGTACTGGTTCTCATCTACACTTTGAGACTCGCCTTTGCGGAGTAGCCCTTAATCCAGCTTTGATGTTCGATTTCCGAAATCAAGATGTAACAGGTGACTATTTCGTTTATAATTCAAACACATACGACAGAGAATCTGCTGATGCCACACGCATTCGTGGTAAGATTGGTAACGGTGGTTACACACGTGACCTTGTACAAGAGGGCAAACTTGGCAGATATAATGGGCACATTCAGGAAAACAGTGCAGAAATACTTTATCACAAGGTTAAGGCTGGTGAAACAATACAGTCTATTTCTAAAAAACGTGGTGTGAGTATTGATAAGATTTGCCAATTAAACCACTTAAGCTCTAGATCTCACGTACGTCCAGGACAAATCCTCAGATATTCATAAGACAAATTTTCGCTTTATTATTATATAAAAATTATATAATATAAGGTATACAAAGTTATTATAAAAGAAGAGAGTGCTTTAACACTCTCTTTTTTCATGCCATTTTATTTACTTTGCGATATAATACTTTAATCTTCGAATAGCTTTTATAACATGAAAGCGCTTTTAATATAACTATCAACATTTTATATTAAAAGTAAAAAAAACAATTAATTCAATAACTAATATAAGGTGATGCACGACATGTTATAATATGAATAATGCATAACTCTTACACGGTTAAATATACAACAATACATGCATATTTATGTTTAAAAAGTGACTAAAAACAATATATTTGCGTGTTTTGCTTTATTTTTATGCAAATTTATTTGGAAGTTAATACATAATTTTGTATATTTGCAAACATATAGTTGAATAAAAATACATATTATGAAAGTAAAAGCTAGCAGATTAGAAGCC
>JAGPKZ010000048.1 GCA_018053665.1 Prevotella sp.
GCTGCTATCATTCGCCAGATACGCATATTGAAAGATATGGGATGTGATGCTATTCGTACGTCACACAACATGCCTTCTACAATGCAGATGGAAGTTTGTGACTCTGTGGGTATGATGGTTATGGCTGAGAGTTTTGACATGTGGAAATATCCTAAGTGCAAGAACGGATATGCCAAATTCTTTGATAACTGGGCTGATCGTGATATTACAAATCTAGTGCTAAACCATCGTAATCATCCAAGTATCGTCATGTGGAGCATCGGAAACGAGATTCCAGAACAAGGGAGTGTAGAAGGACGTGAAATCTCACGTCACTTACAAGACATCTGTCATCGTCTTGATCCGTCACGTCCAGTCACACAAGGCATGGATAAAGCTGAGAATGCTATCGCCAGCGGATTTGCAAAGGTCATGGATGTTCCGGGATTCAACTATAGAGTATATAAATACGATACAAGCATAAAGAATATTCCGCAAGGTTTCATTTTGGGTTCTGAAACAGCCTCTACGGTGAGCAGTCGTGGAATATATAAGTTCCCTGTGAAGATTACCGATAACGGTGTTTATCCTGACGGACAATGTTCTAGTTATGATACTGAATATTGCAGTTGGAGTAATCTTCCTGAGGCTGATTTCCTAATGCAGGATGACAGAAGTTACAGCATTGGACAGTTTGTTTGGACTGGTTTTGACTATCTTGGCGAACCGACTCCTTATGATACTTATTGGCCTAGCCGCAGCAGTTATTTTGGAATATGCGACTTAGCAGGTCTTGCAAAAGACCGTTTCTATCTCTATCGCAGTCTTTGGAACAAGACTAAGCACACGCTTCACGTATTACCTCACTGGACATGGCCTGGTCGTGAGGGACAGGTTACACCAGTATTTGTATATACCGACTATCCTAGCGCTGAACTGTTTGTAAACGGAAAGAGTCAGGGGAAACAGTTTAAGCAGTCTTATTCTGTTGCTGCAGGAAGCTCAAATGCAGAAAAGCCTCAGCTAGAAAACATGGAATTGCTTCGCCGTTACCGCCTTATGTGGGACAATGTTAAGTATGAACCTGGTGAGATAAAGGTTGTGGCATACAAAGCCAATGGTGAGAAAGCTGAGGAAAAAATTATATGTACCGCCGGAAAACCTGCTAAATTAGAAGCCAAAGCTGATCGTAATGAAATAAAAGCCGATGGCAACGACCTTGCTTTTGTGACTATAAGTCTAACAGATAAGAAGGGCAATCTAATTCCTGACGGTTCAGATGAACTTACATTTGACGTTCAGGGTGCTGGAAGTTTCAAGGCAGCATGCAATGGAGATGCCACAAGCCTTGAATCATTCACTCAACCTCAGATGAAACTGTTCAGCGGAAAGTTGGTTGTCATTGTAGAGAGTAACGGTAAGAAGGGTGACATTCTGCTTACCGTAAAAGACAAGAAATTGGGAAAGACAGTAAAAACAAAGATTATTGCAATCCCTTAATATCATTGAGATTTACATATCCCAATATATTAATAATCTGGAGTTCGCTCTTCTCATATTGGAGAAGGGCGAATTCGTTTAATCCCTTTCCATATTCTTTCATATAAATTGTTGTATGCTCACCATCTTCGTTGGTATCCATTGCAATAACATATCTATATTTGCTATAATATTGCTGAGCCTCTTTATATATTATCGGAGCTATTGACGGACGTTCGCAATCCAAAACCTTTATACTTTTCAGTTTACCAGCAATCTTACTTATATCCTTGTCTCCCACTCTGCCATTTCCCATAAATTGCAGCATGGCACTTCCTATCGTGACAGTAGTCACTCCCTTCGTGTTTGCGTATTTGTTAAACAGGGCATTCTGCGCCACAGCAATTGTCATGCAGCATAGCAAAGCCAATGATATGATAAATCTTTTCATCTTATATCTGTTATTTTACAAATTCTTTTATTTATTCATAAGTTCTTCCCCATGCTTCATCGCCTGAGAGAACGTCTTTAGAGCTTTCGCCGTTTCAGCATAAGCATCATCAGGATTGGTGCAGTTTTCTTCCTGCTTTGCATATTCCTCTTCATCAGTACGTTGGTTCAGAAAAAATCCAAGAGAGAACAGCAACAGAAGTGAAGCGGCAATACATGCAATCCAGCGCATGCTTGTGATATTGGCTTTACGTACCGACTTCTTTTCAACAGTGTTCCACATGTCAATCTGTTTGGACAGTCTTGCCTCCAAGTCATCAGGCACTTCGGGGTCTTCGCCCATTATCATCTTTCTTATTTCCGTTTCTTCGGAATCAGAAGTCTGTGCCTCGCAATATTTATCCATTATATCTTTTATCTTATCCATACTCTGATTTGTTTTCTAGCCCTACTTAAGTGTACCCTTATGTTTATCATTGAGAGTCCTGTCTGTTGAGCTATTTCTTCATAAGAGAAATCATCGATATCCTTTAGAGTTATTATATCGCGCTGCTGTTTAGGCAATTTGGCGATAAGTCTTGTCACAATAATACCCGTCTCCTTTTGTTGCATCATCTCTGATGCGTCGCATTCATTCGCCTTCAGGGTCATCTCTTCAGGCGGTGAATCTGTCTCCGCAAGGTGTTTCTTACGATTCTGATCAATAAAAATGTTATGGAGAGTTCTCACACTGAAAGCCTCAGAATTCTTCAACTCATGCAACTTATTACGCTGAGTCCACAACTTTAACATTGTTTCCTGTACAAGATCTTCCGCTTCCTGACGGTTACACGTGAGTCTCCATGCTACAAGATACAATTTGTTGCTGCAAGGCAGAAAAAGTCGTTTGAATTCAGAGGCTTCCATTTATTGTGGATTATATAATCTATTTGTTGTTGTTTAACATCTTCGGATCTATCTTGCCAAATACTTGCAACAACACATTGTCATCATCTCCTGATACGACACGTATCACTATTTCCTTAAAAACATCACCATCTTTTTTTCCAAATATTTCAACGTTCTCACCATCTTCCTTACTTGTCAAAACAGATTCGTATCCATATTTATCCCAGTTAATATTTTTGTTGGCAAACTTCTTCTTAATGCTTGCATTACAATCCTCAAGCGTTAGTATTTTAACAGAGTCTATGCCGTTCACCACGGCACCCAATTGCATTTTTTCCGGAAGACGCATATTACCTTTGCCTTGTCCCATCAATTTTATCATTGTCTTATCAAGATTAAGACATGTAACGCCTTTTACGCCTTTGAACTGACTGATAACATCATTTACGCTTTGTGCAGTGCAAACTGTTGTTGCTAAAGCCAATACTATAGAAAGAATAATCTTTTTCATAATGAATTTTGTTTTAAATGTTTATAATCATTTGTAGCGCCTACAATAACATAGACGCAATATTACGATTTATGTTACAATTAATTTATATAATTGTAAGAATATCAAAACCTCTTTATACATACGAAGATAAAAATTATCTGTTATATCGTAACAGCATTAACATATATTTTATTCTTTTTTGGCAATAAATGATTAGAATGATGACGATACACTGCGCCTCAACAATAAAAATAAAAAATCGCATTTGTATTGGGTAATCAGTTCGACTTGTAGTATCTTTAAATAAGATACGCGGCGCCTCAACAATAAAAATAAAAAATCGCATTTGTATTGGGTAATCAGTTCGGCTTGCAGTATCTTTAAATAAGATACGCGGCGCCTCAACAATAAAAATAAAAAATCGCATTTTTTATTTTGTATTGTGTTCGGCTTGCAGTATCTTTGCAGAAACAAAAAAAGATACGAATGTCTGAAGATTTTGATATACGAGAAGATAGTTTGTCTACGGCTGAAAAAGAATTTGAAAACGCTTTACGACCTCTTAAATTCGCTGATTTCAGCGGTCAGAAACATGTGGTGGAAAACCTCGGTATATTCGTTGAAGCTGCCAAATATCGTGGCGAACCTCTTGATCACACACTACTTTACGGACCTCCGGGACTTGGAAAGACAACTCTTAGCAATATCATTGCCAATGAACTTGGCGTGGGATTCAAGATAACTAGCGGTCCGATATTGGACAAGCCTGGTGATTTGGCAGGAATACTTACATCGCTGGAACCTAACGATGTGCTTTTCATTGATGAAATTCATCGTCTGTCGCCTATCGTTGAGGAATATCTGTATTCTGCAATGGAAGACTACAGAATAGACATCATGATAGACAAGGGACCTTCGGCAAGATCAATACAGATAGACTTAAATCCTTTCACTCTTGTGGGAGCGACAACAAGAAGCGGTATGCTTACTGCTCCTCTGCGCGCCAGATTCGGCATAAACATGCATCTGGAATATTATGACCCAAAAACACTGCAACGCATCATTAAGAGAAGCGCAATGCTGCTGAGAGTTCCTATAGAGGATGATGCCGCAGTGGAAATAAGTCTGCGTAGCCGTGGAACTCCACGTATTGCAAACTCTCTGCTTAGACGTATGCGCGACTTTGCACAGGTGAAGGGCAACGGAACTATAACGGGCGAGATTGCACAAATGGCCCTGCAATCACTGAACATAGACAAATACGGACTTGACGAGATTGATAACAAGATATTGTTGACAATCATTGACAAATTTCGTGGCGGTCCTGTTGGAATCAGCACTATCGCAACAGCTATAGGCGAAGATACTGGTACCGTGGAAGAAGTATACGAACCGTTCCTTATCATGGAGGGATTCATTAAGCGAACACCCCGTGGAAGAATGGCAACCAAACTGGCATACGATCATCTGGGCAGAAATCCTTATGTCGGTAATACCACACAAGCAGACCTGTTTGAATAGAAAGGACTGCTATTTAATACGAATTATTTGCATATAACTTAATAAAAGATTAATTTTGCAGCAAATAAACTTATATATGAGAATAGGATTATTCACAGGTACGTTTGACCCTTTTACAATAGGTCATAAATCAATCGCCGACAGAGCATTACCGCTTTTCGACAAGTTGATTATTGCCGTAGCGTTGAGCAACAGCAAGCATACTGCCGAGGAGATAGAGGAACGTGTGGACAAAATAAAAAGCATATACGTAGGGGTTGACAACATTGAGGTAAAAGCATACAGCGACCTGACGATAGATATGGCAAAACGAGAATGTGCCAAATTTATCGTGCGTGGCGTAAGATCGGTCAATGACTTTGAATATGAACGTGAGCAAGCTGATATAAACCACCGCCTGAGCGGAATAGAGACTATCTTGCTCTTCTCTGAACCTAATCTTTCAAGTGTAAGCAGTTCTATGGTAAGGGAACTGGAATCATTTGGCAAAGATGTGTCTGAATTCTTACCGAAAAAAGATTAATGCATTAATGATATGATAACATACGATGTAGACGGCGTAAAAATGCCGAAGATAAAGAAACGTCTAACCAACAAATGGATTAAGGCTGTAGCTGCTACTTATGGCAGAAAAACAGGTGATATAGGATACATGTTTGTTGATGACGAGAAGATTCTGGAAGTAAACAAAGAATATCTCGGACATGATTACTATACAGACATCATAACTTTTGATTATGATGAGGATGACGTGATAAGCGGTGACTTGGTGATAAGTCTTGACACTGTACGCACTAACGCAGAGAAATTCGGTAAAGAATACACTGAAGAACTTAACCGTGTGATTATTCACGGCATACTGCACCTTTGTGGAATAAACGACAAGGGACCAGGAGAAAGAGAGATCATGGAGGCTAACGAGAACAAGGCTCTTGCTATATTAGCTTCGCTACAAGACTAAACAATACTTATATACAAATAAAGCCACAACTCAACCAATATATGGTTTGAGTTGTGGCTTTATCAGTGTTATACGTTCCTATTGTGACACCATTAACTTGATGGCTTTCATAACAATAGGATTACTCTCATTGATAATCTGGAAATATTCACTCATATCCCACAAATCACGTGCGACAAGAGCTTTTAACTGAAGCTTCAATTGTGGCAATGTGGCTTCCAGTTCTTTATTATCACGAGGCTTTATCTTCTGTTTTGCAGCTTCATCAATGATACTCTTCACGAATGATTCAGGTATCTCATAACGAGCCATGAAGTCACCAAATGTAGGATATTTGCTCTTAAGTTGGCGACGGTTATTATCTACATATTTAAGATTGGCATTAATGACGATACTGCGGGCTGCCAATTCTCTGAAGAAACGTGTGTACTGAGTAGTATCTAGCGGAACAAAGTAATCTGGCATGATACCTCCACCACCATATACAGTACGGTGCTTGAGCAAAGTCTGGTATTTAAGTGAATCGGAAAAATGTATGCTGTCGGCACTATAAAGTTCGCCATGTTCAAACCTATTCTCTATATCCATAGCATAATCAAGTTGCTGGCCCTTTTTATAAGGTTTCTGGATGCAACGTCCAGACGGAGTGTAATAATGTGCTATGGTAAGGCGAATCATACTGCCATCACTGAAATCAATAGGACGCTGTACAAGTCCCTTTCCGAAAGAACGTCTACCAACAACTTCTCCACGGTCCTGATCCTGAATAGCACCTGTTACTATCTCGGCTGCAGACGCAGTATACTCGTTGATAAGCACTATAACTTTGCCGTCAAGAAGTTTTCCATCGCCCTGAGCGCGATATTCTTGTTTCTGTGTGTTTCTACCCTTTGTATAAACAATAAGGTCGTTACGATGCAAAAATTCATTTGCAATCTGAACAGCAGACATTAGATACCCTCCTCCATTCTCTTCCAAGTCTAGGATAAGGTCCTTCATACCCTGCTTTTGTAGAGATTTAACAGCATCCATAAACTCCTCGTAAGTGGTAACTCCGAAACTACCTATGCGTATATATCCTGTCATAGGTCGGATAATATATGCCGCATCTATGGTTTTTACTGGGATCTTGTCACGAGTAACGACAAACTTCAATATGCCAGGTATTCCACGTCGTACGATACCGAGTCTTACTTTAGAGTCTTTAGGACCACGAAGTTTCTTCATTATCAGTTCCTTCGACATCTTAACTCCAGCAATAGCAGTATCATTAACAGACACAATTCTGTCACCGGCAATGATACCCACCTTTTCAGAAGGTCCGTTTACTACAGGCTGAATCACAAGCAATGTATCTTGCACAATATTAAACTGAACGCCGATACCCTCAAAAGAACCTTGAAGCGGTTCGTTCATCTCTTTTGTCTCGGCAGCGGTGGTATATGCTGAGTGAGGATCAAGTTTCTCTATCATTCCACGGATACCATCCTCTACGAGTTTCTTCTCGTCAACAGTATCAACATAGAGGTTACTGATAGCCATTTCTGCAATCTGTAACTTGCGCAGCGGACTATCTTTTCCGAAGTCAATGCTCTGAGCAGAGATATTCAGCGTAAGGAGGCTAAAAAGCAAGAATAATACTGTTCTTGGTTTTACCACATACATACAATATTTAAAAAACGTTTTCTTCATATTATTCTTTTTATTAACCTTCTATTTTATGATTTTAAATTTCCTCCAACGATTCTTCGTCAGGGATATCCTCCTCAACAACAAGATTGTCGATAATGAAATTCTGGCGTTCCATAGAGTTCTTACCCATATAATATTCTAGCAGTTTCCCTACTTGGTCTGTCTTGTGAATAGAAACCTGCTCAAGACGCATATCAGGACCGATGAAATGCACGAACTCATCAGGACTAATCTCGCCCAAACCCTTGAATCGAGTAATTTCTGGTTCAGGACCAAGTTCCTTTATCGCATGTTGTCGCTCCTCTTCTGTATAACAATATCTAGTGATGAAATCGCTCTTCTTTTCCTTCTTCACAACTTTAGCGTCCTCCTCAGCGATAACTTTCTTATTCTTTATCTTTGTACGCTTGTTACGTACACGGAACAAAGGAGTCTGTAAGACAAACACGTGTCCTTTCTTTATAAGTTCAGGGAAGAACTGAAGGAAAAATGTTATTATCAGCAGTCGAATGTGCATACCGTCTACATCGGCATCGGTAGCGACAATAACCTTATTGTATCTCAATGAGTCAAGTCCGTCTTCGATATCAAGTGCAGCCTGAAGAAGATTAAACTCCTCATTCTCGTAAACAACCTTCTTTGTAAGTCCAAAAGAGTTAAGCGGTTTGCCTCGCAATGAGAATACAGCCTGCGTATTTACGCTACGGCTCTTAGTGATACTTCCACTAGCAGAATCACCCTCGGTAATGAATATCGAAGATTCCTCCTTTCGATCATCCTTGACATCACAGAAGTGAATGCGGCAGTCGCGCAACTTACGATTGTGCATATTAGCCTTCTTCGCTCTTTCGCGTGCCAATTTCGTCACGCCAGCCATAGCTTTACGCTCACGTTCACTCTCCTTGATTTTATTCTCCATAACTTCTGCAACATCAGGATGAATATGCAGGAAGTTGTCTACGTTCTGTTTAATGAAGTCACCTACAAACTTATTAATGCTTTCTCCGTCAGGAGACATCTGTGTAGAGCCCAACTTTATCTTAGTCTGACTCTCGAACACTGGTTCATTAACGTTGACTGCTATCGCAGCGACAATACCGTTACGAATATCAGTATATTCATAGTTCTTATTGAAAAATTCCTTTATTGTCTTCGCAATATGCTCCTTAAAGGAACTCTGATGAGTTCCTCCCTGAGTGGTATGCTGACCGTTCACAAAACTATGATACTCCTCACCATACTGATTTGCATGGGTAAATGCTATTTCTATGTCCTCACCAGCGATATGAATTATTGGATAAAGCCCATCGTTGGTCATATTGTCATTCAGCAAATCTTCAAGACCGTTACGACTCTTTATTCGTCGTCCGTTATACATGATTGTAAGTCCACTGTTAAGATAGGTATAGTTGCGCAGCATGACCTCTACGATATCATCATGGAAATTATATCCCTTGAAAAGAGTGTTGTCTGGTTCAAAATAAATAGATGTACCACTCTCATCATCAGATTTATAAGTCTTATCAGACTTCTTTACACCTTTTTCAAACGAGAGTTCACGTACTTTTCCGTCACGATATGATTTCACCTCAAAGTGTGAACTCAATGCATTAACAGCCTTAACACCAACACCGTTCAATCCAACACTTTTCTTAAATGCCTTGGAATCATATTTACCACCGGTATTAAGTACACTTACAGCCTCAGCAAGTTTACCCTGTGGAATACCACGACCATAATCGCGCACACTGACCCTAAGATTTTCGTCTATATCAACCTCTATTCGGTCTCCGGCTTTCATCTTAAACTCGTCAATTGAATTATCAATGACCTCCTTCAACAATACGTATATACCATCTTCGGGCAGATTACCGTCACCAAGGCGTCCGATATACATACCCGGGCGAGTGCGCACGTGTTCCATATCTGAAAGATGTCGGATGTTGTCATCAGTATATTCCACCAATGACTCCTGATTGTTGATTTCTTCGTTTATGTTCTCGTTTTCTGGCATATTAATATTTTTGACTTATTTTATCCTTTCCATATCTGAATGTAACCGAAATGGAAAGGGTTTCTTAAATACTTTTTTTGAAGCAACGGCGGCGCTTATGGTTCACCGGTTCAAATCCTCCCCACTGACTCTGCACCCCAGAATTTGACTCCATTTCCACCTGGCTTTCGCCCCATTTAATTCCAGCAGCCTGATAACGTGGAATCAAATCATAGAACAACAAGGCATTAGCTCCCTTCGCCCTATATTCAGGCAACACTCCCATAAGCAACAAGTCTACGCCGTCAGTCTTATTGAACTTTAGAGCTCTGATGATATGCCACCAGCCGAAAGGCATCAATCTACCACGACGACATTTCTGCAATGCACGTGAAAGCGAAGGAATCGTGATTCCCATACCAACCAACTTATTGTCGGCTCCAGCATCCTCGATAACAGTGATGAAATCCAGATTTGCTACAGGCATATACATCTTGACATATTGATCTATCTGCTTCTCAGTTAATTCAGCAAAACCATATAAATCTGTATATGTATCATTGATAAGAGCAAATAACTTATGGCCATAACCGCCTTCATAAACATCCTTCTTTGTGAGTTTACGAATCTTCAAGTTATAGCGCGTCATTACCATCTCTGCAAGCTTAGAATACCTTTCAGGGATAGCTTTGGGAACGGGAAGGAAATACTCAACATAGTCATTGTCCTTCTCAAAGCCACCAAGTTTCTCAATGTGCTCAGGATAATACGGATAATTATATATCGTCGGCATAGTGCCCAACTTATCAAATCCCCATGTAAGCATACCCTCTGGGTCCATATCTGTAAATCCTAGCGGACCTACTATTTCATTCATGCCCTTTTGCTTACCATAATCCTCAACAGCTTTTAAAAGCGCACGACTTACATCAATATCATCAATAAAGTCTATCCAACCGAAACGTACAGACTTCTTATTCCATTTTTCGTTTGCCTTATTATTTATAATAGCCGCAACACGACCAGCAACCTTTCCGTCTTTGTAAGCAATAAAATATTGAGCTTCACAAAAATCAAACGCAGCATTCTTGCTTGGAGAAAGTGTATTCAATTCATCGCTGTAAAGATTAGGAACATCATACTCATTGCCTTCGTAAAGGTCATAATGGAATTCTATGAAGGCCTTTAAATCCTTCTCTGTTTCGACCTTCTTAATTTTTACTAATGACATTATATTTATTTTTTATATTTAAAACATGCAAATTTAATTAAAATCATGCACATTCCAAAATTTACATCATTTTTTTGCAGATTATTAAAGCATGTTGGTCATTCCAAACTGTAGTTGCAAAGATATAGACATCGCCTCCATCCTTTATTTTTAATCGTTTTCGCAACTGATCTGTAGACAATGGGAAATTCCTCACCGTAATATTTGCCTGTTCAATACCTTTCAACTTTTGTTTTAATTCTTTCTTATTGAATGATGATATTGACATTATGCGGAATCTACGACCAGGAAAACCATCGATTTCATCGTTGGAAACAAATAAATGAGAGTTTCTTCCTATGCTACATACATTATAGCGTGAGACAAGTTGATTAAAACATCCCGTTTTCATTATAGACGCATTTGGCTCATAAAGACATTTGGTATCGTCAATTGAAATTGGCGACACAGAAACATTGGGCTGCTCTTGTGTAGTAATAAACACATCTTCATTATTCACACAAAACAACTTAACGGGTTGTTTTGCATCCTTGTGCATTAACAAAAGCAACTCCTTACATTCATTATCAACACTTACGACATGTACCTCAGTAACATATTTAAGTTTTTCCACAGCAGCATGCCAATCAAGCATCGGCGACAACTTTATAATCACCGCATATGCTTTTTCAACAAGTTCATCGCATAATTCAACCACATCAGGCGTACAGTCCTCTATGGCGTAAGTCTTTGCCCCATTAACATCACGTCTTGCCGGATCAAGATAAATCACAGCATTTGCTAATTTCATCGCATGCAGATACTCTACACCATCACCACACTTCACATCAGCATGGCGCATTTCCAACAAATCAAGATTATGCTTTGCGATATCGCACAGATGCTGTTGACGTTCGACATAAACAGCATTCTCAAAATTGCGGCACATGAACGAAAAGTCAACTCCAAATCCACCAGTAAGATCTATTAGCAATGGCATCTTATCACTAAATTCAGATTGTAATCTTTTGCAAATAGAAGTTTTATATATTGCCGTGAACTCGCTAGAACATTGTTCCATAGAAATATGAGGCGGATATATCATCCCTTCTATCTCTGCCCATGAAGGCAGTTTACTACGAGCTATCTGCCAACCACGAATTTGGTCAAGCGCCCACGGCATATCTATATCGGGAAACTTTTCAGCAAGAAAAGCAAGCTGACGCACATCTTCCGATTTATGTAAATTAATAAAATCGGTAACGTTCATTCCTCTTTTATGTTCTCTTGTCTCTTATCAAGAATATTCAACAAATAGTTGAAAGCCTCCAAACCGATAAGCACCAAAAGGGTTGCCGACACTGCCAAAAGATACATTCCTGCACCACAAGTAAGACCAATGGCGGCTGTAACCCATACGCAAGCAGCAGTTGTCAGTCCATGAACAGAATTCTTTTGAAATATTATAGTACCAGCTCCTATAAAGCCAATACCACTCACGACTTGTGCAGCTATTCTAGATACATCAAGACGCATTTGTGAATTTGTAAGAGCTCCATCAAATCCATAGGCTGAGACTATCATGAAGAGAGCTGAACCAAGCGCAACAAGAAAATGAGTACGCAGTCCAGCAGCCTTTTCACGATATTCACGTTCAAGACCTATTATGCCACCCAACAAGGCAGCAACAAACAAGCGTAATATAAAATCCAACGTCATAGAAAAACTCTTTTGATTTATGATTAATTAATTGCAAAAAGCACTTAAAACGAGAGCATAATCATCAACTTTTCTTGAATGCTATGCCAAATGTAGCTATATCTTATGCAAAGATAAGAATTTTAAAAACAAATTAATCATAAATCAAAGAAAATCATCTATTACGATTTCTCTTATGATAGCTCTCATTCATAAACAGATAGGTATTCTTATAGCCTCCGTAGTCTACAATAATCTTTTCGAACACAATTGCAGGGTCTACAGGAAACAATTCCATGTTATGAATATCAAGGTCTCTATTTAAAGGAAGAGTGACAACACTCTCCACTACCCTTTTTGCTATAGTTGGATAATATATGGAATATATATTTTCTAGACGTTCATTTAGTTTTTCATTGAAGTTGACTTTTACTTTCTCACCATTATCAAGAGAAACGTAATACGAAAGTCCCCCCTTATTGAGATAGTCAAGTGTAGACTTCAAAACAACATGAATCTTAACACTGTCCTTTTTATTATCCGAAACACTAAACCTATATGTCACGCTTGCACCATCTGTGGCATTGGTATTTGGCATCAGAGTAAGTCCACTGAGTGTACGTCCAATATAAGGTATCACTGTCCATTCAGCCTTAGAACGTGAAGGCTTTGCACTATAATAATGCTCCGCTTCCATTGACACAACTCCATTATTACCATTAAAAGTGAAACCACCTTGCGTAATATCAGAGACTCTATATACCTTTGGCATGATTTCATGCTGGAAATTATCATTCCAACTTGTATATCCTATATGCTTTTGAGTCATCATACCATTCCATTTTCCTCCGGCTATATCATGATTATAAGCTGCGCATAATATCGAGTCACGCTTAAAAGCCTGTTCACAACGTTCTGCCCATATATTTGCAGCAGGATCATCATTATTATAAAGACTGTTGTTCATCGCCTGAGAATAATACATGTAATGCAGATTACCCATTGCCTGAACTGGGAATAAAATAAGTTCGTTGTAGGCGTCACGCTGATCTTGACGCAACGTGATATACTGTCGCAATGCTTCCGCCTCGAGCTGATGATATTGTGCAACCACCTGTTGCCATTCGCCTGTTTCAAGATTATATGTATTCTTGTCTAGCATCTCTGCTGTCACACGACCGTTGTATTTGCATACAAGATTGAGTATTCTCGCAGCTTCAGGAGCCTGTTCTTCACCAAACTGCTGCTTGCAGAAGGCTAATGTATGTTCAGTAACGTTCTCTGGCTTATATTTATCTGTATTCCATGCCATATCCATAAACAGTGATATTGGATATTCCATAGGTTTAAGATCGCCGACATTAAGAATCCAGATTCGATTTATCCCATTGTTATATGCTAGTTTTAGCTGTTCGCACATATTCTGCGAAGGAGTTACATTCAACCATTTCGTATTTCGTGGAGCACCAACATAATCCACATGATAATAAAGTCCCCAACCTCCTGGATGTTTCCTTTCTGTCGCATTTGGCACTCTTCTAATATTTCCCCAATTGTCATCGCACAACATTATGGTAACATCATCCGGCACACGCATTCCCTTGTCGTAATAATCAAGGACCTCTTTATACAAAGCCCATACCTGAGGAGTTTTTGAAGCCTTCTTCCCGGTCACGTCACTGATAATTTTACGCTGATTTGCCACTACTCGTTCCAAAAGCTTCGTATCTGCATCTGCACTCATAGCCTCATCACCGTCACCTCGCATTCCTATTGTCACGACATCCTCTTTACCTTTTATTCTTTCTATACCCTCACGGAAGAATTTATCCAGAGTTGCTTCATTTGTTTTATAATTCCATGAGCCATACTCTGTTCTGTGACGCGACCATTCTTCATGATTGCGTGCCATAGGCTCATGATGTGATGTACCAATAATGACACCCATTTCATCGGCTGTTTTACTGTTTTCTGCATCATCAGAATAAAAAGCCCATCCCCACATTGCAGGCCAAAGCATATTACCTTTAAGGCGAAGTATCAACTCAAACACACGTGAATAGAATCTATGATCACCATAGTTTGTTCCATACGTGTTTTTAACCCATGAAGTGAGACAAGGAGCCTCATCATTAAGAAAAAGTCCACGATAGCTAACGGAAGGAGTTCCGTCGCTATACGTGCCTTTGTTTACATAAATATTATCATGATGTTCTATTGGAACATCTGCCCAGAAATACCAAGGAGATACTCCTATCTGCGAAGACACTTCGTAAATGCCGTATATAGCTCCGCGTCTGTCGCTACCGGCTATTACCAGTTGTCTACCTACAACGGTGATGATATACTTCTCGCTCTTCCCACGAAGTTGACGGACATCAATCTTACCTTCCTTTATAAATTTATCTATTATGGTAGAGTGACCTATTGTCCCAACTACAACATCAGCCTTAACAGCATCTGTAAAAACAGTCTTAGCCCCACATACTTTGTTTATGTCTCCAGCCAGATTATGAAGAGCAATTCCTACTCCCTTCATCTCATCGTTTC
>JAGPKZ010000049.1 GCA_018053665.1 Prevotella sp.
TCTTGACATTTCTTTGGGAAGTTACGACAACGGTAACGAGGCTAGCAACACTTATTCGATAAAGAAAGTAAGCGATAAGGACACTGTAATAATAAAAGCATTATCGGGCGGTCCTATCCGTCTGGATTACATTTCAATGGCGTGGGACACTCCAGTTGCAGCTCCCAACATCGTCAACGGAACATTTTCTTCTCCTGAATACGTAAGTAACATTCCAAATCAAAATCATCATGGTGACAAACAGGCTGACATGGTGATAATAATTCCTACATCCGGAAAACTGCTTGAACAGGCGGAAAGACTTAAAAACTTTCATGAGTCTCACGACTCGCTAAGCGTAAACATTGTTAAGGCTGACGAACTGTATAATGAATTTTCAAGTGGAACACCTGATGCAAATGCCTACCGAAAATACCTAAAAATGCTCTACGACAGAGCGTCAACAAAAGCAGAAACACCAAAATACCTTCTATTGTTTGGCGACTGTGTATGGGACAACAGAATGCTCACCGCAGACACAAAGACATTAGTGAAAGATGATTATCTGTTGTGCTACGAAAGCGAAAACTCTTTCAACGCCATCACTTGCTACGTTGACGATAGTTTCTACGCACTTCTTGACGACGGTGAAGGTGGTGACCCACAAACAAGAGACACCCCAGACATTTCAGTAGGAAGATTCCCCGTAGCATCAGCTGATGAAGCAAAGATTATGGTTGACAAGACAATTAACTACGTGAGCAACAAAAATGCCGGTGCTTGGCAAAACACGCTGATGTTTATGGGCGACGACGGCAACCAGAACTTGCACATGGACGATGCCAACACTGCTGCCGACATGATGGCAGAGAAGTATCCAAGTTATGTAATTAAGAAGGTTATTTGGGACGCTTACAAGAGGGAGACTTCTACTACAGGGAACACTTACCCTGAAGTAACGAAGATAATCAAGCAGCAACAAGCCACCGGAGCACTGATAATGGATTATGCAGGCCATGGATCTGAAATCATGATCTCGCATGAGGCAGTGCTTGGACTTAACGACTTCGCCACATTCAATAATCAAGCGTTACCATTATGGATTACAGCATCATGCGACATCATGCCTTTTGACGGAACTACCGCAACAATTGGAGAGGCGGCTGTACTTAACGCAAATGGCGGCGCTGTGGCTTTCTTCGGAACCACACGAACTGTATATGCTAAATACAATAAAGTGTTGAACATGGCTTACCTTAGCCATGTACTTGGCTACACAGACGGAAAAGCTAACACAATCGGTGACGCACAAAGGTTGGCTAAGACAGAAATGATAATTAGCGGTAATGACCTTACTACTAACAAACTGCAATATTCACTGCTTGGCGACCCTGCAATATCGCTCAACAGACCTAGTCGAAATATAGTGATAGACTCTATCAACGGTATTTCTACCACATCTTCTACATTACCTATATTCAAGGGTGGAGGCATTGCCAGAATATCGGGACACGTAGAAGGCGCTACTGCCCTATCGGGAATTATCACGGCTACTGTTAGAGATTCAAGAGAACTGATTACATGTCGACTTAATGACGCCACAGAAGCCGACAGTGCATTTCAATATTACGACCGCACAAAGGTATTGTTTAATGGTGCTGACAGTATAAAAACAGGCAAGTTCGCTTTCTCTTTCGCGGTCCCTAAAGATATTAACTATAGCGATGGAACAGGACTAATTAATCTATATGCCGTTAACAACGATAAGACAATAACAGCGAATGGTCATTCAGATCATTTCAAGGTAGGAGGTTCTGATGTAGCCGACAACGATTCCATTGGTCCGGCAATATATTGCTATCTCAACTCTCCTTCATTTGAGAACGGTGGAAACGTAAACACTACGCCTTATTTCGTGGCACAGGTAAAAGATGAAAACGGAATAAACGTCACAGGAAGCGGAATTGGCCACAACCTTGAACTCATTATTGACGGAAATGCCACTATGACGTATAATTTGAACGATAATTTCAATTTTGATTTCGGGACTTACAAGAGTGGAACCACATACTATAATATTCCAGAGCTCACCGAGGGCAGACACAAACTACAGTTCAGAGCTTGGGACATTCTCAACAATTCATCAACAGCACAACTAGACTTCAACGTAGTTAACAGGCTAGAACCCAACCTCTTCGGAGTGTCTCTATCAAATAATCCTGCAACAACCACGACCACATTTATAGTCAACCACGACCGTACAGGTTCAGACATGGACGTAGAGATAGAAGTATTCGACATGAGTGGCAGAATACTGTGGAGACATTCCGAAACAGCCATACCAACTTCAAGTGTCTACACCGTCACATGGGACTTATGTACGGACGGAGGAAACAGACTCCATACAGGCGTTTATCTATACCGTGTGAAGATTGCATCTGAAGGAAGTTCAAAAGTAAGCAAGTCGCATAAACTAATAGTGATTGACAATAATTAACCGCCAAAGACGTTTAAACTTACAAGAGGACAAACAAAAGACTTTATATGAAGAAATACATTATAATATTGTCGCTGATTTTTACGGCAATGTCTGCATTGGCACAGAAAACGAACATTTTCAATCCTGTGCGCACAGCCGTAACGTCTCAGACGATAGCTCCAGATGCACGTGCGGCTGGTATGGGCGACGTGGGTGCAGCTACTGATCCTGACGTTAACTCGCAATATTGGAATCCAGCTAAGTATCCATTCACTATAAGTCGTGCTGGAATAGCACTTAACTATACACCTTGGCTGCGCCAGCTTGTCAACGATATGGATCTTGCTACAATTGCTGGTTACTATCGCATTGGCGACTACAGTGCAGTGTCTGCCTCTATGCGCTATTTCAACATGGGAGAGGTGATGATGAGCAGTTCTGAAAGTGGTTCAGGAGACATGACTATCAATCCTTATGAAATGTCTGTTGACGTAGCTTACTCGCTCATGCTTTCAGAGAAATTCTCTATTGCGGCTGGCGTTAGGTGGATTTATTCTGACCTTACCTACGACTACAGCGAGGATACTTCACCGGGTAGCGCTTTTGCAGCAGATTTGGCAGCCTATTATCAAAACTATATCAACATCGGACAACGTGAATGCCAATTAGGACTTGGATTGGACATCTCAAATATAGGCAGTAAGATTAATTTTGGAAGCGACAAAAACAGTGAGTTTATCCCTACAAACATGCGTCTGGGAGCATCTCTTATGATTCCATTAGACGAATTCAATAAATTCACCGTTGCAGCTGACGCCAACAAACTGCTTGTGCCAACACACCCTGTCCAGAGAGACAACGAGTCGAGCACTGATTACGAAGCCCGACTACAGAAAGATTATTACGATGTATCGAGCATCAGCGGAATATTCAAGAGTTTCAGCGATGCACCAGGCGGTTTCAAGGAAGAGATGCAGGAGGTAAACTGGAGTTTGGGAGGTGAATACACCTACAACGACAAGTTCTCTCTGCGTGCAGGTTACCATCACGAAAGTGAAAACAAGGGCAACCGCAAATATTTCACCGTTGGAGCAGGCTTCAAGATGAACGCCTTCACACTGGATGCAGGCTACGTGATTGCCACGGCAAAGAGTAATCCGCTTGACCAGACACTTAGATTCACGCTTGCATTTGATTTAGACGGAATAAAAGAATTATTTAAAAAGAAATAATGATAAGAGTAGGAATGGGATACGACGTTCACAAACTTGTTGAAGGTCGTGATTTATGGTTGGGTGGAATAAAGATTAACCACTCTATGGGCTTGCTTGGGCACAGTGATGCCGACGTATTGATTCATGCAATCTGCGACGCTATTCTCGGTGCGGCAAATATGCGTGACATTGGTTATCATTTCCCAGACACAAGCGAAGCCACTCTGAATATGGACAGCAAAATTATATTGAAGAAGACTGTTGAACTCATTACAGCCAAGGGTTATCACATAGGGAATATCGACGCTACTGTTTGTGCCGAGCGACCAAAAATCAATCCACATGTGCCAGATATGATAAAGTGCATGGCTGAGGTAATGGGCATTGACGAGGACCAAATTTCCATTAAGGCAACAACAACTGAGAAACTCGGATTCACTGGGCGTGAGGAGGGAATGTCAGCCTACGCAGTTTGTCTTATTGAAAAATAACGGAACTAAATAAACTATAAAAAGTGGCACTGTTT
This sequence comes from Prevotella sp., assembly GCA_018053665.1. Classification (GTDB taxonomy): domain Bacteria; phylum Bacteroidota; class Bacteroidia; order Bacteroidales; family Bacteroidaceae; genus Prevotella. The sequence goes on from JAGPKZ010000049.1 coordinate 4,199, forward strand.
TTGTAATAGTTTACATAAAGTACTATTTTTGCATTAACTAAAAATAAAGATTATGGAAGTAGAAGATTTGAAAAGAAGAATTAATGAACAAGAATATGGAAGAGACTTTGCTCTTTCAGCCGCATTCCCGGCATTGATGCGCAAAGTATATCTATGGATGACGTTTGCTCTTGCCATTAGCGGAATGGTTGCTTACGGTGTCGCTACATCGCCCAACCTGCTGAGAGTTATCTACAGCAATAAACTAGTATTTTGGGGCATCATGATTGCCGAACTCGTATTAGTTTGGAAAATCAGCAACAGTGCGTGGAAGCCTAATCGCTCTCTTGCGTCAACGACATTCATGTTTACGATATTTGCGGCTCTCAACGGTGCCACATTGTCATACATCTTCGTGATGTTTGCTCCTGCCGCAATCATAAAGACATTCTTTGTCACTGCGGGAACATTCGGCGTAACGGCTTGTTTCGGATATTTCACTAAGAAAGACCTTACGAGTCTGGGCAGCCTATTCTTCATGGGACTTATCGGACTAATCATCGCTTCTGTTGTCAACATGTTTATCATGAGTAGCACTATGGACTTGATCATAAGTTACGTTGGAGTAGCTCTGTTTGTTGGTCTTACCGCTTGGGACAGTCAGCGAATTAAAAAACAACTTGCAATGGCTCAGGATATGAGCGAGGGTTCACAGAAGATTGCTCTTTCAGGTGCATTGAGCTTGTATCTAGACTTTATCAACCTGTTTATTTATCTGTTGAGAATATTCGGAGGCAGAAACAATTAAACAGTGTTTTCACAAATACACATTACAGAGAGGCGGCGGGCGATAAGTCCGAAGCCTCTTTTTTGTGCCCGTTCAGTTTTTCTCACTATGTGTCATTTTGTATTTACAAGTTCAACATAGAACTGCTATTTTCTACAATTCTCATAAAAAGACACAAATATTTCAATTTTTAATGCGAACTTTGTGACACCTTAAAATTGTAACTTTAAAAACAGTTCAAGAATATGCTTTTTTCAAAAAAGAAATTAGGATTATTATTCCTTTTTAGCGGATGCCTTTCTGTGGCATTTGCTGATGTGAAAATCACGTCGCCCAACGGACAGTTGGAGGTGAACGTAAGTATTGACAGAAAAGGTGGCCAAGAATATGGCACGCCGGTTTTTACGCTCCGCAAACAAGTAAAAGGGGGCTATCAAAATGTTTTAGCGAAAGCTCAGATGGGGCTAACCACAAGTCTGCAAAACTTTAACTTCCTGAAATGGGGTGAAAACGAAAAGACTAAAAAAAACGTCATTGATTATACGCTTATTGAAGGAAAACAAACACATATCAAAAAGACGGAAACAGAGCAAACTCTAAACTTTATCAATGCCAACAAACAGGTTCTTACGGTGGTCTTCAAACTGGCCAACGATGGTTTGGCTTTCCGCTATCAAGTAAAAACTTCACAAGACGAGAAGATTCTGAAAGATTTAACGGTTTATCCTATTACTGAAGGTACTAAACGCTGGATGCAGAAGTATATTCCAGATAGCTACGAAGCCTTTTATCCTCTTTCTACATCTGGATACGATGCCAACAGATCAGGCAATCGTATATGGGCTTACCCAGCATTGATGGAAATGTCGGACGGACAGTTTCTCTTCCTCACCGAATCAAATATCACCTACAATCATTGTGCCTCGCGACTGAACAACCAAGCCAAACCAGATGCGTACCAAGTGGAGTTTGCCGACCCTTCGCAATCTACCGAAGGAACCGAGTGGAAATCGTCATGGCGTGTGGTGCTTGCTGGTGATTTGGCGACACTGGTTCAGTCTACAAGAGTAACTGATGTAGCAGCTCCCAATGCTCTAAAAAAGACCGATTGGATTCATCCAGGAAGTGTGTCTTGGATTTATTGGGCCTATAATCATGGTTCGCGCGACTTTAAGAGAGTGAAAGAATACATTGATTTGGCTGTCGATATGCATTGGCCTTATAGTTTGATTGATGCCGAGTGGGATGAAATGGGCAATGGTGGCAATGTAGAAGATGCTGTAGCTTATGGAAACTCGAAGAAGATAGGAATAATGGTATGGTACAATTCGAGCATGAGTTGGGTGGGTAATGGGGCTCCAGGTCCTTTCTATAGACTCAACGACCCCGATAAAAGAGAAAAAGAATTCTCGTGGTTGGAAAAGATAGGCGTCAAAGGCATCAAGGTAGACTTCTTTAAGGGCGACGATGCACAAGACATGAATCTATGTATCGACCTTTTAAAATCGGCAGCTCGCCATCATTTGATGGTGGTTTTTCATGGTGCTACGCTACCTCGTGGATGGCAACGCACCTACCCAAACCTCATGACGACCGAAGCGGTTTACGGTGCTGAATGGTACAATAACAATAGTACGATGACCAATGCTGCTGCTAGCCATAATGCCACACTACCGTTTACTCGAAATATAGTAGGTTCAATGGACTACACTCCTGGAACCTTTACCGATTCGCAACATCCTCATATCACCACGCATGCACATGAACTAGCTCTTCCTATTTTGTTTGAGTCGGCTCTGCTGCACAATCCAGACCGTCCTTCTACCTATGCAGCCTTGCCTGCACAAGTAAAAGAATTGTTTACCACTTTACCTACTGTATGGGATGAAACTCGTTTCCTGAGCGGATACCCAGGAACTTCCGTAGTTATTGCACGAAGAAAAGGTAATACTTGGTATGTGGGAGGTATTAATGGAACCGACCAAAATCTGACATTGACATTCAATCCATCTCAACTTGCACCCAACGCTCACACGTTTACGCTTTTCACAGATGGCCCCGATGGAAGAAGCTTTGCAATTGACGCAGCTAAAAACGCCCAGCAAACTCTTAAAATTAATTGTTTGCCTAGAGGAGGTTTTGTGGCGGTCGTTCGCCGTTGAATTTACTCAATAAAAAAGAATAAGCCTTGAAAAGTTGGGAGCAACTTTTCAAGGCTTATTTGTATAGTATTGTTCAGAATCTTATTTTCCTTATTAGGGTCTTTTTGCAATGCTTTATTTCATTAAGTCTGGAGGACAATCGTTGCTTGCGCTACCCCAATTTTTATTTGGATTTGGTCCCATAACGAACTTCAACACTCCATCTCCTTTAACCATTTCGTGTGTAATGTAGTTATGAGTATAAGGCTTCCCGTTATAAGTAGCACTCTGTATATAGAAATTCTTATCTGAAACGTTCTCTGTTTCTATCACAAAGTTGCCAATCGTGACTTTTTTGAAAGTAGGCGTTCCGATTACGTAATATTGCGAAGCAGGACAAACAGGATAGAATCCCATTGCAGAGAACATATACCACGCACTCATCTGTCCAGCATCATCGTTGCCACTTAGACCGCCAGGAACATCAAGATACTCATTGTCCAAAATGTGACGCACAATTCGCTGAGTCTTCCATGGTTCACCGGCATAAGCATACATATAAGGAATCTGATGACACGGTTCGTTTCCGTGCCAATAATACGATTTAGTGAAGGCAGAATCGCCTAAAGCAGAAGAAATACCAAATAAATAATCCAATTTAGACACATACTTATCTTTTCCACCCATAACCTTTATCAATCCGTAAACATCATGCGGCACATAGAATGAATAATGAATTGCAGCACCCTCTGTGATGAAAGGAACTCTAGTCAAGATATCCTTATTGTCAAGCCATTTGCCATTCATATAACGTCCATCAGCCCAACCGGTGACAGGATTAATCACATTTCGCCAGTTAGCGGCACGCTTCATAAGCAGTTTGTAATCATCCATCTTGCCTAGCACCTTTGCAGCTTGCGCCAAGGCATAATCATCATAAGCATATTCAAGAGTGCGACTCACCTGTTCGTGAGTGTGAAAAGCCTCCATAACGCTGTCTTCCATAGGAATATAGCCATACTTCAGATAACTCTTCAAGGCACGGCGTCCCATTCCGTTCTTGTATTCATCAAACGTCTTAGGACTCTCAAAGGCATTTTTGCGCATTGCCTCATAAGCTATTTTCTCATCAAATCCATCAACATTCTTCACCATTCCCTCTGCAAGAGCTGCACTACAATGGTCGCCAATCATAGCGGCTGTGTAGCTGTTCCATGCGGGGAATATTGGTAGCCAACCGCCCTGCTGATACATGTCAACAAGACTTTGAAGATAACCGCCAGTCTTACTGTCGATAATTATATTTAGCGGACACAGTGCACGATAAGTATCCCACATTGAGAAATCCTGATAAACACGGCGATAAATTGGTCTACCCGCAAATGCACCAAGTGAATGCTGCATTATTTTCTTTCCACCGGCGAAAGACGGATAGCGACCGTCTTTATCGCTAAAGGCGCGAGGAAGGAAACTTGCACGATACAAAGCACCATAAAACTTATTTACGGCGGCCGTATCAGCAGACTCTACAAGCACTCTACCCAATTTACTCTGCCAAGATGAGACAACACGGCAACGAGTGTCATAAAATTCCCAATGTGGAACTTCTTGAGCAATATTATTGAATACGCCCTTCATGTCAACAAAACTCGTTGACGCCTTGGCTAGTATCTCGTCTCCTTCATTTACGTTGAAAGCAACGTAGGCAACAGTGTCCTTAACACCGTATTCCACAATAGGATCTTCAAACTGAACAGCAAACCAACCACTGAAGCCAGCTTTCTCGCCCCACCCCTGATAAATACGATGAACAGGGTTGTAACCATAGATGCAGTTTCTCACTGTGTCGACAGCCACAAATCCCTCTTTCTTGTCACTGTTTGGATTTACCACAAAATAAGCTTTACCGCTCTTGTTATACTTAAAACGGAACATTGCAGTGTGGCTCATTCCAGTCATTTCTGCCTTCAGATGTTCATCTGGCAGCACCACTGAATAATAATCAGGATGAGATATTTCATCATCATGACTGAAACGTGAAGCACGCTCTTCGGGTTTAAGGCGAAGCACGTCCATTTCAGGCATCAGCGTGAAAGAACCGTAATCCTGAGTGCATCCGCCTACCATCCAATGACTTGCGCGGAATCCCTGAAACTTCTTATCACCATAATAATAAGGAGCAAGACATTTCTGTTCGGTATCTTGCGTCTGCGGAGTCCAGAAGTTCATTCCGTTAGGTTCAAATGCGGCAGGTAGAGTCTGTCCGTGTTCCTCCTTACCATTTCCATAAGCACCGGCATTGCGGATAACAGAAAAGTCAGTTCCCACCATTGTATTTATAGCCTCTATCTGTCCATGCAACAAAGTATTCTGCATTCTCTTATGTACATATTTCTTTAATGTTTCCCATTGGAAGTAAGGACTTTCTTGGCGCAGTCCAAATAGTTTCACCTCATGCTCATTAAGCATAAGTTTCACGATTACATTCTTGCCGTTAGTATAGAATATCATCTGCAAGTTTGCAGCCATAGGAACAACCTCGTCCATCTTATCCACGCGCTCATCTGAAAGGGTAGAAATGCCAAGAAGCGACATTAGATGATATAATGCAGTGTCGTGTCCGAATCTTAGGTCGGCAGACGTACCGCCATTGGCAACAGCATTATCTGCCCTTGTCTCAATATCATTCCAAAGACTGAATGCCGAACGTGAAGGAACACCGTAGTTATCTGGCGACTGACCATTACAAATCCACATGCGCTCATTGTTTTGCTCGTAAACGGCACGACATTCTTCATCGTTTATCACATCATCAAACTTTACCTTCAGTTCCACATCCTGCATGTCTGACGCAATAGTATGAATCTCGCCCATCAATTTGTCGGCATCAGCTATCTTTGAAGGGTCTTTAAACAAAGCGGCTGTAAAACGCTGACCATTAATGTAAGCCTTTACTTTTGTTCGTGCTGAGAGAGCTTTGAGTTCTGGTGATTCGTAAGCTATCCAAGCCATATCTGTAGAATCGGCAGTCTGTTGAACAGCTGTCTTTCCCTTCATCTGTTTATTAAGTTCGTCGCTGAACGACTGCATACTTTTCACACATCTCCCCACTATACTAGCGTGTGCAGTGACTTTGTTTCCATTAAAGACTTCTGGAAAGTTAGCATACATTCTGTCGGCAATGCCACGATGCTGTGCAGCACCGAGAGCTGTGAGCTTTCCACCATTTCCCTTCGCGTTATTCCAAACTTTAGCAAGTCGTTTCTTAAGACTCTTTCCTAACTTTGTAAGATTAGAATCGTCGGCAAACTGACTATTCACCCATTCATAGCGGGAATCAGAGGTTACCCAACGTGAACCGTGACGACCATAATGCGAAATATAGAAAGCATGATAACCATCAGGAACCTTTGTGTAACTGATATTTTGCGGCGTTGGATAAGCGTAGTACACGCCACCCATCTGCTCACGCGACTTCTGAGCATAAGAAAGGCTTACTATGCATAAAAACAGCAAAAATAAAGATAGGGTCTTTTTCATATAGGGAAATAATATTGTTAGGTTACAAAATTAATAATTTAATTCCATATTCCAATCTATTCCCAATGGGTTATTGTGCATTTCTGTCACCCACGGCAATTCAGTCGATGTTGAAATCTTCATCACCGTGCCGTCTACGTCAGCCTTTACGATAACAGAATTTGCATCAGCAGCGGTTTTTCTCCACGTAATTCCATTATATAAAAAAACACCATCTCGCTTTAAATCACGCAAGGCATTAGATGAAACAAAAAGAAAAGTTCCATCGCATTTATAGTTATTACTCCCCTTCTGCGGACTGTACCAACAGAAACCATCTGCATTATCAACTACAGTTTTTGGTATAGAATAAAGCGAATTATTGCATAAAAGCCTCAACGTGTCGCTGTCTGATAGGTCGCACATCACAATCCAGTTGCGATACTGTCTGTTAAGTATAAATCTACAAAGATGTGTTGTCGCATTTGGTGATATTTCAAAAGCGCGTTTACTTTCAGTTTCTTTCACTTTCGGTGACTTTGCCACTACATTATGAATTGGCAGATGCAATGTTCCGCCTTTAAGAATATCAGCATGCGTAATGAATTTTGCATTCCACCTGCAGCACTTGGCATCAACTTTCAAAATTCTGCCATTAGGCAACTCTATGGAATACGACTTTATCAGCGGCGAACCTACTAGATAAAGATTTTGACCTGCAACTGGATAAAGTCCCAACATGTTCCATACTAGCCATGAAGACATTGCCCCGCTATCGTCATTACCAGGAAGACCATCGGGACGATCACTATAATTATCTTTTACAATCTGCCTGATGCGCTCACTGCTAAGGTCTGGTCTATCAGCCCAGTGATACAAGTAAGGAGTCATGAAACTCGGTTCATTAGCCACATTATAATGGTTGTTATCAAAGAATGTGTCAAGTCGCTTTATAAATTGTGTCTTACCTCCACAAGCCTGAATAAGTCCATTGACATCGTGAGGAATACTCAAACTATATTCTGCCGAAAGGGCTTCATAGAAGAATGTTCCCCACCAAGGAATATACCATGGTGCAACCTTAGTGTCGGGAGTATAGGGGATAAGAGGATGATAGACTTTGGACTTGCCCCACACAACAGAATCCAACCAATTACCATCAGCACCACGTGGCATGATAAATCCACGCATTCCCTGCCACTGATAATCACTGCGCCAGAGATTATGCCAATTGCCCGAACGCTTCAGATATTTTGCATAGAGAGCATTGTGCCCCAAGCCCTTTGCCACTTGCGCAATGCACCAGTCATCATAACTATATTCAACAGTTCTATTTCCAGCCCTGTCTATTCCATAAGGAATATAACCCAATGAATTGTATTCGGCAATACCTCCACGTCCTTCTTTCTCGGCATCAGCTGGAGCCACTTCGGCATCTTTTATCATTGCTTTGAATGCATGTTCATAGTCAATCCCCGAAAGTCCCTTTGCAAAGGCGTCAGCAATTACAATATCGGCATTACTTCCACCCTGTGTTCTTCCATTGCAGTTTCCGCTTCGTGCATCGGGCATGTAGCCCTCATTATCATAAATATTGATTAGCGAATTGACAATGTCACGCTGTCTTTGCGGAGTAAGAAGTGTTATAAGCGGAGACGAAGTGCGATAGGTGTCCCATATTGCATAGTAATCATCATAATATGGAACAGCTGTCCAGTTTGGATTCTCACCGCTTCTATCTACTGGCATCAGCATTGTATGATAAAGTGCAGTGTAAAACATGCGTGACTGTGATTCAGAAGCATTGATTTTTATCTTTGAGAGCAAGGCATTCCAAGTGCTGAGTAGATGAGACAATTGAGCATCAAATCCACTACTTACAATATTCTGTCTTGCCTTGTCTGTTGAAACGAATGATATTCCTACCTTCACATTCACGGTGGATTTATCAAACATCACCCATGCATATTTATTATCTTTGGCTATGCTTTTCTTAAACGGAGCATCACTTCTAAGACAGAAATATACGGTGTAAGGTCCGCCATTGTTCCAACCTCCCCTAACAGTGGAATATCCTGTAATTTCATATTCCCCATTTATTTTTATCGCACTACCAACAAACTGCTGAGCCTCACGCTTGTCAGGAATAGTGTCAATACCTAGAAATGTATGGGCGTCGACAAATAAGCCGTCAAGGTTTCTGAAACGATAGATTGCACAACGTTCGCTTGTGGTGATCTCTGTATGGGGACCTTCTTCATAATCACAAGAATAATATCCCAACGACATTGTCTCGGCACTGCGATGCTGAGGATATTCAGTCATCAAAGCTGTTCCCTTAAACGGTTGGATAAGAATGTTGCCATATTTCTGTCCTCCACCAGTTCCACTAACATGCGTCTGACTGAATCCCTTTACGGCTTCAGGCATTTTCTCCCAACCCGCATTTGGCATTGACACACAGTCTGGACCAGGTTTCACCATACCATAAGGCATAGACGGACCGATAAAGACACGTCCCTGACCTTCGCTTCCAATCTTAGGATCTACGAACTTTGTGAATTGCGCATGAACAGACAACGCAATAAAGAATAATATGAGCAAATGAATACGGCGCATAGGATATGTTATTTGTCAACGAAATATATTTGTCGGTTTTTATCACCTGGAAATGAAACAGCTTTCATCACTACTTTATCCACATCTTCAAATACGAATGCTGGACGGAAATCTCTATCGGCAAGAGACAATTTCACATTATTGAAAGTTATTCCTGAAACATGCCTGACATAAAAGCCCCATGATGGGAGTTCACCAAACATCGAGAATTCCGGATAAGACTTTATTTGTTCGTCTATTTTATCGGCACGCCACAACGGAACATAAGCCATTCCCTTTGTAGCTCTACCAGGATAAACTATGTTGATATTTTCAAGCAATACGTTTTGTATATTGTTGCCGGGCATTCCACAAATACTACTTGGAAACGGATTATGAAAGAAATCAACTTCAGGGCCACGAAGATCATAATTATTATCGGGTCTTTCAAAAGGTACAGTGCAAGTAATATCACGAAGTATAACGTTTTTCAGACAGCCTTTCTTGTCTCCTGCACGCTGACCAAGTCTTAGAAAGATTGCATTACCTGTATTAATTGCATTAACCCTTTCAACGCATACGCTGTCAACATATCCACCGTCAACACTCTCAATGGCTATAGCCGAACGGAAAGTGTCAAAGACCTTTATGTCGGCTACATGAATATTCTTGAAACCTCCCCAAGAAGCTGTACCAAACTTCACTCCGCTAGCACTGCTCCTCAAGCTACATCGCTGAATATCTACATTTACACAAGAAGAATTTGCATGATATGATTTCAGACAGATAGCATCATCAGCAGAATTAATTTCGCAGTCTGATATCTTAACATGTTGGCAATCGTCAATATCAATACCGTCGTTGTTCCAGTATGCACGATTAGTGATATTCAGCTTTTTAAGAATCAGATTACTGCAAAGATCGAACGATAATCCCCAGCATGCACTATTTTTCAACTGTAAATCAGAAACAGTGACATTATTTGATTTATAAAAATAGAATAGTTTCGGGCGTGCCTGTTCGCTAGGCCGCATTCGTCTTGTATTATAATGAGTATCAATTAATACTCCTTTATGATGCAGGCTATCTATGTTGAGCGCAAGTATCAATCCCTGACCGTCAATAGTTCCATTACCAGTAATGCCGATATTCTCGGCATTGTCAGCCATCACAAGCGCAATGTTTGAATTATCATTGCGCCTGTCTGCTGTAGGTTTAGCATTTATTGAATAATAGTCTTTAGGATTGGTACTACCCTGAATCACAGCACCGTTCATAAGATGCAATTCTACTCCACTTTTAAGCATAATACTCCCAGTAAGATATTTACCGGGAGTTACATCCAATCTACCACCGCCATTATTACTGACTCTATCAATTGCACGCTGCAACTGCAGCGTGCATAATGTGGTGCCGTCATTGGCAACTTTTAGTTTTGTCGTATTAAGGATTATTGCATACGAGACATTATCACCTATGAATAGGCAAATAAGAAATAGCAATATTCCCTTAATTGAAATAGAATGTAAATTCATACTTCTCACCATTTACGGATATTGAATAAATAATATTGTCGGTCTTGACTCCTTTAAAAGCAACAAAACCAGTATGCTCAGTATTATTAAA
>JAGPKZ010000050.1 GCA_018053665.1 Prevotella sp.
TAGTTTTCTCATGATTTTATTCTACTGTGATTGTATTATCTGTGCAAGTTATGTTTATTCGGCTAAATCCATTTAAAAGCTTGATATTTTGCTGTAAATCTTCTTTCTTATTCCAGTTGAAATATAAACGTAGATGACGTGAATTGTCATTATTAAATATAAGTTCCTTATGGTAGTAGCTAGCCATCTGTTTTAGTATTGATGCTAATTCTGTATTCTCAAATACAACAGTTTTATTGCTTATTGTATCGCGTGGTATTGTTGGTCGTGATTTTACAACAGATTTCGTCATGTTTTTGATATTACTGACAGTTGTTACGTCAAGCTTCTTTGTTTTAGCTTGTTTAAAGGAGCTCAAATGTATAATTGTAGCTAAAGCCATGCCAGATATTAATGTCACAATGATAGTTGACATCGCGACTTTAATACGATTTTTGTGATGTATATTGTGCTGGTATGCAAATTCATTCCACTCTTTATCCACATCTACATTCTTATAGTTCTTTTTCAATATAGCACGTTTCGTCATAGCCATGTCGTGGATAAAGGCTTTGATGTCATTGTCTGCAAGAAGTTCTTCTATCTGTGTCTTATCGTATTTTTCAGGATGTTCCTGCATGTCAAAGAACATCATTTGTTTTTCTTTCATCGTATTGTTAGCCATTGTTTTCTTATTTAATTTGTTTTCTTATAAATCCTATTGCCTGAGATAAATGATTGTAAACCGTAACCTTGCTTACTCCTGTTTTATCAGCTATTTCCTGATAAGTCATTTCTTGAATGAAGCGAAGTTGCAATATCAGTTTTCTAAGAGGAGGTTCTAACATGTCAATTATCAGCATAAGTCTATCAAGTTGTTTGTCATCATCATCTGACATAATCTCATTATAGTCATTCCACAGCAGGTTTACAACTTGTTGTTTTATACTTTTGTGTGAGATTATGTTTAGACATCGATAACGCACGCATTGCATGAGATATCGTTCTTCACTTTCTGGCAACAGAACAATTTTATCATCAAGAATTTTTGAGAAAATATCGCTTACAACATCTTTGCATTCTTCCTCATCATATATGATGCATCTGGCAAGATTATACATCTTCTCGTAGTATCGCTTGAATATTCTTTCTATATCAGTTTTTGGCTTCATATGATAACTATACAGTTCAGAAAGTTAAAAAACTAAGCAAAACAATGTTTTTTTTTCATTTAGTTCTAAAAAAAGTTTAGTAAGTCTGTGTCTTTGCATAAACAGTTCCTTATTTTTATAATATGTGCAAAGATAAAGCTTTCTAATTAATATATAATGTGATTCTATTAAAAAAGTTTTTTAATTATTTGCTTTCGTTAGAATGCTCTTAGAAGATGGTTATAATGCTCAGAGAGAAGAATATATGTTAATGATACCATATAGTGACGACACACAGCATTTATAAAATAACATAATTGTATTTTAACGAAAAATACTAGTAAACAAAGCCTTATAGTATTGTTGGATAAATGTAGAAATTACACCTTAATACACATTTGTCCACCTAATAGATTGTTTTATCCACCATGTATTTTCACTCTTTTTCTATATTTGCGACATTAATTTTCATTAAATCTATTAACATTAATAACTAAAAGCAATTAAAATGAGAAAACATTTATTCTCAGTGATGTTTGTTCTTACCTTTATGGGAGGTCTTACTTTAAGCCCTTTACCCATGGTCGCTTCAGTAACACAGACGCAGATCATTCAGATCAAAAGTTGTGTTGTAGACCAAGATGGACAACCTCTTATTGGTGCAACAGTCAAGACTAAAGGTTCCAATGTAGGAACTGTGACTGACCTTGATGGTAATTTCCAATTAAATGTTCCTGCTAACGCTGTTTTGTTAGTGAGCTATGTTGGTTATAAAGAGTCTGAGGTTGCCGTACGCGGTAGGGCAATTATTGATCAGATTCAACTCACTCCTAATGACTTGACACTTAATCAGGTCGTTGTCGTCGGTTACGGAACACAGAAGAAAGCTGACCTAACAGGTTCCGTTTCTATTGTAAATGCAGAAGAGATGAAGAAGGTGTCTAACTCTAACATCTCTACTATGCTTGAAGGTAAGGTTCCTGGTGTCCAGATTACTACTGATGGTCAGCCGGGTGCCGATCCAACAGTGAGAGTTCGTGGTATCGGTTCATTTGGCAGTACTGCACCTCTATATGTAATAGATGGTGTACCTATGGGAACTTCAATCCGTGACTTCTCTCCTAATGACATCGCCTCAATCCAAGTGCTAAAAGATGCCTCTGCAGGTGCTATTTATGGTTCACGTGCTGCAAATGGTGTGATTATCATTACTACAAAGAATGGTCAGAAAGACCAACCATTGAAGGTGGGTTACTCTGGCTACTTTGGTGTTGATAAAATTTCAGATGGTGTTTACGATGTAATGAATTCTGACCAGTATAGTAATTACCTTGGTAAGGCTTGCTTAAACTCTAATACTGCTCTACCTGGAGGTTACAGTCTTGATGCCAATACTGGTAAATACCATTTTATGGATAATACCAATACTGATTGGCTCAAGGAGGTGTTTAAAACAGGTATCAGACAGAATCATAATGTAAACTTCAGTGGTGGTAGTAATAGCAGCACATATAATGTAGCCCTTGACTACTTCGAGCAGAAGGGTACGCTTGAAGGTGCTGGACCAAACTACAAGCGTTACAACGCACGTGCAAACAACACTTTCGAGACTAAGTTTATTAAGTTCCGTACCAGTATGGTTTACTCACATTCAAGCCAAGACAATATGGGACTTTCTAACTCTTCAGAGTATGTTCAGGGATTGTATGGTGATGTTACTAACGTACTGCGTGGAACATTGTTGATGCAGCCTACTATCAAGGCTTATGACTCATCTACATGGGTTCTTGACGATAAAGTGGGTTCTGCAAGCAATTATAATTATGATGCATACGGTTATGGTGTATATTATGATAATATTCATGGTGATATATCTGCATCCAACCCTCTATTGGTAAACAATCTGCTAAAGCGTAATACCGTAGTCGATCGCTTTGTTGGTACTGGTTCTGCAGATGTAGACTTATTAAAGATGGTGGGCTTAGGCAATAAGAACCATCACCTGAATTATAAGATTAATCTTTCATATAGTACTACACACGCCAAGGACAACACATGGATATCTGCATGGATTCAGAGTAACCGTGTTTACCTAGACAAGAGTAATGAGCGCCTTACAAAAGGTGAGCGTACATACAACGATGCGTTGATTGAGAATACCCTTACTTACGATGGCACTATGGGACTACACAACATCAATCTTGTGTTAGGTCAGACATACGAAGAGGAAAATTCTAACACGCTTACTGGCTGGGGTGTAAACTTCTCTGAGCCTTACTTCCTGCAACTTCAGAATGCTGCCAAAACATATTCTTCATCTTATGAGTATAAGCATGCATTGGCATCTTATATTGCTCGCCTGAATTACAACTATGATGAGAAATACTTGATTTCTGCAATTATCCGTCGTGATGGTAGTTCACGTCTTTCTAAAAACATTCGATGGGGAACATTCCCATCTGTATCAGTAGGTTGGCGCTTTGATAAGGAAAAATTCTTCCCAATCAGTCACGATATAGTTAATATGTTCAAGGTCCGCGCCAGCTATGGTGTGCTTGGTAATGAGAATATTGGTGAATACCAATACATGGCTACGATGAATCGTAACAACATGACTTACAGTTTCAATAATACACCTGTTACAGGTTCTGCCATATCTACCTACGTAAATGATAACATTGCATGGGAAAAGAAGAAAACAACCAATGTCGGTATTGACCTTGCCATGTTCAACAACCGCCTTGAGTTCACCGCAGAGTGGTACAAAAACCGTTCAGAGGATTTGCTCTATGGAGTTCCTGTTCCTACACAGGCAGGTGTTTCAAATACAAGTGTAACAATGAATGCCGCTTCTATGGACAACAGTGGCTTTGAGTTCTCGGCTACCTATCGTAACCATGACAATCCATTGAAGTATGATATTAGTGCCAATTTGAGTACACTCAAAAATAAAGTTACTTCTTTAGGCTTCGGTACTAATTCATATATCACAGGTGCTTATGCTACTTACGTAGGTCAAGAAGTAGGCCAGTTCTACGGTTGGGTTTACGAAGGTATTGCCCGTACACAATCTGATTTGGACAATCATGCTACACAGCAGGGTGCCAATGTAGGCGATTGTCTATACAAAGATGTCAGTGGTGCTGATGGTAAACCTGATGGTAAAATAGATGGTTACGACCAAGTGGTTCTGGGCAGTGGTCTGCCAAAGGTTAACTTCGGTTTGAGTGCGCGTCTTGAATATAAGAACTTCGATTTAACAATCTCTACTTATGGATCACTTAACTATCATGTATCAGACGATATTTATAACAGTCTTAATTCATGTTATGGATGGGGAAATAAAGATGTATCAATCTTAAATGCCAATCAATATTCTAGTGATGGCAAGACATACATCTCAAGTGTTCCACGTACTTATGTAACAAACAACGCCTCTTTGGCATGGAATGATCTTTTCAGCTCTCGCAAGATTCAGAATGCTGCTTATTGGAAGATTGCCAATATTGAACTTGGGTATAACTTACCTAACAAATGGTTCAAAGGCATAATTTCTGGTGCGCGTGCATATATCTCGGCACAGAATGTTTACACATTTACCGGTTATCACGGTTACAACGTTGACTATGCTGGTGGTACATTCACTCCGGGTAACAACTTCTGTTCTTTCCCAACCCCACATACATATATGTGCGGTGTTCAATTCACATTCTAACATAATATGGATTTTCAATATGAAACTATATAAAATTTCACTGGCCCTTTTGCTGGGTCTAAGCACATTTACATCGTGCAATGATAAGCTGGAACTGATGAATCCAAACCAGCAGACAACAGGTACATTTGGCTTTAATGCCGATGACTTGCAGGAGAGCGTTATAGCAGCTTATAACCATATTCGTATGGAAGGTTCTTATGCTCGTGTGGGCTACACTATTGATGTATGCCGTGGTGATGAAGCTTGGAACTCATCACAGGTATGGTATCTGCCTTTCGACGACCTTAATGAGTCTATTAATGATGAAATAAGTTCATGGTCTTGGCGTGAATGGTACTACACCGTAAATGTATGCAACTTCGCTCTTTCACGTTGTAATAGTGATGATTCTAAACTCTCTGAGGATATGCGCCGCATCAAGGGACAGGTGCTGTTCCTTCGTGGTTTGTCATACTATAACCTTGTTGGATATTATCAGAATCCTCCACTTATAACAGATTATAAAGATTATTCTACGCTTGATGGACTATATGGTGCTAATAGTACTTTTGATGGAGTGCTTGATCAGGTAGAAAAAGATTTTCAGGAGGCTATGACTTTACTTCCTTCACGTGATGCGGGTGGTGACTGGTCTGGTGGTCGTGCCACATGTGGTTCAGCAGCTGGGTATTATGCCCGTGCTCTGATGCAGCGCCATAAGTATAGCGAGGCTCTTGCTGTGCTCAAGGACATCATTGGCAAGAAATACGGAACATATAAGCTAATGGCAAACTATGGTGATAACTTCCGTGAAGGTTCTCAATATGAGAATAATGCTGAGAGTCTGTTTGAGGTTCAGTACCTTGATTATGGTTCACAGGGCACTGATGATGAGTGGACTCCTGTAAACACTAGTGCTTATGCTACACAGGGTTCTGCTATAGAAAGTAACTTCGGTCCTGGTTCTTATGGTGGTTGGGCTGATATCTCTGCTTCACCATGGTTGTATCAACTTTTCAAAGGTGAGCGTACAACCGCTGGCAAACTTGATCCACGTTTATATTGGACGATCGGTACTTATGAGTCTGATTGGGAAGGTTTTGAATATGGCAACTCATGCTATACCTCTAAACTTACTGCTGCAGACACAGTGGTAACAAACAATAATAATGGTGGCTTGCCTATCGCTAAGTTTACCAATCTGCGTACCGGTCTATACAATAAGGTGGTAACTGGTTTGCATGATGGTATAAACCTGCGTATGATGCGTTACTCGGATGTGTTGCTTCGTGCTGCTGAATGTGAAAATGAAGTCAACGGTCCTACACAGCAGGCTATTGATTGGATTAATCAGGTTCGTGAACGTGCAAATCTTGCCGACTTGAAACTTGCTGATTTCTCAACAGCCAATAAGTTGTTTGAGCAGATTGCTAATATAGAACGTCCAAAGGAGTTCGGTTGCGAGTTTGGCCGTGGTTTCGACCTCTTGCGTTGGGGATTCTTCTACAGTGCCGACCGTTTGCAGCAGTTGAAAGAACACGGAACTTTCCGCCGTTCTATTCACCATGCAAAGGATCCTGTGAGCTATTCTAACATCGCTACTGATAAAGAACTGAAGAGTTCTTACGATTCGTATGTTCAGGGACATGAGTTCCTTCCTATTTATCAAGATTTGCTTAACAACAATCCTAACCTTAAGGGTAATTCTGCTAACGATGGAACAGATAATTCTGTTTACTTCAGTCAGAAGGGTTGGACAATACATCCTGTTATAAGTCTAAGCAAATAGAAATAATACAATACATTTATCTATAAAAGATTATGAAACATCTGAATAAAATAGCATCCATTTTCTGTGGTGCTGCATTTGGACTACTGGCTCTTGCCAGTTGTGAGGGCGGCGACTTGTACAGCGTGAATGCTCCCGACTGGATTTCCCAGAAAATAGACTCAATAGAGAATTCTAAAAAATCAAATGAAGAGGTGTTGGTTGGTATGCAGGAAGATGTGTACACGGTCGGTAAGAGTGACTATTCTTCAGGATGGTGGTCTAGCTTCTCTAAGTATTATGTTGTTCCTGACGGACAGAAGTGGAATGCTGTGTTAAACCTCAACATTAACTCTAGTGATGATACTTATTATAAGAACTTTGCCATTGTCTTCACAAATGATGTTGACCGTGGTGGTACTGGATATCAGGAATATGGTTCTTACCGTTTTGATGCTACTGGTGATTCAGCCAAGTATAATTCTCAGTGGGGTAATCATCTATATTTCAAGTATACCAACAGTACACAGCTGCTCGCTCCTGATGCCAACAATAAAGATGCAAACGTACAGAAGTTAGGTGGAAAGGTTACGATTACCGTTGACCGTACAAGTAGCAGTGCTTTTAAAATAAAGATTACGAATGGTACAGTGACTAAGACTTATGATCAGCCATTTAAGCTATCTAATCTTAATGCAGATCCTACTGATACTAACATTCGTTGCTTCCTTGTTCCGGAGGGTTCTTATATTGATTTCCTTCAGACAAATATAGTTCCTATAGGCGGACTTACATCTGCTAAGGACAAAGCTCCTGTATCAATGGTGCTTCAGAATATTCCTGATGAGGTGACAAGAGGTACAACCCTTGATAAGGCAATGTCAAACATCTCTGCTGAGGTTACATTTGAAGAAGGTGTGAAGAAGGTTATTCCTGCTTCTGAACTTTATATCTCTGCTATTCCTGATATGGATGTGATTGGAGAGAAAAATCTTATCGTGATATACAATAAGACTTTCAAGGGTGAGACAGCGGTAAAACCTATTGTTGCTTATGCAAAGTTCAATGTTGTTAACAGTATTTCATCTATACAGATTACAAAGGCTCCGAGCAGAAGTAATTACTACTTCTTTAATTCTGCAGCGACAAGCGGTCTCACAGACCGTACATTGGCTTTTGATCCAAGTGGTATGGAAGTCACTGCAACGTATGCGGACGGAAGTTCTGCGGTAATGGATAATGCCAAACTTAAGTTCTCTTCTGTTCCTGCTTCTGCGGGTACTCACAACGTTACGGTTAGTACGACAAATGGAAAGACTGATAATGTTTCTATATCGGTATCTGAATCAGCATCTACATTTGTTGTTCCTACTCCAGGTACGGTTGGAGCGACAGATAATACAGGTGCTTGGTGGACTGTGTTTACAGATAACATTAAAGTTCCTGCCGGTAAAACTTATGCAGTATCATTCACCAATTATAGTAGTTTGGCAAAGAATTGGAATAATTTCGCAACGATACTCCGTAATTCAGCAGATTCGGAATATGCGGTTGTACGTGCTGATAATTATGGTTGGGGTAATGGATATGCTACATCAAGAAACAGTGGCGGACAGACAGATTGGCCTTCATGGCTAGCTGCTATGAACGGAGCTAATGTAACTGTTTACGTGACTAACTGTAATAACGGTACCGCAGATATACAGGCTGTGATGAAAGGAACTGATGGAAAGACTTACATACAGTATTATCTTGGCGTGAGTACCGTAGACGTAAATGATTTATGTTTTGCGTTTACCATAGACAGTTGTCATTTGGTATTCAATTCAAGTCTTGCAGCAAGCAAGAGATCTTCTTATCGTAAATGATGATATAAAATGAAATATCTGAATATACTATTGTTGTCATTGAGCAGCCTATTTGCAATAGGCTGCTCAGGTGGCGACGCTTCTGAAGAAGTTAAACCAACACCGACACCGCCAACTGGAGTTGATGAACAACTGGCAAATTATGTTGCACCATCATATAATGATGATTATACGTCTATTGCAAGTTGGGATAATCGTAGTAAATGGAATCTCGCTAATGTTCACGATCCTTCTGTTGTGAAAGCTGATGATGGTTACTACTATATGTATCAGACGGATGCATCTTATGGTAATGCACATACAGGACATGGACATTTTTTCAGTCGTCGTTCTAAGAACCTTGTCGATTGGGAGTTTATGGGTGTCACCATGTCAACACTACCTTCATGGGTTAAAACCAAACTAAATGAGATTCGTGCTAATATGGGACTGTCTGCCAGTACTGTAAACTTCAGTGATGAAACGCAGTTTGGTTTCTGGGCACCTTGTGCACGTCGTGTCAGCGGCAATCTGTATCGCATGTATTATGTTATCACAGTTCCTGGCACAATCAATGGTGATAACACGTGGTCAGAGCGTGCTTTCATTGGTATGATGGAAACCAGTACACCATCCAATGTAAGCAGTTGGGTGGATAAGGGATATGTTATCACAAACGCATCAGATAAGGGACTCAATTTCAATGTAAAGTCTAATGATTGGGCTAATTGCTATTTCAAGTATAATGCCATTGACCCTTCATATATCATCACATCAAGTGGTGAACATTGGTTGGTTTATGGTTCATGGCATTCTGGTTTCGCCGCAGTTCAACTTAACGCCTCTACTGGTATGCCATTAAAGGAATTAGGTAATCCTTGGGGTACAGATATTTCAGCTTATGGCAAATTGATTAATACTCGTCAAATGGGTAACCGTTGGCAAAGCTCCGAGGCTCCAGAGGTTGTATATCATGATGGTTATTATTATATGTTTATGGCTTATGACGAACTGTCTGTCGCATATAATACACGTGTTGTACGTTCGAAGAATATCGATGGTCCTTATGTTGGCATAGATGGCACTGATGTCACCAACAACGGAGGTGATGCATATCCAATCGTGACGCATCCTTATAAATTCTCAAAAGGATATGGATGGGTAGGAATATCACATTGTGCTGTCTTCGATGACGGTAGTGGTAATTGGTTCTTCTCTTCACAAGGCAGATTCCCGGCTAATGTAGGTGGAAACACATATAGTAATGCGATTATGATGGGACAGGTGCGCAGTATCCGTTGGACTAGCGATGGTTGGCCTGTTGTGATGCCTGAGCGTTATGGCGCAGTTCCACAGGCAGCTATCACTGAGAGCGAACTTGTAGGCAATTGGGAACATATAGACCTGAGTTATAATTATGCTAAACAGGATGTTGCAACGGCAATGACTCTTGATGCTAATCATACAGTTACAGCAGGAACATGGACAGGTGCAACATGGAGTTATGATGCCACTAATAAAGTGCTTACTGTCAATGGAGTTAATCTATATCTGCAGCGTGAAGTAGATTGGGAGGCTTCTCCTCGTAAAGCCACTATCGTTTATGCAGGTTATAATGGTAAAAAGACATATTGGGGTAAAAAGGTAAACTGATATTCAGTTTGATATACTTATCTAGAAGACTAAAAAATGAAACAGAGACTATTGATTTTATATACCGTTTTGCTTTCTTGTTTGATGACAGTGAAAGCCGCTGATGGTATAACGTCACCATTTGTACATGATCCTGTACTGGCTTATGATGGGAGCCGATATTATATATATTGTACAGGTCAGGGAATACAGGTATATTCTTCTGCCGACTTGAACAAATGGCGCGACGAACCTTCTGTGTTTGATGCAGCACCACAGTGGGCAATGAAGATGGTCCCTGGATATAATGGGCATACATGGGCTCCAGACATCATTTTCTATCAGGGTAAATATCATCTGTTTTACAGTTGTTCTACATTTGGAAAGAATCGTTCTGCGATAGGTCATGCTGAGAATGCAACTTTGAATCCTTCTGATCCACGCTATAAATGGGAAGACAAGGGATGCATCGTTAATTCTGTTCCAGGCAGAAACGAATGGAATGCCATAGACCCTAATGTTATCGTAGATGGGGATGGTACTCCTTGGATGACGTTTGGCTCATTTTGGAACGGCATCAAGTTAGTCAAACTTACAACAGAGATGGATGCTGTGGCGCAGCCTGAAGAATGGTATACTCTGTGCAAAAGAATGAATAATGCGCTACCAGATAGTTTACCTGGAGATGATGCCGTTGAAGCACCGTTCATCTATCATCACGGTGGATATTATTATCTTTTTGTATCGTTTGACTATTGTTGTCGAGGAATGAAAAGTAACTATAAAATAGCAATGGGTCGTTCTCAAAATATAAAAGGTCCTTATCTTGACAGAGACGGTAAGGATATGTTGCAAGGTGGAGGAAGTATTCTGTTGGAAGGTGACCATAACACTTATGCCGCAGTAGGCCATTGTTCTGTTTACGATTTCTCCGGACAAACATATCTTTTTGCTCATGGTTATGAAATACATGACAATGGAATGCCGCATCTTGTGAAGCGTAAATTGAAGTGGACTGCTGATGGATGGCCAGTCGTAATGCTATGAAGATATTGGAATAATAAGTTGTAACATATCTATTAATGGTATTTTCTTGATTAAAGGATAAAGGGATGTAAGACTGTGAAGTCAAACATCCCTTTTTAATGCTTATAACTCTTTATATCAACAATTTAATGATATAAATAACTTGTTATCTATCACCCTTTTAACCATGTTTTTTTTATTGCACAAAAAGCTCATTCTGTGCACAAAGAGGTTGATTTTGAGCGTTTTATTTGGTCCGCTTATAAAAAATAAGTAATTTTGCGACCAGCTTTGAAGCAAAATACACAATTATATATAATAATTTATGAAATTGAAAATCGTTGTACTTGCTAAGCAAGTACCTGACACACGAAATGTGGGAAAGGATGCAATGACAGCAGAAGGCACCGTAAATCGTGCTGCTCTTCCTGCTATCTTTAATCCTGAAGATTTAAATGCCTTGGAGCAGGCTCTTCGTTTGAAGGACCAGAATCCTGGCTCAACAGTTGGAATTCTCACAATGGGTCCTCCACGTGCCGGCGAAATTATTCGTCAGGGATTATATCGTGGAACTGATACAGGTTGGTTGCTTACTGACCGTCTCTTTGCTGGTGCTGATACACTGGCTACTTCTTATGCTCTCGCAACAGGTATAAAGAAAATAGGTGATGTAGATATAGTAATAGGTGGTCGTCAGGCTATTGATGGCGATACTGCACAGGTTGGTCCACAGGTAGCACAGAAGCTGGGACTTAATCAGGTTACTTATGCAGAGGAAATAATAAAGGTAGAAGATGGTAAAGCTACAATCCGTCGTCATATTGACGGTGGTGTTGAGACAGTTGAGGCTCCTTTACCAGTTGTAATTACCGTAAACGGAAGTGCAACTCCTTGTCGTCCATGCAACGCAAAACTTGTAATGAAATACAAATATGCTACTTGCCCTATGGAACGTAAGGGTGACGAACCTTGGACAGAGCTTTATGCTGAGCGTCCTTATCTAACCCTTAATCAGTGGTCTGTTGCTGATGTTGATGGTGATGCAAAACAGTGTGGTCTTAGCGGTTCACCAACAAAGGTGAAAGCTGTAAAGAATATTGTGTTCCAGGCTAAAGAGAGCAAGACCCTTACAGGCTGCGATGCAGATGTAGAGGGACTTATCACGGAATTATTGGACGAAAAGATTATTGGTTAATAGTAGTAGACTTATGAATAACGTATTTGTATATTGCGAGATCGAAGGCACTACTGTTGCCGAGGTATCTCAGGAATTGCTCACTAAGGGTCGCAAGCTAGCTAACGAACTTGGTGTAGAACTTGAAGCCGTTGTTGCCGGTACTGGCATCAAAGATAAGGTAGAAAGTCAGATCTTGCCTTATGGTGTTGATAAATTGTTTGTTTTTGATGAAGAGGGATTGTTCCCTTATACATCAGCTCCTCATACTGATATATTGGTAAACTTGTTTAAGGAAGAAAAGCCACAGATATGCCTTATGGGCGCAACCGTTATCGGTCGTGACCTTGGTCCTCGTGTAAGTTCTTCACTTACTTCAGGTCTTACAGCCGATTGTACACAGCTTGAGATTGGTAGTTATGAAGATAAGAAGACTGGTAAGCTTTATGAAGGTCTGTTGTATCAGATTCGTCCTGCTTTCGGTGGTAATATCGTTGCTACAATCGTTAACCCTGATCATCGTCCACAGATGGCGACTGTACGTTCAGGCGTAATGCAGCAAGCTATTTATGATGGAAAGGCAAAAAATGAGGTTGTTTATGCTGACGTAGCAAAATATGTACCTACAACAGATTTCGTTGTAAAGGTTCTCGATCGTCATGTTGAGGCTGCAAAACATAATCTTAAAGGTGCTCCTATCGTTGTAGCCGGTGGTTACGGTGTAGGAAGTAAAGAAGGTTTCAATCAGTTGTTCTTGCTTGCCAAGGAACTTCATGGAGAGGTTGGCGCAAGCCGTGCCGCTGTTGATGCTGGTTGGATAGACTCTGATCGTCAGATAGGACAGACTGGTCTTACAGTTCATCCTAAGGTATATATCGCTTGCGGTATCTCTGGTCAGATTCAGCATATCGCCGGTATGCAGGATTCTGGTATCATAATCTCTATCAACAATGATCCTGATGCTCCAATCAATAAGATTGCCGATTACATCATCAATGGTAATGTTGAAGCGGTTGTTCCAAAGCTAATAAAGTATTACAAACAGAATAGTAAATAATAAAATGGCAAACTATTATACAGATCATCCAGAGATTGGATTCCACCTGAATCATCCTCTGATGAAGCGCATCGTTGAACTCAAAGAGCGCAACTATGCAGACAAAGAGAATTTCGATGATGCCCCTGTAAACTACGAAGACGCTATAGAGAACTATAAGCGTATTTTGGATATTACAGGAGATGTAGCTGCAAATATCGTTGAGCCTAACGCTGAAAGTGTAGACCTTGAAGGTCCACATCTTGAGAATGGCAGAATGATTTATGCCAGCAAGACATTCGAGAACCTTGACGCTACCCGTAAGGCTGGTCTTTGGGGTATCTCAATGCCTAGACGTTACGGCGGTCTTAACTTGCCAAACATCACATTCTCTATGCTCAGTGAGGTTATGTCAGCCGCTGATGCTGGCTTCCAGAATGTATGGTCACTTCAGTCTTGTATCGATACTCTTTATGAGTTTGGTTCAGAAGAGCAGTGCCAGAAGTATATTCCACGTATCGCTGCAGGCGAGACGATGTCTATGGACCTTACAGAGCCTGATGCTGGTTCTGACCTTCAGCGCGTAATGCTTAAGGCTACACAGGACGCAGATGGTACATGGCGTTTGAACGGTGTTAAGCGTTTCATCACTAATGGTGATTCTGATATTCACTTGGTTCTTGCTCGTTCTGAGGATGGCACTAAGGATGGACGTGGCTTGTCTATGTTTATCTATGATAAGCGTAACGGTGGCGTTGACGTTCGTCACATCGAACATAAGCTTGGTATCCACGGTTCACCAACATGCGAACTTGTTTATAAGAATGCTAAGGCAGAACTTTGTGGTAACACTCGCCTTGGACTTATCAAGTATGTAATGGGACTTATGAACGGTGCTCGTCTTGGTATCGCAGCACAGTCTGTAGGTGTAGAGCAGGAGGCTTACAATGAGGGTCTTGCTTATGCTCAGGAGCGTGCTCAGTTCGGACAGAAGATTATCAACTTCCCTGCAGTATATGATATGTTGTCTCGTATGAAGGCTAAACTTGACGCTGGTCGTTCACTCCTTTATCAGACAGCTCGTTACGTAGATATCTACAAAGCATTGGAAGATATCTCACGCGAGCGCAAGCTAACTCCAGAGGAGCGCGCTGAGATGAAGAAATATACTCGTCTTGCTGATGCTTTCACACCTAT
>JAGPKZ010000051.1 GCA_018053665.1 Prevotella sp.
ACAAATATCTTCTTAAGAGCGACAACACCACGTTCAACCTGTTCCTTAGTATGATTAGCCATAAGAGCAAAACGAACAAGAGTATCCTGAGGAGCACAAGCTGGAGGAATAACAGGATTGATGAACACACCTGCATCAAAAGCCAACTTAGTAACAATAAATGTCTTTTCTATATCACGTACATAAAGAGGTATGATAGGACTCTCTGTCTCACCAATCTCAAACCCTTCTTCACGGAAACGAGCCAACGCATATTTAGTAACATCCCAAAGACGCTCAATGCGTTCTGGTTCCTGCTGCAATATGTGAAGTGCTTCCATTGCGGCAGCTGTGGCAGCCGGAGTATTTGATGCACTGAAGATATATGTACGACATGTATGACGAAGATAGTTTATAGTATCCTTATCAGAAGCAATAAAACCACCTATTGAAGCCAAACTCTTTGAGAAAGTACCCATAATGAGATCAATATCGTCTGTAAGACCAAAATAGTCACAAACTCCACGTCCATTCTTTCCGAATACACCCAAACCGTGTGCTTCATCAACCATGACAGAGCAATTATACTTATGCTTTAATTCTACGATTTCAGGTAATTTAGCAAGATCACCCTCCATAGAGAATACACCATCAACAACAATAAGTTTGATACATTCTTGAGGTAATCCTTTCAATACACGTTCAAGATCTTCCATGTCGTTGTGCTTATAATGAAGCTGACGAGCAAAAGACAAACGACGTCCATCAACAATACTTGCATGGTCACGGTCATCACAGATTATATAATCACCCTTTCCAACAACTTGTGCCAATACACCTTGATTAACAGAGAAACCTGTTGAAAAACAAAGAGTATCATCTTTATGAACAAATTCTGCGAGTTCTTTTTCCAACTGAACATGTAAATCAAGTGTTCCATTAAGGAAGCGACTACCAGCACATCCAGAACCATATTTATCAAGAGCAGCCTTAGCTGCGTCAATAACTCTCTGATCTCCAGTCAATCCAGTGTAGGCATTAGAACCAAACATAAGAACATTATGACCAGCCATTTCTACTTCTGTACCCTGCTTGCTTGTTATAGCACGAAAATAAGGATACACTCCTGCCTCCATGAACTTTTGAGGCTCACGATATTTTTTGTATCTTTCTTGTAACTGTCCCATTTTAATTAGGTGTAGTAAACTACTTTATATTCATTTTTAGGCTGCAAAGATACAAAAAAGAACTAATAATGCTCCATTTTTTATAAGAAATATGCCAAATAGTGAAAATATTCAAAGGTAGAACGCATTTATAATACAATTTTATTAATTTTGCAGCATATAATAAACTCATGAAAAAAAAGAAGATAATTTTTGTAATGAATCCAATCTCCGGTACGGCCAATAAAGCTGGTATACCGAGCTTGATTGATAAATATATCAACCATGATATATTCGATTATGAGATTGCTCTTACAGAATATGCCGGACATGCTTCTATAATAGCATCTAAAGCAAAAGACGATAATATCGACATTGCTGTAGCTGTTGGTGGAGACGGAACTGTGAATGAAGTTGCTAGAGCCATCGTTAATTCTAACACAGCTCTAGGTATAATTCCATGCGGTTCAGGAAACGGACTTGCACGACATTTGATGCTGCCGATGAACATAACAAAAGCCATACAGATACTAAATCTATGCGAAATACATCAACTTGACTACGGCATAATAAACGATATTCCTTTTTTCTGTACTTGCGGAATGGGATTCGATGCTTTTGTAAGCCACAAGTTCGCCGAATCTGGTAAGCGTGGTCCAATAACTTATGTGGAAAACGTATTAAAAGAGGGGCTTAGATATAAGCCTGAAACGTATGAAATTCAGGATGAAAAAGGCATTACGCGCTTAAAAGCATTTCTTATTTCATGCGCTAATGCATCACAATATGGCAATAACGCATATATAGCCCCCCAGGCATCAATGAGCGATGGTTTGATGGATATAATAGTAATGGAACCATTTGATGTCATTGAAGCTCCGCAAATAAGCATAGACATGTTTAACAAGACTTTGGATAAAAATTCAAAGATAAAGACTTTCAAGTGCAAACATCTACGCATACATCGCAATGAGTCTGGATATATACACTATGACGGAGATCCTGTGATGACAGGCCCAGATATAGAAATCACACTGAAAGAAAAAGGCATAAAAGTTATAGTAAATCCTTATGCCGACAAAAAGTTACGCAAGCCAAATGCTGTACAAAATGCTGCAGCCGATCTATTTAATGAAATTAACATTTTCAGAAAAGACATAAATAGACAGAAAAGACATATTCTAGCAATAAACAAAGTTATCCAACGGAGACTAAATTTATAGATAAAATTCAGAAACCAAGTTTTCATACCATTCAGAACGTTCATCATGAGTCATCATTATGAACGTTTTTGTTTCTATGGCATCAGTCTTCTTAAGCTTAAATTCCAGCAGATAACGCTTCACCGGTTTTCGCTCTACTGTTTTTATTCCAAATATCCGAGAAATCAAGAACCCATAGCAGCAAGCCTCCCTAACAAATCTATCCTTATAATCAGAGGGAATGATAGCAGAAAAGCTACCATCATCTGCAAGCAATCTCTTTGCTGAATAAAACAAGTCTGAATAAGACAGCATATCTGTATGACGCGCTATATTCCTAATTTGATTAGGATTTTTCAAAGAGTCAATAAAGAACGGAGGATTTGTCACGATAGCATCAAAACGATTTACTACTGATAGATCTTGAAGAGAAGTATGCTTAACCTTTATTCTATCAACAAATTTACTGTTAGCAACATTTCTACTAGCCTGTTTAAATGCATCCTCTGAAATGTCTATAGCCAACAGTTCCGCACTAGAAAAGCGTTGTGCCATCATCAAAGCAATCAACCCTGTACCAGTTCCTACATCAAGGATGCGACTGCCTCCTTCAGCCCAGGCTCCAAGCATGACCCCATCTGAGCCAACCTTCATGCCATCAAAATTCTGGCAGACATCAAATTGTCTGAATTTAAAGATATTATTACTCATAATCAGTAATTAGAATAACGCATATTAAACACATTTATTTTATACATTTTACTGATTTACATATTATTAAGTTCATTTTATCTCCCGCTTTTGCAGAATTTCTAATTAAAATATGTATCTTTGCAGACCAAAAAGTTATCAATTATAAAAATGAATAACAAATTTACATCAATACAAATGATTGCCGACTATGAAGGCGATATCAACAACCTACTTGATATAAACATCGCCGGCGACATTCCTATTCTTGCTACACGTAACCTAGTATTATTCCCAGGTATACTTATGCCAGTTCTTGTAGGTAGAGAACCTAGCGTAAAACTAATAAAACGACTACAAAAGAATCCAGAAACAATATTTGGAATATTCAGTCAGGAAGATGAAAATATTGAAAATCCAGCATTCAAGGATTTATATGCTACAGGAGTCTACGCAAAAATCGTTAAAATTGTCGAAATGCCTGGGGTTGACAAAAATGTCACTGCCATTATTCAAGGACTAGGAAGATGTCAATTAGAAGATTTAGTAAAAACTAAGCCATATTACGTAGGCAAAGTTTCACCTTTAGCTGAAGATATTACACCAGCAAAAGATAAAGAATTCAAAGCAATATACGAAACTGTACTCAATACGGCAAAAAGCTACATCACACTTAGTGATGAAATGCCAGATGAATCTCAGTTCGCACTTGACAACATACACAATGAAGTATTGACTATCAACTATGTTTGCTCAAACTTGCCTTTGGAGGTAAAAGAGAAGATAAGACTTTTAATGGCAAAGAACATACATGAACGTGCTTTGTCATTATTGACGATACTAAGCCGTGATATTCAGCTTATGAAACTTAAGCAGGATATCTTCCAAAAGACTCGCACTGACATTGATGATCAACAGAAAGAATATTTTCTACAACAACAGATAAAGAACATCAAGGAAGAGCTTGGACATGGTGAAGGAACTCCTGAAACTCGTGAGTTAATGGAGAAAGCCAAGAACAAGAAATGGAACTTAGATATTTTCAAGGTATTTTACAAGGAACTTGATAAGTTAGAATTGTGCAATCCGCAAAGTCCGGAATACTCAGTTCTGATTAATTACTTGCAAAACATGGTAAACCTACCTTGGGGTATATACACTAAAGACAATTTGAATATAAGTCGTGCCCAAAAGGTTTTGGACCAAGAACACTATGGCATGGAAAAAGTTAAGGAGAGAATCCTTGAATACATTTCCATACTACAGTTGCGTGGAAACCTTAAATCACCTATTATATGTCTTTATGGCCCTCCTGGAGTAGGCAAGACTTCTCTTGGTAAGAGCATTGCTGAGTCATTGCGCCGTAAGTATGTGCGTGTATCACTCGGTGGTATACATGATGAGTCTGAGATTCGCGGACATCGTCGTACATATATTGGTGCCATGCCAGGAAGAATAATTAAGAGTATACAGAAGGCCGGCTCAAGTAATCCAGTATTCATACTTGATGAGATTGACAAAGTTACTCAAAACACCATAAACGGTGATCCTTCATCTGCACTTCTTGAAGTTTTGGATCCAGAACAGAACAATGCATTCCACGATAATTATCTTGACGTGGACTATGACTTGTCAAAAGTTTTGTTCATTGCTACAGCTAATGATCTCAATACTATTCCACGCCCTCTACTCGACCGTATGGAAATAATAGAGGTAAGCGGATATATCACAGAAGAAAAGATTGAAATTGCAAAACGCCATCTTCTTCCTAAAGAACTTGAAAACACTGGTCTTGATACAATAAGACCTAAAATAAAATTCAATAAAGCCGCACTTGAAAGGATTATTGAACAATACACACGTGAGAGCGGTGTAAGACAATTAGAAAAGCAAATAAACAAAGCTTTACGCAAAATCGCATACGAGAAAGCAATTAAGGGCTACGTCGCAGAAAGCAACATTACTCCAAACGAGATTGAAACTCTATTAGGTAAAGCACCTTTTTACCGTGACATATATCAAGGTAATGACTATGCTGGTGTAGTAACAGGCTTAGCTTGGACAAGTGTTGGTGGTGAAATATTGTTTATCGAAACATCACTCAATCAGGGTAAGGGTGGCAAACTCACCCTAACAGGTAATCTAGGTGACGTGATGAAGGAATCAGCAATGATAGCTTTACAATACGTAAAAGCTCACATTGATAAATTAAATATTGATTACCGCATTTTCGACAACTGGAATATACACATTCATGTACCTGAAGGTGCAACGCCAAAAGACGGTCCTTCTGCTGGTATAACAATTGCCACATCTATTGCATCAGCTATAACCCAACGCAAAGTGAGAAAGAATACTGCCATGACAGGAGAAATTACACTTAGAGGTAAAGTTCTCCCTGTAGGTGGTATAAAGGAAAAGATACTGGCTGCAAAACGTGCTGGAATAACTGACATTGTGATGTGCAAGGAAAACCAAAAGGATATTGAAGAAATACCTGAGAAATATCGTATTGGTGTTGATTTTCATTATGTTGAGAATGTTCAGCAGGTATGGGATTTCGCCCTTACAGACGAGAAAGTAGACAATGCAGTAGAATTTACTATCCCAGAAGAAAAAGACAAATGACATTTGAAGTTCAACACACAGATAACGCAAGCGACGCACGCACAGGAGTGATAACCACCGACCACGGACAGATAAAGACACCTATCTTTATGCCAGTAGGTACAGCTGGTACGGTAAAGGGAGTACATTTCAGTGAATTGCGCGATCAGATTAATGCCCAAATAATTCTTGGAAACACATATCATCTGTATCTTCGTCCAGGATTGGAAACACTCCGTGCAGCAGGTGGATTGCACGGCTTCAACGGATGGGAACGCCCTATCCTGACAGACAGTGGAGGATTTCAGGTGTTTTCACTAACAGGTATTCGCAAACTCACCGAGGAAGGATGTACGTTCCAGTCACACATAGATGGAAGCAAGCACATCTTTACGCCTGAGAATGTAATGGATACAGAGAGAGTTATTGGTGCTGACATAATAATGGCACTAGACGAATGTCCTCCTGGAAAAAGTGACTATGAATATGCCAAGAAGAGTCTTGCTATGACTCAAAGGTGGCTAGACAGATGCTTTAAAAGATTTAATGAGACAGAACCACTCTACGGATACAATCAAAGTCTCTTCCCTATTGTTCAGGGATGCACATATAAAGACCTGCGACGCGAAGCTGCCAAATTCATTGCCGACAAAGGTGCTGACGGTAATGCCATTGGTGGTCTGGCCGTTGGAGAGCCAACTGATATTATGTATGAGATGATAGAAGTTGTTAACGAGATTCTGCCAAAAGACAAACCTCGCTATCTTATGGGAGTTGGCACTCCTCAAAACATTCTTGAAGGAATAGAGAGAGGTGTTGACATGTTTGATTGTGTTATGCCTACCCGCAACGGTCGCAATGCTTTGTTGTTTACTTACGATGGGACAATGAACATGCGCAACAAAAAATGGGAAAATGATTTCACACCTGTTGACGAAGGCGGATGCGAAGTTGACAAAGTGTATACAAAGGCATATCTCCACCATTTGTTCAAGGCAAAAGAACTTCTTGCAATGCAAATAGGAAGCATACATAATCTGGCATTCTATCTGCGACTAGTTACAGATGCAAGAAATCACATTGAGAAAGGTGACTTTGTTGCATGGAAAAACTCTATAATAGACAAATTAGGTCAACGTTTATAAATAATTATGACGGAATTCAGAAAACTTAAAAAACATCATAAACTATATAGCTTTCTGCGTTGGATTGGCAAGCATCCTGCATGGATGCACAGACTGACAAGATGGCTTCACAGCCATACTGCGTGGTTGCGTAAAATCTTAAGATTTATATGTCATAAGATGCGTTGGATGAAATATCTGAATCCACTACGCTATATAAAGAGAATAGACTGGTATATCATCAAGAAATTTATTGGTACATATATCTATTCTATTGCCCTGATTATAAGTATCTCTATAGTATTTGATGTTAATGAGAACTTGGCGAAATTCAGTCAATATCATGCGCCTTTAAAAGCTGTTGTCTTTGATTACTACATGAATTTCATTCCATACTTCGCCAATTTGTTCAGTCCATTATTTATCTTCATTGCTGTAATTTTCTTTACGTCAAAACTGGCAGGAAACAGTGAGATAATATCCATGCTTGCAACTGGTATATCTTTCAGACGACTAATGCGTCCGTATATGATTTCGTGTATATTACTATCTTCGTTATCATTTTATTTGAGCGGATACGTTATTCCACACAGTAATGTTATTAGGCAGAACTTTGAGTCGATGTATAAAAACAAAAAGAAAAATACTGCCGCCGACAATGTTATGCTGCAAGTGCAAAGAGGTACAATCGCATATATACAGCACTACGACAACAACGCTAAAAAGGGTTATGGATTTTCTTTAGACAAATTCAAGAACAAGAAACTTGTCAGCCACATGACTGCTATGGAAATCCAATATGATACTGTCAGCGACTCAAAATATCACTGGTCGGCAAGTAATTTCAAAATACGCCGATTCAATGGGTATCGAGAACAAATAGAGACCGGAGCTAAAAAAGACACATTGATACAAATGGAACCTAACGACTTAGTATATTCAAGGGGACAACAAGAAACATTCACCAATCCTGAACTACAACAATATATTGTAAAACAAATAGATCGTGGTTCCAGCAATGTAGTACAATATCAGGTGGAATATCACAAACGAATAGCTGCAAGTTTTGCATCATTCATACTGACTATAATCGGTCTTTCACTATCAGCAAAAAAACGCAAAGGTGGTATGGGTATGTATCTTGGAATAGGTATGGCACTCAGCTTTATATATATAATGTTGCAGACGGTATCATCAACATTTGCCATAAACGCCAACCTACCACCAATGATAGCAGCTTGGATACCAAATGTAATATTTGCCGCTGTGGCTTATTTTTGCTACAGACAGGCACCAAATTAATAAAAAGAAATTTATGTATTTCGACGAGTTAAATTTAAATGAAAACGTCCTTGACGCTCTATATGATATGCATTTTGACAAATGCACACCTGTTCAGGAAAAATGTATTCCTGAAATATTAAAGGGT
Organism: Prevotella sp.; assembly: GCA_018053665.1. Classification (GTDB taxonomy): domain Bacteria; phylum Bacteroidota; class Bacteroidia; order Bacteroidales; family Bacteroidaceae; genus Prevotella. Next base: position 8,198 of record JAGPKZ010000051.1, read on the forward strand.
AAAGACGTATTAGGGGTAGCACAAACAGGAACAGGAAAAACAGCAGCATATCTACTGCCTGTATTAAGTAAACTAAATGACGGTGGTTATCCAGATAAGGCAATAAATTGTCTTATTATGAGTCCTACACGAGAACTGGCACAACAGATAGACCAGGCTATGCAAGGATTTGGATATTACCTTAACGGTGTAAGCAGTGTTGCCGTTTACGGCGGTAATGACGGAAACCGTTATGACCAAGAGATAAAGAGTTTGCAACTTGGAGCTGATGTAGTTATTGCTACTCCAGGACGATTGATTTCCCACATCAGCCTTGGTAATGTAGACTTGAGTAAAGTTTCGTTCTTTATTCTTGACGAAGCAGATAGAATGCTAGATATGGGATTTTCTGAAGACATCATAAAGATTGCACAGAAACTACCTAAGACATGTCAAACAATTATGTTTTCAGCTACAATGCCGAGCAAGATTGAGGGATTAGCTAAAACTTTGCTTAAGGATCCTGTAGAACTGAAACTTGCGGTCAGCAAACCTGCCGAGAAAATAAAGCAGATGGCTTATATATGCTATGAAACTCAGAAAATGGGTATCATAAAGGATATATTCAAGAATGGTGACCTTAAGCGTGTCATCATCTTCTGCGGAAGCAAGATTAAGGTAAAGCAGGCTGCAGGTGCTCTTCAACGCAAACATATCAACTGCGGTGAGATGCATTCAGACTTGGATCAGGCTACTCGTGACGACGTAATGTTCAAATTCAAGAGTGGGCAGTTAGATGTACTTGTAGCTACAGACATTGTATCACGTGGTATTGACATCGATGATATTGCAATGGTAATCAACTACGACGTGCCTCACGACGCAGAAGATTACGTTCACCGAATCGGACGTACTGCTAGAGCAACACGTACTGGTACGGCAATAACTTTTGTATCAGAAGACGATATTTACTATTTCCAACAGATAGAGAAATTCCTAGAGAAAGATGTTGAGAAAATTCCTCTACCTGTAGGATTAGGAGAGTCACCTGAGTACAAGTCTGACGGAAAGCCTAAGAGTGGAACTTCAGCAAAGAACCGCAGAAGAAATGACAGAGACCAGTCTACACACAAGGATAAGAAACAACAAAACTACAGACAAAGAAACAGCAATGCAAACTATGCAAATGCTGAAAGTGAAGGCGCACCAAAAAGTAATTACCCGAAGAAACGCATTTATACCACAGACGATAAACGTGAATATAAACCACGTAACAATAAGGGTGAATACAAAAAGGACGACCAACAGTCTGGCGAAAAGAAGTATGAGCCACGCAAGAAGATTGATGAGACAAAACAGCCTCAATACAATAAGCGACGTGGAAATGTAGAAGGAAACTACAAAAAGAGAAACAATCCACAGGCTGCAAATAGTAAACCAACGCGTACTGCTGCTGAAACGCATACAGTAAAGCCTATAAAGAAAGAAAACGGTATAAAGAAGTTATTTAAGAAAATATTCAGCGTCAAATAAAGACAAGTCCGGTATTAACATACCGGACTTTATTTTTATACATACGTACCACTAATAAATAATCCATATCTATAAAACAACATATTGTATCATATAACTAAAAGACAACAAAGGCACTAAAAACTATCTTTTTTACATATCTAAAACAAAAAAGGTATCTATTTGTTTGTTTTATTACTAAAAAAATATATCTTTGCAATAATAAAGGAATAGAGTACTTAATTAAACCAACCAACAAAAGAAGAAAGATTATGAAAGCAACAGAAGTTGTAGAAAAACTGAAAAACAGATTTCCTAACGAGCCTGAATATATTCAAGCTGTAAGTCAAGTATTGGGAACTATTGAGGATGAATATAACAAGCATCCTGAGTTTGAAAAAGCTAATATTATTGATCGTCTTTGCATCCCAGACCGTCTAATTGAATTCCGTGTATCATGGGTAGACGACAAAGGCAATGTTCAGACTAACATGGGCTACCGCGTCCAACATAACAACTGTATCGGTCCTTACAAGGGCGGTCTTCGTTTCCATAAATCAGTAAACCTCTCTATATTGAAGTTTCTGGCATTCGAGCAGACATTTAAGAATTCATTGACTACTCTTCCAATGGGTGGAGCAAAAGGTGGTTCAGACTTCTCACCGCGTGGAAAGAGCAACGCTGAAGTTATGCGTTTTTGCCAAGCATTCATGACAGAACTTTATCGCCATATAGGTCCAGATGAAGATGTTCCTGCAGGAGATATAGGTGTAGGTGGTCGTGAAGTTGGCTACATGTTCGGTCAATATAAAAAGCTCACACACCAGTTTGTTGGTATCCTTACAGGCAAAGGTCAAGAATTTGGTGGTTCTCTTATCCGTCCAGAAGCAACAGGATATGGTAATGTTTACTTCCTTCAGAATATGTTGAAGACTAGTAATATCGACATTAAAGGTAAGACTGTACTTGTTTCAGGTTCAGGAAACGTAGCTCAATATACAATTGAAAAACTTCTTCAGCTAGGTGCAAAGCCCGTTACTTTGTCTGATTCTAACGGTTACATCTACGATCCAGACGGTATTGACGAGAAGAAGCTCGCATACGTAATGGAACTTAAGAATGTAGAGCGCGGACGTATCAAGGAATATGCCGAGAAATACGGAGTTAAATATGTAGAGGGAGCAAAACCTTGGTCAGAGAAGGCTGATATCGCCACACCATGTGCTACCCAAAACGAAATAAACGAAGAAGCTGCAAAAGTTCTTATTGCTAATGGCATTATCGCAGTAACAGAAGGTGCTAACATGCCTACAGTTCCTGCAGCAATCAAATTGTTTCAAGACGCAAAGATTCTATATTGTCCAGGAAAGGCTTCTAATGCCGGTGGTGTTGCAGTATCAGGTCTCGAAATGAGTCAGAACTCAGAGCGTCTTAAATGGACTCGTGAAGAGGTTGATGCTAAGCTACACGCTATCATGGATGATATCCATGATAACTGTGTAAAATATGGTACAGAGTCTGATGGATATATTAACTATGTAAAAGGTGCAAATGTTGCTGGCTTCTTAAAGGTTGCTAAAGCAATGCTCGCTCAAGGTATAATATAATTTTCCACTAAAAAAAATCGTAAAGGAGGTAAATACTAATTATAGGTATTTATCTCCTATTTTTGTATTGACCAATCTATCACACCACCGTACATGCAGTTGGTATAAGGTGGTTTCTCATTTAAAGTACCATTTAACATACTGCTAGCATACCTATGTAAGCGTAATAACTAATTCGTTGATATGTATACCAAGCATAAAATAAGGGATGACAATATTGTCATCCCTTATTTATATTAATTTGCAAAAAGCAATGCTTACTTCAACAAATCAACAATCTTGGCAGCAAGTTCTTCACCACGCAAGTTCTCACCAATCACCTTGCCTGTTACTGCATCCACAATAAATATTGCAGGAATAGCCTGAACATGATACAAATCATCTACACCACTCTTGTCAATACCATTAGGCCATGGCAGATTTTCCTTCTCAAGAGCTTTCTTCCAGGCTGCGTCACTCTTGTCTATAGAAACACTTATTATCTCCAGTCCTTTCTTGCTGTTGGCAGCATAGATACTCTTCAAATTAGGAATTTCCTTACGGCATGGCACACACCAGCTTGCCCAGAAATCAACAAGAAATATCTTTTTACCTTTCACTGTCTTGGCAGCTTCATTAACCTTGCCTTTGGCATCAGTGAAACTGAACTTCGGGTAATCTTTGCCTATCAGTCCTTCCGGAGAAATCTTTTTCTTCAACAACTGACCATAGTAACTCTGCTGGGCTTCTGTAGAAAACTGTGCCCAGTCTGCCGTGTTTTCCTCTGTGAAATAAGAATACAGAGCCAACATAGAGAATGGTCCCCACCACGAATCTTTGTTGTCGGCAGCAATAGCTTTATAAGTCTTTTCGACTTCTGTGAAGAAACTTTTCTCAGCAGCGGCATACCCCTGACTCTTTGTATCTGCATATCCATTATGATAAGCTTCATACAGAATATCCAGATATTTGCGTTTGGCATCTATCTTGTTTATATACTCGACCTCAAGCGGACTATTGACAACTTTGACACCAGAACCAGAATAATAGGTTCCCTTGTCTGTAACATTTTTTTCAGCAGCAGCAGTAATCTTAGGAGTTTCACCCTTAGTGGTCATTAACTGAGCAACATAACCATTGTAACCCTTGACCTTAAATCCCACATAGCGAGGTTCATCCATCGGAACCGTGACAACACACTGACCGTTCATCACTTTGGCTTCAGCAACAGCCGGTTCTATACTCTGATGCGTGCAGGCATACACGGCTTCAATCTCTGTGCCATCAGGAAGTCCACTGATATTCAAGGAAACAACAGACTGTGCGTTCACTGCCACACAGGCAGAAAAGGCAATTAGCAAAACTGACAATTTTTTCATTATATTCATATTATTATTTTTCAACATTCTGTGTTATACTGCCATTACCGGCATTTTTAATAGCTCCTTGAGGGAACGGGAATGTCCACATATAGCTTGAAGGAGAAAGTGTCACGGTCTTGCCGTCTTTCTCTTTGCTTAACGTGCGAGTATATATTCCCTCAGTGTTATATCTTCTTGCATCAGCAAAAGGAACGATACTATAAATCAATAGATTATCCTTTTCTCGGCGTATATACTCTATAGCCTCAGCAACAGACGAAGCTGCAAGCGATTCATACTTATCAGTACTAACGGTATGCTTTCTTACTGTATTGAGAACATTCATTGCCTCGGTCAGCTGATTATCACGTGCCAAACATTCAGCCTTTATGAGATACTGTTCCACTGTGCGCATACCGTTGTAATTGATTGTTCCGGTTGTAATGCCACGGTAATAAGTCTCAGAACCAACAGTATAAAGTTTCCAGTTACACTTGAAATAAATATCATCGTCTTCAAACATTTTTGCTCTCCACTGTGGCATATTATTGATTCTGGCACCAGAAGAACTACTACCATAGTTGAAATTATAACTTTCCACGCTGTTGAATCCAAGAGGAGTCTGTGAAGTCTGAGCTGAACTTTCAGCGTCTATAACACTTTTGTTAGCATTATAGAAATCATTCCAGTCTATCAGTTTGTCATTTATGGCAAGAGCCTTGTTAGCATATTCCAGAGCGTCTGTATAATCCATCATCTGCAGATATATTCTTGCCAGCATCGCGTATGCAGCGCCCTTGCCAGGATGCAAAACCGTGGTGCCCATGTCAGGAAGATATGGAATAGCCTCTGTCAGATCATTTATCATGAAATTATAAATCTGCTTTACCGTAACCTGAGTGTAAGAAGCCCCCACTTCACTGCTTGTTATCAAAGGTACGCTGAGCGTTTCTGCAGCACTACTGCTCTGATAAGTGTCTGCATAATAATTTGCCAACAGAAAATAATGCATCGTCCTAAGCACTTTGGCATATGCCACTACTTCATTTTTTTTGGCATCAGTAGCCTCTGTTGCCGTAGGCGCATTTTCTATGACAAGATTACAGTAGTTGATACCAGAATAAGCAGCATAATACGTAGTCTCGTCGCTATTATTATAATAAACACGGTCTACAGCTGTATCCCAATTGTAGTTTGCGGCATACATAGGATAATAACTTGCATCGGAATTAGTGAGGTAACGGTCGTTGAGCAGATAAGCCGACTGACCGGCATCCATTCGGTGAACATCATACTCGTCACGCAGAAAAGCCTCATAATCCGCAAGTGTAGCCGGAATTTTCTTCCCCTTGGGTTTTTCGTTAAGATAGTCATTGCACGAAGTAAACAGCAAAGCTGCCGCAAGAACAGTCATTATGGTTGAAATATATGTCTTCATCATATTTTCTTGTTTTATTAGTTTAGAAATTCAGGAATAAACCTACCATATAGTTTGTGGCATTATAACCACCCAACTGGTATTTAGCCTGATCGGTATGTGTCCACATACAAGGATTTTCCACATTCACCTGCACACGAGCATTCTGCATAGACAACCTTCTGCATACGGAAGCTGGTATGTGATAAGAAAGAGAAATATTGCTAAGCTTCAGATAGTCAGCATCCAATATGTTCTGTGAAGAATAGTAATACACGTTGTAAAGTTCTGAAGCCGAATAACCGCTTTCAGCAAATATAGCCCTTGGGACATTCGTGTAAGCCT